>NZ_CP031142.1:952500-1270000 GCF_014697215.1 Saccharopolyspora pogona
AAAGGTCGCCGTCCCGACGTCGTCATAGTGGGCGGCGGGATCATCGGACTCGCGACGGCGTACGAGCTCGGCCGGGAAGGGATCGCGGTCGCGCTCCTGGACGCAGACGTCCTCGGTTCCGGCCAGTCCACACGGGGGTGGGGGTTCGTCCGGCAGCAAGGTCGCAGCCCGCAGGAGCTTTCGATGATGCGGGCCGCGAACCGGCGGTGGAGCGGCCTCGAGGACGAGCTGGACGAGAAGATCGAGTGGGTTCAGGGTGGCAATCTCGCTCTGGCCGGTGCGGACGCCGCCGAGAAGTACGTGACCTGGGCCGGGATCGGCGCGGAACACGGTCTCGACACTCGACTGGTCGATCCGTTCGAGGTGCAGGAGCTCGTGCCGGGTCTGCGTCTGCCGCATGACACGGCGATCTACACCAGTTCGGACGGGCACGCCGACCCCGTGTCGGCCACCCGGGCCTACGGCGAGGCCGCGGCCCGGGCCGGCGCGGTCGTGCTCACCGGCTGGCGTGCCCTCGCGCTCGAACGACGGGGAGACCGGGTGATCGGAGTCCACACCGACCACGGACCACTGCGGGCGGAAACGGTCGTGTGCGCCGCCGGCGCGGGCTCGCGCCGACTGCTGCGTACGGCGGGGATCCGACTGCCACAGAATCGGGTCCGGGGAACGGTCGGGCTCACCGCGCCCGTGCCGCCGGTGTCGACCACGAGCGTGTGGGCGTCGGGCCTGGCATTCCGGCAGCGCCCCGACGGTCGGATGATCTTCTCCACCGGAGGCGGCGGAGACGTCGATCTGACTCTGGACACTCTTCTGCAGGCTCCCCACTTCATGACCGCATTCCTGCATAACCACCGCAGAATGCGGCTGCGCGTGAACGCCGAGGCGCTGCGCGAGCTTCGGCACCGGTTCACCGGGGTCGAGGTGTCCACGGAGCCCTGCACGTCCCCCGCTCTCGCCAGGCGCAGCCTGACACGTCTGCGGGCGGCCCTGCCGTCCCAGCTGGAGCTGCGCGCTGAACGTTTCTGGGCCGGTGTCATCGATGCCACGCCCGACGGCCTGCCGGTGCTGGACCGCCTCGCTGAGCACCCTGGCCTGGTCGTGGCGACCGGGTTCAGTGGTCACGGATTCGGTCTCGCACCCGCGGTCGGTGAAGTCGTCGCTGCCCTGGTGAACAACGCCCGTCCCGACCACGACGTCCACCCCTTCCGGCTGCGCCGCTTTGCGGACGGTGACTACCGGGCACCGACCGCGATCCTCTGAGATGTGCGGCTTCCGTCGGCCGCTGACGGGGCGATGCCCACGCCCGGGCGTCCTCAGCGTCGCTCGCGTCACAGGAGGCTGGGGATCACGAGCGCCGCGCAGGTCACCAGTGGTCCGATGACGGTCATGGACAGTCCCCAGCGGAGGAGTACCCGGGTGACTCGCGGCCGGTCCGCCTCGGGCGTGCAGGCGACCATGACGGCTCCAGAGGTGGAGAACGGCGTCGAGTCGACGATCGTAGCGGACACAGATAGCGCGATGATCAACCCTGCGGCGGAGATGCCGCCCTCGGCGATGAGCGGCAGCGAGAGCGGGATGATGATCGGCAGCAATGCGGTTGTGGACGCGAATGCCGACACGAGCGCGCCAACGAAGCACAGCATGAGGACCGCGACGAGAGGCGAGGGGATCGCGGCGGCGAGGTCGCCAAGCGCGTCGACCGCGCCCATGCGCTGCAGCAGTGCGACGTAGGTGACGATGCCGCCGACGAGCAGGATCGTGCTCCAGTCGATGTCGGCGATCGCCGCGGCCGAGTCGCGAGGGAAGGCGAGCGAGAGCACGACACCCAAGGCCAGGGCCACCGCGCCGATGTTGATGGTGATTCCGAAAGCCGGAACCGCGATCACGATGACAACCAGAGATGCGAGGCAGAGCAGCGTGAAGCGCTGAGCGAGCGTGGTGCGTGTGGCCGTCGCCGGGCTGGACATCGTGCGCTCGACCCGCTCGGCGGTCGACACCGAGGCCCCACTCGATCCGCTAGGCACACCGCCGCCGATGGGCTCGGGGGGCACGGCTGGGATGCCCACTGTGCTGTCCCCGGCGTCCCCGGTCCGGTGCCGCCGGAACAGTATCTGCGCCGCCACCTGCAGCGCGACGACGAGGGCGAGGACGAACGCGAACTGCGTATAGGGATTGACCACCACGCCGCCGAGTTCGCCGATGCTGACGGTGAGCACACCGTAGAGGCTCGTGGGCGCGAAGGCGCCCGCGATGGAGCCGTTGACCGCGCCGAGCCCCATCACCACCGGATCCCGGCCGTTCTTCTCCGCCAGCAGCATCGCGATCGGGATCACGATGAGGGCCGCCAAGGGATTGCCAAGTCCTGCGATGACGAGTGCGATCACGAACATCAGCCATGGCAGGAGGAACTTCTTCCGTCCGGTGCGCCGTACCGCGCCGTCGACCAGCCAGTCCAGTGTGCCGTTGGCCCGCGCTATCGCGATGAGATAGGTCATCCCCAGTAGCAGCACCATGAGGCTCACGGGGAAGCCGCCGAGTACCTCTTCCAACGGCTGCCGGCCGAGAGTCAGGCCGACTCCGACCGCCGCGGTGAGCGCCAGCGCGCCTATGTGCACGCCCCGTACGGCGCCGAGGACGAACACGAGAACCAGAATGCCG
This sequence comes from Saccharopolyspora pogona, assembly GCF_014697215.1. GTDB lineage: Bacteria > Actinomycetota > Actinomycetes > Mycobacteriales > Pseudonocardiaceae > Saccharopolyspora > Saccharopolyspora hattusasensis. Next base: position 955,159 of record NZ_CP031142.1, read on the forward strand.
ATGGCAACGAACTGGACCGTCATGTCGAGGACTCCTGCGTAGGGTGACGGATGAGATGTGGGTCGTGCATCTTTCGGGAAACGCGTTGCCGTGCGTCAGGTCAGCGACCGCGCCAGCACGGTGATCTGTTGCCCAGGAAGGCCGATACGGCCTCCCTCGAGTCGTCGGAGAGGTAGCTGCGCACCACGAGGTCTTCGTTGCCGGAGCCGGGGTCACGTGCCCGCAGCAGCGAGGACTTGGTGAACGAGAGCGTCAGCGGTGCGAGCGCAGCCATCTCCTGAGCGATGCGCATGGCGAGGTCGCGCAGCTCGTCGTGGGTGTCCACGGTGTCGCTCACGGCACCGGCGCGAACCAGGTCGCCGATACCGAGCAGTGCCGCCCGCATGATCATCCTGCGGGTGAGCGGCACGCCGACCAGTTCGGTCAGCCGCGTCAGGTTGCGTACCGACAGGCAGTTGCCGACCGTGCGGGCGATGGGGAAGCCGAAGCGCACCGCCGGCCCGGCGACGAGGATGTCGCAGCAGGCCGCGAGGAGCGCGCCCTGCCCGATCACGGGCCCGTCCAGGGCCGCGATCGCGGGGACGCGCAGGTTCTCGATCGCGCGGAGCGTGCGTTCGGAGTGCGACTCCACCGCGCGAACGTCGTCGGCAGACTCTATGCCCCGGAAGCCTTCGATGTCCCCGCCCGCCATAAAGGACGGCTTCTGGCCGGTTGCACCGTCGAACACGACGACGCGGATTTCAGGGGTTCGGTTGACATACTCGCAGCCCGCGACGATCAGGTCCTCCATCTCCGGGGTCGCGGCGTTCAGCCGGTGCGGCCGGTTGAAGGTCATCCGGTAGACCGGGCCGTCTTGTTCGGCGAGCAGGGGAGCCTCGTGGAAGTCAGTCATGGCCATCGCCTCCGATGGGAGCGGGGTTCCGCGCTGCGCGCACCACCCCGTCCGCGTCGAGCCTGGCGATGTCGGCCTCGGTGTAGCCCAGTCCACTGAGGACCGCGCCGGTCAGGTCACCCAGCCCCGGGCCAGGGGTGCGCCGGACGGTCGGCGTCCTGGACAGCCGCATCGGCGAGCCCATCTGCCGTACGGGTGTGCCGTCGCGTGTCGTCGACTCCCAGAAGAAATCACGGACGACGAGGTGCTCGTCGGAGAACACCTGTCCGTAGTCGTGGATAGGGGCTGCGGGAACACCCACCTCGTCGAAGAGGTTCAGCCAGTGTGTGCGGGGCTGCGTGCGGGTCCGCTCCTCGATCGCGGCGATCAGCTCGCACCGGTTCCGCATACGGTCGTCATTGGACGCGAATCGCTCGTCATCGATCAGTTCGGTCATACCCACGCCGTGGCAGAACGCCAGCCAGGTCTTCGGAGTGGCCGCACCGACGGTGAACCAGCCGTCGGACGCCCGGATGGCCTGATATGGCGCCGCGGTCTGGTGCGCCGAGCCCTGCGGAGCGGGGATCTCGCCAGTGGCGCTGTGCTTGGCGAACTCCCAGATCGCGAAAGCGACCCCGGTCTCGTACAGGGAGACGTCGATGAACTGGCCCTCGCCAGTCCGGTTGCGGTGGTTCAGTGCCGCCAGCACCGCGATGGCCCCGTACATCGCGCAGCCGATGTCGCACAGCGGCACCCCCGCCTTCACGGGCTCGCCGCCAGGAAAGCCCGTCACACTCATCACGCCAGAGCGAGCCTGCGCCATGATGTCGAGCCCGGCGTTCGTCGCGAGCGGGCCGTCCTGGCCCCACCCCGACGCGGCGAGGTAGATCAGCCCGGGGTTCTCCTCCGTCAGGCTCGCGTAGTCCAGGCCCAGCCTCCGCATCGCGCCAGGGCGGAGGTTCTCGACGACGACGTCGGCCCGTACGGCGAGTGCGCGGAAGATCGCCTTGCCCTCTTCGGACTTGAGGTTCACCGCAACCGAACCCTTGTTCCGGTTCAGGGTGAGGAACGCGGAACTGTCCTGTGTGCCGTCGATGACGGCGCCATACGTGCGGACGACGTCGCCGCCATGAGGGTCTTCGATCTTGGTCACCTGAGCACCGAGGTCGGCGAGCAAGGTGCCGCAGTAGGGCCCGGCGAGATAGTTGCCGACCTCAAGGACCCGCAGTCCGTCGAGCGCGTGCGCATCAGTCACTCTTTCTCCAAAATTCGGGGTGCTCGGCGCGATGATCGAGTGAGCTCGGTCACCCGTGGAAATGAACGGGGTAAGTCAAGCAATGGCGTTCTGGTGCGTCAATGGCGGATATTGCACTGATACGGTGCACATATGCACCAATACCGGGCGTCGATGGCCCTGTGCCCAAACCTCCTGTATCTCTCCAGCATCGTCGAGTACGGAAGCTTCGCCGCCGCGGCCACGGAACTGCGGATGACGCCGTCCACACTGAGCCGGGGGATTCGGCGGTTGGAGAACGAACTGGGAATGGCGCTGGTCCTGCGCAGCGGACGCAGCATCGAGCTGACCCCCGCGGGCCGGCTGCTCGCCGAGCACTCACGTCTCGCGCTGCGGCAGGTGCGGATCGGGCTGCGCGAGGCGCGGCTGACCGGCACGAAGCTGGTCCGGGTCGGGCTGCTCCGGTCGCTGGGCTCGGACTACATGCCCGCCGTGGTCGGCAGCTTCGCCGCGCGCTGGCCCGACGTAGAGTTCTCGTTGCGCGAGGGCAGCAGCGACGGACTCGCGGACATGCTCGTCGAGCGTGAGATCGACGTCGCGATGATCGCCCCGCCTCCTGAGCGCCCCGAGATCGCGGCGACCGTCCTGTTCGAGCAGCGGATCGACGTCGTCGTGGCGGCCGGCACGCGGCTGGCCGGCCGTGCGTCGCTGGACGTCCGGGAGCTGGCGGGGGAGAACCTGATCCTTTCCGAGTCCGGCTACGCCGCCCGCGCGGTGGCGGACCGGATGTTCGAGAGCGTGGGCCTGCACCCCAAGGTGATCTTCGAGACCGACAACATGGAGATGGCGGTGTCGCTCGCGGCGGCCGGTGTCGGGGTCGCCGTCGCTCCGCCGACCGCCAGGGGCAACGACGGCGTCGTGCGGGTGCCGTTGACCGACCCTGCGGCGCGCCGCGACGTCGCCGTGTGCAGGCTGGCCGGGGTGGCCCTTGCCCGGCACGTCGCCGACTTCCTCGACCACGTCACGTCGTACCCGGCAGGCGCGTGATGGATCTCCCCACCGTGGCGAGCCGGTGCGCGCCGCTGGGCGGCGAGTTGCGTGTCTTGCTCACCGGCCGGTGAAGCGCGGCGGCCGTCGCTCGGCGAACGCGCGGGCGCCTTCGGTCGCGTCGCGCGAGGCCCACACGTGCTCGACGGCCCGCGCCTGACGTTGCCAGATCTCGTCGGCCGGCCAGCTGCCGGCGTGGTCGAGCACGTACTTGCTCGCGACCACACCGAGTGGGGCGTTGGCCGCGATGGCCGCGGCTAGGTCCTCAGCGGCGGCGAGGCTTTCTCCCGGTTCGGTGACGAGGTTGACGAGCCCGAGTTCGTGCAGCCGGGGGACCGGTATCTCGTCGCCGGTGAGGGCCAGTTGCGCGGCGATGTTGCGGGGGAGTCGCTGCGGCAGGCGCAGGAGCGCGCCGCCGTCGGCGACGAGCCCGCGCCTGACCTCCGGGATGCCCAGGCGCGCGTCGCGGGCCGCGACGATCAGGTCGCACGCGAGCGCGATCTCCAGCCCGCCGGCGAGGGCGAACCCTTCGATGGTCGCGATCAGGGGTTTGCGCGGTGGGCGGCGGACCAGGCCGGCGAATCCGCGTTCGGGATGCTCGCCGGTCTCCCCGTCGAGGAAGGCTTTCAGGTCGAGTCCCGCGCTGAAACCGGGTCCGTTGCCGGTAAGGATGCCCGCCCGCAGTGTGTCGTCGGTGTCGAGCCGGTCCATGGCTTCGGCGACGAGGCGCGCGACCTCGTCGTTGATCGCGTTGCGGGCGTGCGGCCGGTCGATAGCGACGAGCAAGACGCCCTCAGCAGGCGTACTGATGTGGACGGGGCGGGGGTCTGTCATATCTGCTCCTGCACGAGTGTCGTCGCGCCGATGCGGTAGCGGGGTGCCGGGCCACCGGTGACCGTGAGGTGGCTGATTCCGGCCACGATGTCCGGCCGGACCACGAGGGTGCCTCTCGGCCAGCGGTACTCGACGCCGTCGTGGCGAGGGTGTGTCTCCGCGTCGAGGACACCGGCGAACAGCCGGTGGGAGAAGGCCGGGTCGGTGGAGCGCAGCGTCGTGGACCGCAGGCGCGCCAGTGGACCGGCGGGCACGTCCCAGGCGAACTCCCACCAGCCGGGCTCCCGGCCCTCGCGGTTCCCTGGTACTCGAGCGGGATCTCGCGTCCGGGTGCCGAGCAGCTCGCGTAGGGGTGGGTAGCCGACGTCGCTGTCGGCGAGCTGGATCGTCACGCCGTGGACATCGTCGGGAGGCAGGAAGGTCTCCCGCCATGGGGTGTGCGTGAGGTCGGTCTTCACCACCCCGAGGCCGAGCTCGCGCACCTGTTCGATGGTGCGGGCGAGGTCGGGCACGAGGAAGGTCAGGTGGTGTGCTGTCTCGCCGTGCCGGCGGAGGAAGCGGGTGAGGAACCCGTCCGTCTCGTCGGGCTGGGCGTCCATGAGCTCGAGGCGTCCGCCGGAGTGCTCGTCGCCGAGCTGGCAGACGACGTAGCGGAACTCCGGGAGCACCTGCCCGACGAGCGGCGTCGCACCGAGCGTGCCCCGGAGCCGGCGCAGCCAGCTTGGCGCGTCGTGCACGGCGATCGAGGTGTGGTCGAAGTCGGTCGCGCCGCGTGTGCCGTCACTCATGCCGCGCAGTCTGCTTCAGCCAGGCGCTGTCCTCGAGCAGGTCGCGGCAGCTTTCCGCGCGCCGCCACTGGTCGCTGGCGAGCAGCGCGCGGTGGAACGGCAGGAGCGTGGTGACGCCGTCGATCCGGAACTCGTCGAGGGCGCGGAGCATGCGGCCGGTAGCGGTGGCCCTGTCCTCTCCCCACACGATCAGTTTCGCGATCATGGGGTCGTAGAAGGGAAGCACGGCGGAGCCTTCGCCGACGCCGGAGTCGACGCGCACGTGCGCTCCGCGTGGCTCCTGGTATCCGCTGATGGTCCCGGGTGCGGGCAGGAAGTGCTTTGCGGCGTTCTCGGCGTTGATCCGGCACTCGATCGCGTGCCCATCGAGGCGCAGATCGGCCTGCCCGAATGACAGCCGTTCGCCGGCGGCGACGCGCACCTGCTGCTCGACCAGGTCGATGCCGGTGACCATCTCGGTGACGCAGTGCTCGACCTGGATGCGGGTGTTCATCTCCAGGAAGAAGAACTCGTCACCGGCGAGCAGGCCCTCCACGGTGCCCGCCGAGTGGTAGCCGATGGCCTTGGCCGCCGTGATCGCCAGCTCGCCGATGCGGGTACGCAGCGGCTCCGGCAACCGCGGCGCCGGTGCCTCCTCGACCAGCTTCTGGTGCCGCCGCTGGATCGTGCAGTCGCGCTCGAACAGGTGCACAACGTTGCCGTGGGTGTCGCCGAGCAGCTGGACCTCGATGTGCCTGGGGTCGTCGAGGTAGCGCTCGAGGTACACGGTGGGATCGGCGAAGAACCGTTCCCCTTCGCTGCGCGCGCCCTCGACGGCGCCGGGAAGCTCGCCGGGCTCGCGGGCGACCCGGAACCCCTTGCCGCCGCCCGCCCCAGAGGCCTTCGCCGCGATGGGGTAACCGATCGAATCGGCCAGTTCCAGCGCGTGGTCGGCACCGGAGACGGGTTCGAGAGCGCCTGGCACCACCGGGACTCCGGCCTCCGACATCGCCCTTCGCGCCTCGATCTTCGAGCCCATCACCCGGATCGCCTCGGACGTCGGCCCGATGAAAACGAGCCCGGCCCGTTCGCAGGCCTCGGCGAACTCGGGGTTCTCCGCGAGCAGCCCGTATCCCGGGTGGACGGCCTGTGCGCCCGTCCTTCGCGCGGCGTCAAGGACGCGGTCGATCCGCAGGTAGCTCTCCGAAACCGGTCCGGGTCCTATACAGACGGCCTGGTCGGCGGCGCGGACGTGCACCGCGTCGGCCTCCGCATCGGAGTGGACCGTGACGGACTCGATGCCCATCTTCCGAAGGGTTCGCAGGATGCGAACCGCGATCTCGCCGCGGTTGGCCACAAGAACTCGAGTGAACATGGCGACCTCAGCTCACATCGACCAACACGTGGCCGTCGTCCACGGCGTCGCCTTCCTTGACGTGCACCGCGGTGACCGTGCCCGCTTCTCCGGTTTCCACCGGGATCTCCATCTTCATCGACTCGAGGATGACGACGGCGTCGCCCTCCTCGACGGTGTCGCCGACTCCGACGAGGACCTTCCACACCACCGCGGTCGTCTCGCTTTCCACTGTTGCCATGAGGGTTCCCTTCGTGAGGTCTGTCTTGTGGTTCAGGGCCGCAGGCTCCACTGCCTGCGTTGCGGGCCGAGTGAGGTGCGCACCCGGTGCAGCGAGGCCTCCAGGAAGGCGCACACGACCTCCCTGGTGTCCCTGGGGTCGATCATGTTCTCCACCCCGAAAGCCTCGGCGGTCTTCCACGGGTCCGCGAGCGCGAGCATTCGCTCCTCCGCAAGCCGCCGGTACTCCTCGGGGTTCTCGGCGTTCTCGATCTCGTGCTTGAAGCCGGCCTCGACGCCGCCCTCGACCGGCAGGTCGCCCCATTCCGCGGTGGGCCAGGCGAGGCGCAGGCTGAGGCTGTCCGGGCTTGACGTCGCTGACACCGCCATGCCGTAGGCCTTGCGGACCTGGATGGTCACGACCGGCACCTCGGCCTGGATGATCGACTGGATCGCGCGCATGCCCCAGCGAACGACGTTGCCTCGCTCGGCGTTGGGCCCGACCATGAAGCCCGGCACGTCGACGAAGTAGACGATGGGCAGGTGGAAGGTGCTGCAGGTGTCGACGAAGCGCACCTGTTTCTCCGCCGCGGCCGCGTCGAGCGCGCCGCCGAGGTGTTGCGGGTTGCTCGCCACGATCCCGACGGGGATGCCGTCCATGCGGGCGAACCCGGTGGTCACCGCGCGGCCCCAGCGCGCGCCGACCTCGAAGAACGAGCCTCGGTCGACGACGGCGCTGACGACCTTGGACGCCTTGTAGGGACGGCGGCGGTTCTCCGGAATGATGTCGAGTACCTCGTCGACCCGGCGGTCGGGTGGGTCGCTGCGATCGCCTCGCGGCGGCATCTCCCAGACGTTCTGCGGAAGATAGCCGAGCACTGTCTGCAGCTGCCGGATCGCGTCGTCCTCGTCCTCGGCGAGGTTGTCGATGCACCCGGACTCCGCGGTGTGCACCCGCGCGCCGCCCAGCTCGTACTTGTCGACGTCCACTCCCAGAGCGCGCTTCACCAGTGGTGGGCCCCCGGCGAAGAGAACGGAATCCTTGGTCATGACCGAGAAGTGGCTCAGCACGGTCCGTCCCGCGGTGCCGCCCACCGCCGCGCCGCTGACCATGGTCAGCACCGGGACCTCGGCGAGCAGTTCGTAGGAGCGCTGCCAGCTCAGTGAGCTCACGAGGTAGGAGTGACCCTTCTCCGCCTGCGCGGCCACGTCCCCGCCGATGCCCTCCATGAACAGCACGAGCGGGATCCGGTACTCGTGCGCGAGGTCTTCCACGAAGCCGCCGAGGCCGCCCTTCATCCGATCCAGATAGGTCTGTGGCGCTCCGCCCCGCACAGTGAAGTCCTCGCCGCCGACCGCGACCGCGCGACCCGCGAACTCGCCGAGCCCGCAGACGTAGCTCGCCGGCATCATGCCGCGCAGCTTCCCCGTTGCATCGACGTCCTCGTAGGCAGCGAACTCGCCGACCTCGTAGAACGCGCTCGCCGCCCGGTCGATCCGCTCGCGGATCGTGTACCGGCCCTGGTCATGGGCGCGGTTGACGCGACGCTCGCCGCCGAGCTCGCGCGCGAGCGCTCTCCTGCGGTCCAGCTCGGCCAGCGCGTCTTTCCAGGTGAAGCTCATCGGTGTGCCTCCCTTAGGTTTTCGCGGTCATGGACCCCGGATCCGCTCGTGGCGCGGGAGAGCCAGCGCTTCTGGATCACGCCGGTGCCGACGCTGCGCACGAACGTCTCGGCCGAGGTGATCTCGACGTAGCGGGGGACGGCGTAGCGGGGCAGCTGCCGGTCGCAGTAGTCGAAGAACGCGTCGACATCGAAACCGTTTTCGTCGACAGGGACGACGAAGACCTTGATCTCGTCCTCGCCGCCGACCTCGTCGACCACGCCGATCGAGGCGCACTCCTGGACGCCGGGTGCCTTGCGCAAAGACATCTCCAGCTCGTAGGCCGAGATGTTCTCGCCTCGGCGACGCATGCTGTCGGTCATCCTGCCGACGAAGTAGAGGAAGCCGTCACCGTCCATCCGGCCGAGGTCGCCGGAGTGGAACCAGAGGTTCCGCCAGGCGGCGACCGTCGCGTCGTCCCGGCGCCAGTAGCCGAGCATCATCAAGTCGGGACTGTGCGGCCGGTAGACGATCTCGCCGACCGTGCCCGCGGCCACCGGGTGTCCACGGTCGTCGTGGATCTCGACGTCGAAATGAGAGCAGGGTGTTCCGGCACTGCCTCGGCGGCGCCGGCCGGTCGTCTCGAAGGTAGGGCCGTCGGCTTCGGTCTGGCCGAACATGCTCAGGATGTCGATGCCGAGCCGGTCCTCGAAGAACGTGTATGCCTCGTCGGGGATCGGTGCGCCGAGGACGCGCCGCAGCGTGGTTCCGGCCGCGGGCTCTGCACCGAGCTTCCGGACTATCGAGAGCACGGCCCCGATGGCGAACGCCCAGGTGCAACCGAACTCCTTGACATGCGGCCAGAATCGTCGCGCGCTGAAGCGGCGGTCGAACGCGACTGAGGAACCCGACTGGATCACGGCTGGGAGGACGACGTGGAAGTCGACGTGGAAGAACGGCAGGACGAAGTAGCCAGTGTCGCGCTCGTCGAGGTCGAGCACCCGCGCGATGACGGCGCCCTGGTTGGAGAAGTAGCCGCGCGGCAGCATCACCCCCTTCGACGATCCTGTGGTGCCCGAGGTGTAGAGAATCGTGGCCAGAGTGGACGGTGCCAGCTCCGTCTGGACGGCGTCGAGCTCGCGTGCGGTCGCGGCGTCGATCTCCGGTGGTGGGGCGTCGTCGAGAAGTCGTCGTGGCACCGTGAGCGCGGTGTGCAGGCAGCCAGTGAACTCACGCTCAGCCACGAGCAGCGCGGGGTCGCAGTCGGCCAGCACGAAGTCCAGCAAGTCGCCCTTGAGCTCGGAGTTGACCGAGACCTCGACGGCGCCGATCCACCAGATGCCGAACTGCCACGCGAGCCGCCATGCCGAGTTTCCGCTGAGGACCGCGACCCGATCATCGGTCTGGATGCCAAGGTCGCGCAGCTCAGCGGCGCAACGGCGTGCCGCGCTGGCGAACTCCCGTACCGTCCAGGATCTTCCTGGCCAGTGCAGCAGAGTGGCCTCGGGCCTGGTGGCCTCGGCGTCGATGAGGTCGGCGACCGGGCTGATGCGGCCGAGTTCCACGCCGTCGAGCAGCTGAGCCCTCATAGGTGTAGCTCGCCCCCGGTCACGTCGATCACTTGCGCGGTGATGTAGGACGCCTCGGAGGAGAGGAGGAACGCGATGACGTTCGCGATCTCGCCTGGCGCCGCGAGCCTGCCGAGGGTGATGGTGTCCAGCCACTTTTGCCGGACCGAGTCAGGCACCGTGCCGATCATCGGTGTGTCCACGGCGCCGGGGGCGACCGCGTTGCACCGGACCCCGCGTGAGGCGAGCTCGACCGCGACCGTCCTGGTGAGGCCGACGACCCCGGCCTTCGCGGCGGAGTAGTTGGTCTGGCCGAAGGTGCCGTACCGGCCGGAAGAGGACAGGTTGACGATCGCGCCGCAGTCCGCCGCGGTGACGAGCGGAGCCATGACCTGGCAGCCCAGCCAGGCGCCGCGCAGGTGGACGTCGAGCACCTGGCCCCATTCCTCGTCGGACATCCGGGCCATCGAGCGGTCACGTGTGATGCCCGCGTTGTTCACCAGGCCGTCGAGTCCGCCCAGCTGATCCTCGACGGTGGCCGCGGCGGATGTCCACGATGCCCGGTCGCCGACGTCCAGGGTTACCGGCAGCGCGTTTGTCCCGGCCTCCTTCGCGACCTGGTGCGCCGCGTCGGTGTCGATGTCGGCCACCGCCACCCTGGCGCCGCGCGCGGCGAGGGTCAGCACGGTCGCGCGACCGATGCCGGAACCGCCACCCGTGACGAGATATCTGCGGTCCGCATGCACGTGTGCTTGCTCAGCTTTCATCCTTGCCTCCGACGAGAAGGACATCCGTGCCGCGCTGGACGACGGTGCCGTCCTGGGTGGCTGTCTCGACCTCGATCGTGACGATGCCCGCCCCTGGCCTGGAGCGGCTCGGCCGCAGCGCGGTGATCATCTGCGTGACGTACAGGGTGTCTCCCGGGTAGGTCGGTGCGACCATCGCGCGCTCCGTGTTGAGGAAACCGAGGACGTGTAGCTGGTCGAGTCCGGGCGTGCGCAACCCGCTCGACATCGCGAGCACGAGCAGGCCGTGCGCGATCCGGCCACGGTACTCGGTGTTCGCCCTGACCCATTCATCGTCGGTGTGCAGCGAGTTGAAGTCACCGGACAGCCCCGCGAAGAGGACGACGTCGGCCTCGGTCACGGTCCTGCCCGCCGACACGTGCTTCTCGCCGAGCCGCAGCGAGGAGAAGTAGCGCGGCTCCGCTTCGTGCCCCTTCGTGGTCATGACAGCCTTTCCAGAATCATGGCCATGCCCTGGCCGCCACCCACACACATGGTCTGCAGGCCGATCTCCTTGTCCCGCACGGACAGGGCGTTGATCACAGTGGACGAGGTGCGGGCGCCAGTGGCGCCGAACGGATGCCCGATCGCGATGGCTCCACCGTGGACATTGAGCCGGTCGATGGGGATGCCGAGCTGGTCCTGGCAGGGCAGTACCTGCGCCGCGAAGGCCTCGTTGAGCTCGAACAGGTCGATGTCGCCGAGCGACATCCCCGCGGTTTCCAGGACCCGGTGGGTGGCTTCGACGGGACCGAGCCCCATGATCTCGGGCGACAGGGCTGACACGGAGGTGGCGACGATCCTTGCCAGCGGTGTCACTCCCAGGTCGCGCGCCTTGCTGTCGCTCATCACGAGAAGCGCCGCCGCGCCGTCGTTGAGCGGGCAGCTGTTGCCCGCAGTCGACCGTCCACCGGGACGGAACACCGGACGCAGATCGGCAAGCGCGTCGAGTGTGGTGTCCGGGCGCGGGCAGTCGTCCCGGTCCACGACAGTGCCGTCGGCGCGGCGGTACGGGACGAGATCCCTGGCCCAGAAGCCACTGTCCACAGCGGCCGCCGTGCGCTGCTGGGACAACAGGGCATAGGCGTCCATATCGGCGCGCGTGACGTCGCGCAGCGCGGCGACGTTCTCCGCGGTCTGGCCCATGTCGATGTACACGTCGGGAAGCAAGCCGTGGTCGCGGGGATCCTCCCAGCCTTCGGGGGTGGCTTCGGCGGCGGCCGCTGAGCGCTCGCGCGCCTCGTCGAACAACGGGTTCATGGTCCCCGGGAGCGAGTCGGCCTCGCCCTTGGCGTACGAGCTGCAGCTCTCGACTCCGGCGGAGAGGAAGACGTCGCCCTCGCCCGCCCGGATGGCATGCATGGCCATGCGGGTCGTCTGCAGGCTCGACGCGCAGTACCGGGTGACCGTGCACCCGGGCACCTTGTCCAGACCGAGCAGGACCGCCACGACCCTGGCCATGTTGAAGCCCTGCTCCCCGCCGGGCGACCCGCAGCCGAGCAGCAGGTCGTCGACGTCGGAGGGGTCGAGCTGTGGAACCGCGCGGAGCACGTGCTGGATGACCTGCGCGACGAGGTCGTCGGGGCGCTCCCGTGCCAAGGAGCCCTTGGTCATGCGGCCGATCGGAGTCCTCGCGGCCGCGACGATCATCGCGTCACGCACGGGCCACCGCCTCGGCCCTGGCGCGCTCGTCGGCGGTGAGGGCTCGAGAGCAATGCGCCTTCTGGTCCCACATCACCACGACCACCTCCGCTCGGGCGGCCTGCTCGCCGCCCGGCAGGATCAGTGACTCGGCGGTGCGGATGCTGCTGTGGCCGAGGCGGCTGATGCCGATCGAGATCTCGGCGGCGTCGTGGTCCATCAGGATCTCCTGCTGGTAGTCGATCTCGATCCGCGCGACGACGTAGGCGTCGGGATGCTCGACCCCGATCGCGGTACGCAGCCATCGGGTGCGCGCCTCGTCCAGCAGAGTCAGCACGGTGCCGTGGTAGACGTGCCCCTGATGATCAAGGTCTCGCCAGCGGAGCGGTACCCGGGTGCGATGAACGCCGAGCGCACGGATGGACACGGTGACCTCTCTTGTTTATATTGGTCAAGCGATATAAATTAACTTCGCATGAGCCTCGCTTTTGTGTCAATAGCACGCCTGAAATACCCGGCCGCAACCCACCTCTTCGCGAGGTCGTATATGTTGCGATCGACTTAAAAGCCACTGGAGGGGGATGCGTGCCCAAGATCGTCGATCATGACCAGCGCCGAGCGGAGCTGGCCGACGCCGCCCTGGACATCATCGCCAAGGACGGCATCAAGGCGTTGACGCTGCGCGCGGTGGCCGAGGCGGCCGGATGGTCCACCGGCGTCGTCAACCACTACTTCAGCTCCCATCACGACCTCCTGGTCGGCGCGCTGCGTCGGGCGGCCGAGACGCAGGGGCGCATGTTCAAACAGCTGCGGCACGACGCCTCGCTCACACCCCTGGAACGGCTCGGTCAACTGATCGAGAGCGTGCTCCCGCTCGACGACCGGAGGATCGCGATGACACGGATCTTCCTCGTCTTCTATGCAGAGGCGGCCGGGAACCCCGCGGCGCGCGAAGAGATCGTCGACTACCTGGCCAACTGGAGGCGAGTCGTGCGCCGAGTGGTGGCCGAATGCCAAGAGGCGGGCCAGGTGCCCGCGGACGCCGACACGACGAAGCTCGCCGCTGAGCTCGTCGCGCTCTCCGACGGCCTCGCCATGCACGCGATGCTGGACGAGCAGGTCCTCGAGGGAGTGACGGCAGACGGGCACATCACGCTGCAGCTCGCCGGCGAGTCGTGGCGGCTGGCCGCGCGCTGACGGCGGCCCGGACCCCGGAGGTGACTGCATGCAGGTGCCGCTGCGGTGGCTGGTCGGGCGCCCGGAACTCGGCCTCCGGGTTCGTGCGGGCGCCGACCAGCTGGACCGAGCTTTCTCCTGGGTCCACGCCATCGACCTCGCCGACCCCTCGCCGTGGCTGGCCGGTGGTGAGCTCGTCCTGACCACGGGACTCGGCCTGCCTGCCCAGCAGTCCGCGCAACGGAACTACGTTCGCGGGCTCGCCGAGGCTGGCAGCGCGGCGCTTGGCTTCGGGGTCGGACTGTCTTATCAGGACATTCCCGACGCGGTCGTCGGTGCCGCGGAGGAGCTCCGCCTTCCGCTGGTCGAGGTGCCGCTGTCCACGCCTTTCCGCGACGTCATCAGAGTGGTGGTCGACCGGTATGCGGAAGAGCGCCACGGCGACCTCGTCCGGAACTCCCGCGTGCAGTCGAGCATGACCCGTGCCGCGGTGCGGCAAGGGCCGGAGTCCGTGGTGCACGAGCTCGCGATAGCCCTTGAGGCACAGGTACTCCTGCGAAGCAGCGACGGCTCGGTACTCGCGGCCTCATCAGCGGACGCCCAGGACCTGTCGTTCTCTTTGCCGGAAGGAGACCTGGACTCGACCATGACGTTCACCGCCATGGACAAGAACGGGACCACCATTGCCCAACCGGTGTGGGTCGGCGGAAGGCCGCACGGGTGGCTCGTGCTGGCCCGGCCGTCAAGCCTGAGACCGGCCGATCACACGCTGATCTCGCAGGCCGTCTCCCTGATCGTCCTGGATCGCGTCAAGCCGCGGGGGTTGCGGGCGGCGCAGAACCGGTTGAACAGGACCATCTTCGGCCTCGGCCTCGCGCGGTCGGTGTCGCCATGGCGGTTTGAGGAACACCTGCGCGACGTCGGTCTCACCGGGACAGAGCTGAGAGTCCTGGCTTGCGGCGGAGCCGATCTGGGGTTGATGCTCGACGAGGCAGACGACCTGCTCGACGGCGAGGAGCTGCCGACCGTCGCGGTTGAGCGGGACGAGCAGCTGGTGGTTCTGCTGCCCGGGACCGGGCTCGACCTGGCGAGGACTCTGACTGCCGCGTTGGTGCGGAGGTCTCGTTCCGCGTACGGCGGATTATCCGAGCCGGTGACGCCTGAACACGTGCCGGGTGCGTTGCACCAGGCGCTCACCGCGGCCCGTACCGCACGAGCACGACGCGCACCACTGGTGTGTTTCGGCGAACTGGCCGGACACGCCTTGGTGTTCGACTCACGGACCCGGGAGGCCCTCGCAGAGCTGGCGCGCGAGCGGCTCGGCCGTCTGTCGGCCTTCGACCGCGAGAACGGCACCGCTCTCGTGACCTCCCTGCGCGCGTACCTGGAACACAGTGGGCAATGGAATGTGGCGTCCACTGTGCTCGGTGTACACCGGCACACCCTTCGGGGTCGAATGGAACAGATCCGTGATCTCCTCGGCATAGATATCGATTCCGCACATGTCAGAGCAGAACTGCTGCTGTCGCTGATGGTGTGGACGGACGACGGCGAGACCGACATGACGGAGTTCTGTTCCGCCGAAGCCGGACACGATGTCCAGTGACTACCTTTCAGGGAACGTGAACGATGAGCGGATGACGCGATTCCATTGGACCGGTCGGGAATCCTGGAGGGCATGATGCTCGAGAACACCGCGCAGCACAAAGCAGAAACTCAGGAGAAACCTCGCCTCGGCAACGCCTTGCGGCAGCGGCACGTCACCATGATCTCCCTTGGCGGGATCATCGGAGCCGGCCTGTTCGTCGGAAGCAGCGCGGCCATCGCCAACATCGGGCCTGCCGCGACCGTCACCTACGCGCTCGCCGGTCTCATCGTCCTGCTCGTCATGCGCATGATCGGCGAGATGGCGGTCGCACTGCCCGACGTCGGCACCTTCACCGAGTACGTACGCACCAGCCTCGGCAACCTCAGCGGGTTCACGGCGGGCTGGTTGTACTGGTACTTCTTCGTCATAGTCGTCGCCGTCGAGGCCGTGGCAGGCGCCGAACTGCTGCAACGCTGGATTCCCGTGCCCATGTGGGCGCTCGCGCTCGCCCTCGTGATCACCATGACGGCGGTCAACCTGATCGCGGTCAAGTCATACGGGGAGACGGAGTTCTGGTTCGCGTCGATCAAGGTCGGTGCGATCATCGTCTTCATGGCGGTGGCCGCGTCCTACGCGTTAGGGTGGACTTCCGGTACCGGCCCGACAACGGTCAACCTCGTCAACGACGGCGGGTTCATGCCGAACGGACTGACCGCCGTTCTGGCGGGGATCCCGACGGTCATCTTCGCCATCTGCGGAGCCGAGATCGCTACGATCGCCGCGGCGGAGTCAAGCGAGCCGGCCCGGAGCGTGGCGAAGATGACGCGCTCGGTGATCGCGCGCGTGCTCACCTTCTACGTCGGTTCGGTGTTCCTGATCGTGTGCGTTGTGCCGTGGCGGGAAATCGTCCCGGGCACGTCGCCGTTCGTCGCGGTGCTGGACCGCATGCACATCCCCGCTTCGGGCGAGATGATGAACATCATCGTCGTCGTGGCCGTGCTCAGCTGCCTGAACTCGGCGGTCTACGTCTCCTCGCGAGTGCTGTTCAGCTTGTCGACGCACGGAGACGCCCCGAGGTCTTTCTCCCGGCTGAGCCACACCCGCGTTCCCACGAGGGCCGTGCTCGCGGGAGGTGCGGTTGGCTACGTCGCCATCGGGGCGGCGGTTTTCTCCCCGGACGGTCTGTTCGCCTTCCTCGTGAACGCGTCGGGTGCCATCATGCTGCTGATCTACCTGCTTGTCGGCTTCGCCCAGCTCCGGCTACGGCGCCGGATGCAGCGCGAAGGGCGGGAGCTGTCCCTGAAGATGTGGCTCTTCCCGTGGCTGACCATCGCGGTCATCCTGTCCATTGTGGTGGTACTCGGCATGATGGCTGCTCAGCCCGGGCTGTCCGGGCAGTTCTTCACCAGTCTGGCCAGCGTGGCCGTCGTGCTCGCCGGCTACGTGGTGCGGAAGAAAGTCCTCCAGAACCGGTCCGGGGCCAGCCCGATGTAGCCTCGTTCGACGACCGTTGCCTCAGGTGCGGCCCACCGGACTACTGGTGGGAGTTCCACGTCCCCACCACACCGAGCGGTCGGCACCTGCCGGGCGTGTTGAGTGGGCAGGCGGTGGTGGTGTGGGCGGTGACGCCGAGGATGTGAATGGTGCGGGTGCGGACCTCCGTGACGGCAGGGCGTATGGCAGCTGCGGCCCGTCGCTGTGTGAGTGCGCTTGTGTGGGTGGAAACCGATGATGACCAAGTCTGTCGTCCTCTGGTTCGGTCTGCATGGGTGGCAACCGCGGTCGGCACGCCGACTTTCAGCCCCGTACACTTCGGGAGGGCGAGCTCCGGAAGCGGCGGGCGGCTCACGAGTCACTCCACTCACCGTCCTGCGGAATGCTATGGCCTGAAGACCCCGCGACCTGCTCACGACGTATAAGTCGGCGGTTTAGTCGTGAGGGTCGACTCCGGCCAACCCGACACCGGCTTAACACCATCACCAGATGTCACGCCACAATCGCCAAATGACACGCACCGCAAGGCAGGTGAATGCGAACAATGCTAATCTGGAAATCGGGATTTCGGATCTTTGAGTTGAAGTGGTACAGTGCCGGCGTTTCCCGGTGGTGCTAGCGTTCATGGCGAGGGGTGCGTGATGCTAGTCGGTGTAATTCCAGCCGAGTTGACGAGTTTCGTAGGCCGCCGCCGGGAACTCGCCGTAGTAAAGCGGGCACTCGCTGATGCGCGGTTGGTGACGTTGACGGGTGCGGGTGGAGTAGGGAAAACGCGGTTGGCGTTGCGCATTGCCCACGAGCGCCGCCGGGCCTTTCCCGACGGGTTGTGGTTCGTGGAGCTGTCCGGTCTCGCGGACGGGGAGCTGCTGGCCTCGACGGTGGCCAGCGCGGTCGGATTGACCGAACGGTCAAGTCGGCCGCCGTTGGAATCACTGGTGGACTACCTGGCCGACAAGCAACTGCTGCTGATCCTGGACACCTGTGAGCATCTCCTGTCGCCGTGCGCGAACCTGGTCAGCGCGGTGTTGCGCAGAGCCTCAGGCGTGAAGATCCTGGTAACGTGCCGCGGCGTTCTCGACGTTGCCGGCGAACACGTGGTTGTCGTCCCGCCGTTGTCGGTACCAGACCCTGCGGTCACGTCAGAGCAGGAGATCGCAGACTGTGAGGCTGTGCGGCTGTTCGCGGATCGTGCAGCAGTTACGGCACCAGATTTTGCGATCAGTGCCGACAACAACGCTGCGGTCGTCGAGATATGTCGCCGGCTGGATGGAATTCCGTTGGCTATCGAGTTGGCGGTGACGCAGCTACTGGGGTTAACCGTACGACAGTTGGCATCACGGCTGGAAGACCGTTTCGGTCTGGTGACGAGTTGGCGCCAGGGTTTCCCCGCTCGGCAGCAGACGCTGAGGGCGGCCATCGACTGGAGCTTCGACCTGTGCTCACCGCGGGAGCAGGCATTGTGGGCGCGCTTGTCGGTCTTCGCCGGGGGATGCGATCTGGGCGGCGCCGAGGCGGTCTGCCACGAAGAGGAGGCCGACCGATATGAGGTGCTCAAGCTGATCAACGCGCTTCTCGACAAGTCGATCCTTTTCCGTGAAGAACACGGTTCGCAGACCAGGTACCGGATGCTCGACACCATTCGCGAGTACGGCATGCAACGACTGGCCGAGAGCGGCCAGGAGACGATGCTGCGTCGCCGGCACCGCGACTGGGTCCAAGGCCTGGCGGCCCAGGCCGACGCCGAGTTGTTCGGCCCGCGCCAAGGGCGTTGGCTCATTCAGCTGGTCACCGAGCAAGCCAACTTGCGCGCAGCGTTGGAATTCTGCGTGGCCGAACCTCATGAAGTCACGGCGGCGTTGCGTATCCTCAAGCAAACGCTTTTTTTCTGGTTCGTCATCGGGCTTCCGGGCGAGGGCCGCTATTGGATCGAGCGGGCGTTGGAGCGTGTCCAACAACCTGGTTTGACCCGAGCCTGGGCGATGTGGGCCGCCACCCACCTGGCATGTCTGCAAGGAGACCCCGACGCGCCGCGGTTGCTACGGGACTACCACAACTTGGCGGAACAGTTGGATGAGGATTCCATTCTCACGGGCGCGGTATACCTGTCCGGAATGATCGCGCTGTGGCAGAAGGGAGACTTCGCCCAGGCGGCTCCGTTGCTGCGGCAAGCCACCGAAGGACACCGTGCCCACCATGACACCGTTCAAGCCTGGCTCGCATTGCTCAACTGGGCCATGGGCGCCGCCCTGACCGACGACGCCTCCGCCGAACCCCTCAGCGAGGAACTTCTCGTCATGACTCGCGATTCAGGGGCCGAATTCTTCCTGGAATTTGCGTTGTGGACGGCGTGTGTCGCCCAGTTCCGCCTGGGTAACCTCACTCGCGCCACGGCTTTGATCAGCGAAGCGATGCAGCACTGTCATAACCTCAAGGACCGCTGGGGGACGCCCTGGGTTATGGAAGTACTTGCCTGGGTCACGTCCGCGACTCAACCCGGCCCGCGGGCCGCCCTGCTGCTCGGTGCCGCACATACCCTCTGGCGACGCACCGGGGTATCGCTCCCAGATTTGGGTATTTTGATCTCTTCCCACAATCTGGCCGAGGCTCAACTCCGCAAGTCGCTCGGCGAACCGGGATTCGACGAATCCTTCCGCGAAGGTCAACACCTCACCTACGAGCAAGCATTGGATCTCGCGCTTACGAAATCACAATCCGCATTATCGGCCGCTCCGTCGCAGAAGAGTACGGATAGGCCATCGCCGCTGACCCGCCGAGAGGTCCAAGTCGCCGAACTCATCGCCGAAGGCCTGAGCAACAAGGACATCGCTGCACGACTGGTCGTCGCGCCGCGTACCGCTGAAGCCCACGTCGAACACATACTCGTGAAACTCAATTTCACGTCCCGAACACAAATCGTGCGTTGGATACTAGACAGTCGCTCAGCGTAGTGCGCTGCACCGTGCTTATGGCAGCGTGGTGCAGCGTGGTCGCCCTCTTGGCCACTGGTTAAAAGGCACGGCCTCAGCTCTCCATTTATGGACGCGTTCCGGGGATGCCTGGTCCTGTGGGGGTGGTTGGCCAGTGGCGGGTGTCTTGGATGGGGCGGATGGGGTTGCTGTGGGCGAGGATGGCTGTGGTGAGTGCCTCTACGGGTTCGGCGGGGGCGTGGGGATTGGTCAGGAGGACCAGGTCGAGTTCGCCGAGTTCGGGTAGTCCGGTGCTGTGGGGTAGCTCGGCTAGGTCGGCGGGCAGCAGGCTGCGGGGGAAGATCGCGACGCCGAGGCCGGCGCGGGTGGCGGCGAGTACGGCGTTGATTCCGCGCGCGGTGCAGGCCACGCGGTGTTTGATGCCAGCCTGTTCCAAGGCTTGCACGGCCAGTGCCCGGCTTGGGCTGGGGGCCTGGTAGACGATCAGTGGTACTGGTCGTTGTTCGTCCCATCGTAGGCCGGTGCCCTCGGCGGCTGCCCAGACCAGCCGGTCCCGGCGCACCAGCCGACCGCGCCCGTCTCCGGCGGCAGTTTTGAGGAAGGCGACGTCGACGTGGCCGGATTCCACCCGGCGTTGCAGCTGCACACTTTGGGACACGGTGAGGTCGAGAGTGACACCGGGGTTGAGGTGCCGGAAGTCCCGCAGGATCCGGGGCACCTGGGTCAAGGCGAGATCGTCGGTCACTCCGAAGCGCAACCGGCCCCGCACCCCGGCGCCAGTGAAGTAGTCCGTCGCCTGGGCGTTTGCGGCGAGGATGGAGCGGGCGAAGCCGACCATCGCCTCCCCGTCGACGGTCAAGGTCACGCGGCGGGTGTCCCGGACCAGCAGCGGCCGGCCCACTGTCTGCTCGAGTTTGCGGATGTGCTGGCTGACCGTGGGCTGCCCGAGACCCAGCGCCGCCGCGGCCTGCGTGAAGCTCAACGACTGCGCCACCGCCAGGAACGTCCGCACCTGCTCCGGAGGAAACACCACTACCCCAAATGTTTCGGCGATTCATCGCGATTCGTAATGAGAACTATTGTACCAATTTTCTTTCTAAATTGGTATGGGCACCCAATGATGGAGAGGCAGATCCGGCCAACGAAGGAGACGTTTCGCCGTGACTAGGGCGGCCCACAGACGCGAGCATTTCCCCACCCGGTCGAGACCGCCTACCCCGCGGAGTGCCAGGTTTGCCGCGCTGGGCTCCCGGAACTTCCGTCTGTTTCTTATTGGCCAGGCGGTGGCGACTACGGGGCTTTGGGTGCAGCGCATCGCCCAGGACTGGCTGGTCCTCAGCCTCACCGGGAGCGCCACCGCCGTCGGCGTCACTGCTGGTCTGCAATGGGCGCCGATGCTGGTCGTCGGGCTGGCAGGCGGGTGGATCGCGGACCGCTTCCCGAAGCGCCGCGTGTTGCAAATGACCCAAGCTGCGGCCGCCATCCTGGCCGCGCTGCTCGCCGGGCTCACTCTCACCCACCAGATCACCGCTTGGCAGATCCAGTTTCTGGCGGCCGGAGTCGGCACTATCGCCGCGATCGATCAGCCTGTGCGGCAAGCGTTTGTTCTGGACCTGGTCGGGTACGGCCAGCTTCACAGCGCGGTTAGCCTCAACTCCTCGGTGTGGCAACTCGGTGCCCTTGCCGGCCCGGCGGTGTCCGGCGTGTTGATCAGCGTCGTCGGCCCGGGCTGGGCTTTCGCCCTCAACGCCGCCTCCTACGCTGCCGCGCTCGTTGCTTTCGCCCGCATCGACCCCGGCCAGCTCACGCACTCACCGCCAGCGACGAGTGCTGCCGCACCCGCCCCAGGCGGTCTGCGCGCGCTGGCACGGCGACCGGAGATCTGGCGGCCCATCGTGCTGGTCGGCGCGTTCAGCATGTTCTCGCTCAACCTGCCCGGCACCTTGGCCGCCTACGCCCGCACCGTCCACAGTGGACCCGCCGGCTACGCGCTGCTGACCTCCACCGTCGCGCTCGGCTCCGTGCTGGGCGCGTTGATCGCCGCGGGCCGCACCCGCACCACCCTGCGTGGACTGACCTGGACCGGGTGTGCGTTGGCCGGCCTGTACCTGGTCGCCGCCGCCATGCCGACGCTGTGGAGCCTCGCGTGCGCCCTCGCCGCGGTCGGCATGGTCACCCAGCAGTTGTTCACCGCGGTCAACGCCACCGTGCAACTTGCCGCCGGGAGTGCGCTTCGCGGCAGGGTGGTGGGCGTCTACCTTCTCGTGTTCATGGGCACCGGCGCCCTCGGCGGACCGTTGCTTGGCGCCGTCAACCAGCACCTTGGCCCCCGAATAGGCCTAACGCTCGCTGGTGCGATCCCCGCCACCGTTCTCCTCCTGCTATCCCTCACACACTTCGCACGACGCCCCACCATCCCCGCGCGACAGCCCCGGGCCAAAGGCCTGTTTCGAAAGTGGTTTGCGTAGCGGTGCGGGTAGCGGAATCTCAGAGGCCTTCTCGCTGCGGGATCCCCGACATCATGAATGCCAATTCACCGCGTCGGGGCTGTCCTCGCGAGAAGGACCCCTGAGAACCCGCGGCGGTGCCAGTTGAGTCCCACACCGCAAGCGGCTGTCGCCGCTTGTAAAACACGTCCTTGACCAGCGGGCGAGATCGAGACGAAGTCGGCTGGCAGCGCGGCAATAAATCCGCCGTCGCGTGGGTCTTGCAAGTGAAAAACTCTGTCGCTGGTTCGTGATCAACTTGTTGGTTGCTTGATGATGCCGCCAGTTTCTCGGTGATCATGGTCGGGGTGTGATCAGTTGGTTGTGTGAACTTCTGTCGCACTGGGCTGGCGGGATGGTCGACGCTTCCATCAACGAGCGGCGCGTGGAACGCGCTAACCGGATGTTGGTCGCATTCCCCGAGAGGAATCGCCCTGACCTGAGGTTGTTTGGCGGGTCAGGGCGTGCGACGCGCCTTGAATGGCGCGGTTTCGCGTCCTGAGGGAGCAGGCGGTCGAGACGGAAACGGTGACGGTGGCGAGCGCGAAGAGCCTCACGCACAGTTCCGCGAGCCCGATATGTGATCCGCTGGCGATGACTGTGCCAGCAGACCGTCGCCGATCGCAGAGGCGGCTCGTTGGCACTTTCCCACGACGAGGCTGGCGCCCGGCCCCAGGATACCTCGGCATCCTGGGGCCGGGCCCCAGGCGAGTTCGCTGCGGCTGGAACCTGTCGGCAGCTCGCCGTTAACCTTCCGAGCAAGGACAGGAGACGGAGTTGGACGCGATACGCGTCCCCCGCGTCATCCTGCCTGCGGGTGCTCGGAGTTCATTGAGACTGCTGGGCGGTGTCTTTCGGGTCGATTGCGTCGATGACCGCCTGGCCGACCCGTTCTATGTGGGTGGGTGTCATTGCCGTGGAGAGTGCGAGCAATCCGTTGGTGCCGCAGAGCACGCCTCGCCGGTACAGGCTCCACCACAGTTCGGTGGGGTCCGGTGCTATCAACCGGAGCAACGAGCCCGAGCCGTGCACCGCGACACCGGCATCGTGAAGCCGTGACCGCAACTCGTCACCACGTCCGTTCAGCTCCGCGATCTTCTGGGAATCGAAGAGGCGGAGCGCGGTGATTCCCGCGGCCATCGTGACTGGGTTGGCGCTGAAGGTTCCGCCCCAGGACACGGCTCCCGGTGTTTGCGGGACGAACGGCGAGAGTACCTCGGCGCTTCCCCCGATCGCCCCGACGGGGAATCCGCCGCCGATGACCTTGCCCACAGATACGAGATCCGGCTGCAGGCCGTACTCCTGATGCAGTCCTCCCTCGCTCAGGCGGAACGTTATGACCTCATCGACCGCCAGCAGCGCACCGTACTGTCTTGTGAGAGCACGGAGTTTGGCGACGTAGTCGTAGTCGGCACGGTTGAGTCCGGCACGGTTGGGCATGAGGTCGATGAGTACCGCCGCGATCCGGTCACCGTGTCTCCGCATCGCTGCGGTCAACGCCTCGAGGTCATTCTGCGGTAGGACGAGCACCGAGTCGGAGACCGAACGCGCAACCCCCGGCGCCCCCGGCGAGACGACCGCATCGCCGGTGCCGTGGTAGCTGCCTTCGAACCGCACGATGAGGTCGCGGCCGGTGTGCGCACGGGCCGCGCGCAGGAGCATGAGCACCGCTTCGGTGCCTGAATTGCAGAACCGCCACTGCTCGATGCCGGTACGTTCGCGCAAATGCTCGGCGAGCGTGACCTCGGATGCCGTCGGCAGGCCGAACGCGGTGCCGGACCGAGCGGCTTCGGTCGCGGCCTGAAGTACATCCGGGTGGGCATGCCCGTGGATGAGCGACGTGTAGTTGTTGTTGCAGTCGATGACCTGATGACCACGGTGGTCGGTGACGATCGCGCCCTCGCCGTGTGCGGCGTACGGCGGGTGGGGAGGGACGAACACCGTCGTTCGGGTGGTGCCGCCCGGCAACACCTGCCTAGCCCGATCCGCGATACTCACAACGCACTCCTTACTTTCGCCACGGCACCTGGATCGTGCAGGTCTCCTCCTCGGGTCTCCCGCGTCAGCGACGCGGCCACGAGCACCAGAGCAAGCGCTGCGCATGCGTAGACCACGACGGGAGTGGTCGAGTTCGACGCCTGCAGGAGGGCCACCGCGATGGTCGGGGCGAGGCTGCCCCCGACGATGCCGGAGAGCTGGTAGCCCAGAGACGCACCGCTGTAGCGATGCCGGGTATCGAAGAGCTCACAGATCCACGACGCCTGCACCCCGTACATCGCTGAGTGGAAGAACAGGCCGCCGAGCACGGCGAGCACGATCAGGCCCGTGCTCTTGGTGTCAACGAGCGGGAAGAACGCGACCATCCATACGAGCGCCCCGGCAGCGCCGAAGATCGTCAGACTCTTGCGGCCGTAGCGGTCGCTGAGTGCGGCGAACGCGGGATAGGTGAATAGCTGCATGCCCGCGCCGATCAGCGTTGCCAGCAGGCCGACGCTGCGGGGCAGGCCGAGGGTGGTCGTGACGTAGGTGAGGAGGAACGTCACCAGCAGGTAGTAGACGATGTCTGCGCCGGCGCGGATACCGATCACTCGCAGCACGTCCAGCGGCTGGGTTTTCAGCAGGTTCAGGATCGGGGCGTGCCCGGTGGTGCGTGTCTCCGCGTCGAGTTCGGTGAACGCTGGCGATTCGCCAACCTTGCGCCGGATGTAGATGCCGATCAGAACGACCACAATAGACATCAGGAATGGTATCCGCCAGCCCCATTGAACGAAGGCGTCGCGCGAGAGGGTGCCTGACATCAGGTACAGCATGGCGGTACTGAGCAGCGTGCCGATCGGGACGCCGACTTGGACGAAACTGGTCAGGTAGCCGCGGCGCGTGGAAGGGGCCCGTTCGGCGATCATTAGCGCGCCACCGGCCCACTCGCCGCCGAGTGCGAATCCTTGCGCGAGCCGGACGACGATCAGCAGGATGGGCCCGGCAACACCTATGGTCGCATAACTCGGGATCAGCCCGATCGCGACGGTCGAACCGCCCATCAGCGAAACCGTGAACAACAGGACTTTCTTGCGGCCGAATCGGTCGCCGTAGTTGCCGGCGAGGATGCCGCCGATGGGTCGGGCGAGGAAACCGGTCGCGAAGGTCAGGAACGACAGGAGGGTGCCGGTTAGGGGGTCGAAGGTGGGAAAGAAGACTTCGTTGAACACGAGTGCCGCGGCGGAGCCGTAGAGGAAGAAGTCATACCACTCCAGTGAGGTCCCGACGAGACTGCCCAGGATGGCCCGGCGGATCGGAGTCTCCGATCCTGCGGTTGTTTCGGACATGGCTTTACTCCAGTGGGGAGTCGGTGAGGGCTGGCTACGCGGTCTGCACGTAGATCCGGGTGGCCGTCTCGTGATCGAGATAGCCACGTTCGATGTCGGCGGCGATGGCTTCGGGTTCGCGCTCGGCGGCAGGCCCATATCCACCGCCGCCTGGGGTGCGCAGGCACACGATGTCCCCGGTGCGCAGCGCGACGTTCTCCCCCTTGCTGATCATCGGCAGGGTGACTTGCGCGCCGCCGATCCGGAACCACGGTGAGGACGTCTGCCCGGGCGCGCCGCCGGCACGGCCGACCGGGGCGGTCTTGGCCTGGTCTCCGAGAAGGCTGGCCTGCCCTTCGCTGGCGGTGAATTCGAACTCGAAATGGACTCCGAATCCGCCGCGCTGCCTGCCGTGTCCCGCGGATCCGTCGCGGAGCGAATACTGCCGGAAACGCAGGGGGTAGCGTTGTTCGAGGGTCTCGATCGACTGCACCCTACCGATGCTCATCAACGAGCAGCCGTTGGACAGCCCGTCCCCGCCCGGGTGGCCCCCGTATCCGCCGCCGAGGAACACGTACAGCACGAAGGGCGTCCCGTCCTCCCGCACGCCGCCGATCGAAAGGTTGTTGACGGTGGCCGACGACCCGGCCGGGACGCGGTCTGGCGCGGCTTCGGCGAGCGCGCCCATGACGGCGGTGATGATGCGCTGGCTGGTCTCGGCTGCGCAGCCTGCCACCGGGCGCGGGGGTTTGGCGTTGAGGAACACGGTCTCCGGGATGACGAAGGTGATCGGCTCGAAGATGCCCGAGTTGATCGGGATCTCGGGGAACAAGTGCTTGATCGCGACGATGCTGCTTGACACCGTCGCGGCGTGCACCGAGTTCATCGGCCCCTTGCACGGCGCGGAAGACCCACTGAAGTCGATGGTCAACTGCTCGCCTGCGACGGTGATCCGAGCATCAACCCGCAGCACCTCGTCGGTGATTCCGTCGTTGTCCATCTCCTCGACGAAGTGGTAGGTGCCATCGGGGATCTCAGCGATGTGCGAACGCATCTGCTGAGCCGACCGCTCGCGCAAGGAATCGATCACCGCGCTCACGAGTTCGGGGCCGTACTCGTCGAGCAGTTCGGTGAGCCGGGCCTCGCCCGCGCGCAACGCCGTCGACTGCGCGTCGATGTCGCCGAGCACGTCCTCTGGCAGCCGGGAATTGGTCTGCAGAATCGCGACGATATCGGGGTTCAGCTCGTCGCCGCTGAACAGTTTCACCGGCGGCAGGCGCAGGCCCTCCTGATAGCAATCGGTGGCCGCCGCGCCGAATCCGCCCGGCACCCGACCGCCGAGATCCGGCCAGTGCCCGGTGTTGGCCAGGTATGCGAACAGCTCGCCCTGGTAGAAGAACGGCCGCACCATCTTCGTGTCCATGATGTGCGTGCCGCCCGCGAACGGGTCGTTGACGATGAACGTGTCCCCCTGCCGGACCTCGCCGGCACCGGAGATCACACTCGCCACCGTGTACTGCATGGTGCCGACGAAGATCGGCAACCCGCGCGTGCCCTGGACGATCATGCTGCCGTCGATGGCAGAGTAGATGCCGTCGGCACGGTCCCAGGCGTCGGAGATCACCGGCGAGAACGCCATCCGTTCGAACACGGTGTCCATCTCGTCCGCGATCTGTTCGAGCCTGCCCCGGATAACGGCGATGGACAGCGGATCGAGTTCAGTCATGATGCCACCTTGACGATGAGGCTGCCGTTTTCGTGAACGGTCGCGGATGTAGCTGGGGGAAGCACGATCGTTGTGTCGCTCTGCTCCACGACCAGGGGGCCCTGGAGATGCTGGCCCGGGAGCAAGGATTCCCGTCGTAGTACGGGAACCGTGTGGGTCCCATCGCCGAAGACGACGGTCCGTTCATGGGCTGGCGCGTGCTCCGTCGAGGTAGCCATGACCTGCTTGACGGCCTGGCGCTTGCCGGTCACGACCGTGCGAAGGCTGATCAAGCGGATCGTGCCCGAGGGATTGCGGCCGTGGTAGATCGCGAGGTACTGCCGATGGAACTCCTCGGTGAGCCTGTCCGGGGTCCACGCCTCGCGCTCGTCTCCGAGAGGTACGCGGATCGAATAGAGCTGCTTGCTGAAGCTCATCTCGGCGATGTGCTCCACCGCGACGTCCTGCTCGGTGAACCCGTCGGCCTCCAGGGTCTTGCGTCCCAGCTCGGCCTGATCGGCAAGGACACGTTCGACGCCTCCGGCCGTGCACTCGGCGACATCGGAGCCGACGGCGGTGACGTAGTCGTACTTCACGTCGGCGATCAGACAGCCGTATGCCGACAGCGCACCGGGATGCGGAGGGACCAGCACGGTCGTGGCGCCGACGGCACTGGCCAGCTCAGCGACGTGCATGGGGCCCGCGCCGCCGAATCCCACCAGCGCGAACTCGCGCGGGTCGTGTCCCTTGTCGACACTCACCATGCGGATCGCGTTGGCCATCTTCTCGTTGGCGAAGCGGATGATCGCGAGCGCAGCCGCGGTCATGTCGAGGCCGAGCGGTTCGGCGACGTGCGAACGGATGGCTTCGACTGCGGCGTCGCGGTCGAGCACGAAACCGCCCTGTGTGCCCAGGCGCTGGTCGGCCGCGATCCGGCCGAGCACGATGTTCGCGTCGGTGACAGTGGGGCGTGTTCCGCCCCGGCCGTAACAGGCAGGGCCTGGATCGGAGCCCGCGCTTTCGGGGCCCACCTGGAGGATTCCGGCGCGGTCGACCGACGCGATGGAACCGCCGCCCGCGCCGATGGTCGTGATGTCGATCATCGGGACCTTGATCGGGATCCCGTAGTCGATGGCGCTCTCCGCGGTCACCGCTGGGCAGCCGCCGGGGATCAGCGCGACGTCGAAACTCGTGCCGCCCATGTCGCAGGAGATGACATCGGGCAGACCGGCCGCCTCACCGAACGCCGCCGCGGCGACCGTGCCCGCGGCAGGACCCGACAGCAGCGTGCGCACAGCGAGCTCGCCAGCTCGGCGGGCCGGGATCAACCCGCCGTTGGACTGCATCACCTGCACGTCCCGGGCGAACCCCTGATCCTCCAATCGTTGCTGCACCGCACCGAGGTAACGCGACATCGGCGCACGGACGAAGGCGTTGGCCACCGTGGTGGTGGCCCGCTCGAACTCGCCCAGTTCCGGGCACACCTCGTACGATGCGGTCACCTCCACGCCAGGCAGCAACCGGCGCAACTCCTCCGCGAGCGACCGCTCGTGGTCGGCATTGACGTAACTGTTGATTAAGCAGACCGCGACACTCTCCACGCCGGACCCGCGTAGCGACGTGGCGACGGCCTCCACCGATTCTCGGGACAGGGGTTCGATCACTCGCCCCTGCGCATCGACGCGTTCGTCGACCTCGAACGACAAGCTCCGCGGAACCAGTGGCCGATACGTGCCCGTCAGACCGTACGTCGTGGGCCGGTCGCGCCTGCGCAGCTCCAGCACATCGCGGAAGCCCCGCGTGGTGACCAACGCGGTCCGCGACCCCTTGCGCTCCAACACGGCGTTGGTCGCGACCGTTGTGCCGTGCACGACCGCGTCGAGTTCCGCAAGCGGCACGTCGAACTGCCGCAGGCCGGTGAGCAGGCCGTCCGCGTGCCGCCCCGGCGTGGAAAAAACCTTGGCGAGCCGGAGTTCCCCGGTTCCCGCGTGATACAGCAGCACGTCGGTGAACGTGCCACCCACATCGATTCCAGCGACGATCTCCATTGCGATTATCAACCTCGGTGTCCTCAGCCGGTCAGGGCCGGCTGGATAGCAGTTCAGTCATCTTCTGCGCCGCTTCCGCCAATGGCTCGATCCACTGGTCGGTGCGGAAACGGCTGCTGGGCCCGGCGACGCTGAGCGCGGCCACGTAATGTCCGCTTGCGTCGGCGACGCCGGTGGCGACGCCAGAAATCCCTTCTGCGTACTCCTCGTCGTTGAGGGCATAGCCCTTCCGGTGAATCTCCGGGAACAAAGCCTTGAGTGAGGATTTGGTGCGGACGCTGTTTGCGGACACACGCGGCAGCACCTCACCGGGGTAGAGGCTGTCGACCTGGTCGTCGGTCATGTGCGCGAGCAGGAACTTCCCCGAAGCACAGCTGATCAACGGCATCCGCGTGCCCACACCGATCTCGGCCCGAAGCACGTGCTTGGTTTCGAACCGCTGAATCATGATCGCGTCACGGTTCCGCAGGACCGCCAGCGACACGGCTTCCCCGCACAAGTCAGCAAGCGCACGCATCGGCGCGATCAGATCACCCCCGAACCGCGCCGCGTCCGGAACGGCCGACCCCACCTCAAACGCCGTCAGGCCCAGCCGATACCGGCTATCCGCGGTGCGCTCAACGAACTCCTGTTCCAGCAACGTGGCCAGCAGGAGATGGGCCTTGCTCTTCCCGATCTCCAGCGCTCGCGCGACCTCGGTGATACCCATGCCGCCCGGGTTGTCGGCGAGTAGTCGCAGCACGCGCAACGCGGTAGCCGCCGTGCTCGAAGTACGCGATGTGTTTGACATATACGAACACCTTTCGTAAGATGCGAACACACGTTAAGGAGTACGCGCAGCCTGGTCAAGGCTTGGCGTGTTTTCGTTCATGCAAAACCCGGCAAGCCAAGGCCGAGAAACAAAGCCTGGGCAGGGCGGACTACTACTGGTTCACCGCGCCGAGCAAGGCGCAGCGATGCGCCGGGGCAGCGGTTTTGCAGGACTGCGAGATGGGTGGCGCTGGCGAGCCGGGCTTGGGGCGGCGCTGGGTTGGCTGTCGCAAGCTTAGCCGGGGATCTGAGCCTCCGAGGCGAGCAGAGGCCGGGGTCGTCAGCTAATTGCTTGCTCTCGCGCAACATGCGGGTCCCTGCAGTGAGGTCGTTCTGCAGCAACGCGAGAAGGGTGGCGCTGGCGAGCGCACGAGCTCGGGCGACGCTGGGTTGGTCGTCGTGGCCCAAGAGGCGTTCGAACCAGCGGCGTCCTTCACTGACGAGTCCGTTGCCCCTTCACACGTCGCGGCATGCATCGGCGATCCGCAAACCCTCGTGGTATTGCCCTGACGTGGCAAGACAGAACTCCAGCGCGGCACGAATATTGTCCTGCTCCAATAGCATTCGGTCCGCGATCTGTGCCTGGGTGGCCCCGAACCATCGATGATGGGTGTCCTCGGCCAGCTTCAGCGTTTTAACTGGGGTGTTTCTGGTTGGGGGGTGATGTACTCCTTGACGATCTCCAGCGGTGCTCCGCCGCAGGCACCCGCAAAGTAGGACGGGGACCAGAAGTGGCTGCCCCACAGGTATTTGCGGATGTGCTCGGGAAACTCCCGACGCAGGCGGCGCGAGGAGACACCTTTATAAGGGCCGAGTTGTTTACCAGTGTCGTGATGAGTTGAGCAGGCGTCCAGCAGGTGCTCGCAATTGTCGAGCACGAGCAGCATCCGCTGGGCTGCCAACCGTTGGGCCAGGGTGTCCGCGGTCCACCGGGTGGACTGGTCCTGCAGTCCCAGTGAGGTCACGACCGCCTGTGCGACGAGGCAATCGTCTTCCAAACCCGCCAGCTCGACCAAGCACACACCGTCCGGAAACGCTCTGCGCATCTCCCAGGCAGCACGTACCGCCAGACGGGTCTTGCCCACGCCGCCCACACCGGTCAAGGTCACCAGCCGTGACGCCGACAGACCGCGCCTGATCTCCCGCAGTTCGCTCTGCCGCCCGACGAACCCTGCCAGTTCGGCGGGCAGAACCCTGGAGTTCCGTTGCGGCCACCGTGGCGCATCCTGAGGTGCTTGTTGATGTTTGCGCTGCTCAACCGCGGGTATAGCCGCCAGCGAGCCGCACGATGACTTTCGCGCGCGGCGCCGGTGACTGCGACTCAGACGGCGTGGTGCCGGTTGCGCAGTCGTGACACGGCCGCGGTCATCAGGATCGCCCGTTACCACCGCATCAGGCCCGAGATCTGGTGCGGGCTACCTCGCGGCGCTCGGCTCGCATCGCCGAACACCGCCTCCAGAAACTCACCCAGTAGTACGGAGCAGGATGCGGGCGAGGTCTGACGCCGATGGTGCGATCACTAGCTGGTGTTGTGGGGGACAGGCGTCGAGATCTGTCCCTTGCGTGGGAGCTCAAGGATGGTGTCCGTGTAGCATTCGCCAGGTGGAAATGCGGCGGTTGGAGTACTTCTTGGTGCTCGCGCGCGTGCTCCATTTCGGTCGTGCGGCTGAGGAGCTGCACATTTCGCAGCCGGGTCTGTCGCAGCAGATCAAGGTTCTGGAGCAGGAACTGGGGACGCCGCTGATCCACCGGGGAACCAAGGCGATCACTCTCACCACGGCAGGTGAGGTGTTGCGTGAGCAGGGCGAGCTGGTCCTTGCCCAGGTCGGCCTGTGTGTTGAACGGGTGCGGGCGGCAGCGGAGCAGCCCACGGGGGTGTTGCGGGTGGCCTACACCCGTTCCGGTCCTGACCTGAACATGCACGAGCTCGTCGAACGGTTTCGGATGTGCTATCCGGCGGTCCGGCTGTCGCTGTCCACCGCGTGGACGAGCCAGAACTTGGAACTGCTCGAAGCGGACGCCGTGGACGTGGCGTTCGTGCGATCGACAGTGCGCCACCGGGAGGTGGAGTCGCTGGTCGTCGCGACGGAGGAGCTGGTGATGGCGATGCCTGAGAACCACCCGCTGGCGGCCCGGGAACGCGTGTCGTTCGACGACGTGGTCGAGTTGCCGCTGGTGCACTGGCCCAGAGAGCAGGGGCCGGGGTATCACGACGAGATCCGGCGGCAGATCTGGGGCGACCGACCCCAGCGGGTGGTGCTCGAACAGCCCGACGCCGAGCACATCCTGCGTGAGGTCGCCAACGGTGTCGGCATCGCCGTTTTGGACGAGCATCGGGCGGGGAAGCTGTGCCCGCCTGGGGTGCGGGTGCGACGGTTCGTCGAGCCCGTCCCGACCAGCACGCTGGTGGTGGCGTGGCGTCCGGGCGCCGCGCACGCGCCGGTGGACCGGTTCATCGAGTTGTGCCGGGAGCGCCTGGGCCGGGTCGGGCGGTGACAGGCACGACTGGGCGACCGTCGCTGTACTGCCCGCCGGAGCGGCTCCACCATTGCGCCTGAGCATGGTAATAACGAGCGCTTATCGCGCTGGGTAAAGACGTCTATTGGACCACTTGTGGCTACCCGTGTTGGACTTTCCGGCACCTGCCGGTGACGCTCGATGAAGGAGTGAAGATGGGGAACACGGTCGCCGAAAGTTTGGCGGCGGCGTTGCGGCGCCACGGTGTACGTGGCGTGTTCGGGCATCGCCTACCTTCACTGTTCTTCCTGGCGACTCCGGAGCAGTCGATTCGGCAGGACGTCTACCGGGCGGAAAACGCCCGGCAGCGGCGCATTACGCTCTGCTGATTGCCAACGGGCGGATAGCAACGGAGTCGGGATCCGCGGGTGTTGACGCGCGATCGTGATCAACGGCGGTCGGATCGTCGGCTTCGGTCCGCATCGCGAAGTCGTCTGGTCAGCTCGCCGATCCTTACCGGCCCAAGCAGCAACCCTGTAGGCGCCCGAACCGAGCGCACTATGTGCGAACGACTCCGGCTGTTCCCGACCCACAGTTCGCCATCGAACGCGGCAGGCGGGGTGCCATCGGTGCGATCCGGGACTCGTGTGCCGGGATCAGCTTCGATCCGGGCACCAGAATCGGCGTCGCTTGCGGTTTCGCCGGACACCGTGTGACGGCCGGCTACCTCGCCGTTCGGATCATCCTCTTGGACCGGGCCTCGAAACGCGTCACCACACTGACACGGCGGCCGTGGAATGACCACGACTCCGGCCGCTGAAAGCCCGCTGCGCTGGCTCGGCGTGCGCACCAGCTACCGGCTCATCGGCGTTTGCCGAACGGTGGGAGTTCCCACGACCCCCGTCATTTTTGCCTTGCAACTGGGAAGGACTCAGCCAATGAGAAAGACACCGCACCAGACCACCGTGGCAAACGGCCGCGACCCCCATGAGGCACCGGCCGGTACGCCCGGACGTCCTTTCGGACGCGGCTTGTGGAGCATGGCCCTCACCGAACTGTGGGAGCGCTACTCCTTCTACGGCCTCCAGGGCATCCTCTCGTTCTACCTGCTCTACGCGCTGGCGGACGGCGGGCTTGCCATGGCCCCGGCCGTCGCTGCGGGCATCGTCGGTGCCTACGGGGGCGCCGTGTACCTGTCCCAGATCTTCGGGGCCTGGCTGGGCGATCGGCTCGTCAGCCCGCAGCACATGGTGCTGTCCGGCGCCATCGTCATCACCATCGGGCACCTTGTGCTCGCCTTCATTCCTGGCTTTGCTGGACTGGGAATCGGTCTGGTGTGCATCGTTGTCGGCACCGGGGCGCTGAAGACGAACATCACCTCGATCGTCGGCTTCGTTCTGGATCAGAACCCCGACGAGCGCTATCGGGATGCCGGTTTCTCCTACTTCTACATGGCCATCAACATCGGTGCGGTGGTCGGTCCGCTCACGACCGGTCTCGCCCAGAACGAACTGGGTTTCCACTACGGATTCGGGCTGGCAGCTATCGGCATGGTGGCGGCGTTGGTCCAGTACCGCGTTTCGATGAAGCACCTGCCCGAGCGTGCCCGGATCGTCAACAACCCCCTACCCCCGAACCGCCGCCCGCTCGTCGTCATCGTGGGCCTCGTCTTCGTCGCCGCTGTGGGCGCTGGAGTCGCCACCGGACTGTTCCGGGCGGAGAACCTGTCCACCGTGGTGACCGTCGCCGCGCTGCTGGCTGCGACCGCGTACTTCCTCACTATGACCACTTCGCCGGCCGTCAGCAGCGACGAGCGGCGGCGTATCCTGGGCTATCTTCCCCTTTTCCTGGCCTCTGGCGTGTACTTCGGCTTCTTGTTCCAGAAGTTCACCGCGCTCTCGATCCTCATCATGGAACGCATTGATCTGCACATCGGCGGATGGACGTTCCCGGTCGCCTGGATCACGACCGTCAGCCCGCTGGCGCTCGTCCTCATCACCCCGTTCATCGCCCGGATGTGGAACACCTTGGGACAGCGGCAACCCGGGCCCGGGGCCAAGTTCGCCATCGGACTGACCCAGATCGGCTGCGCCTACCTGTTCCTGCTCATCATCTCCAAGGCCTCCGGAGACGCCGATATCCCGCTGATCCTCATCCTCCTGTTCATGATCGCGGCCGGTTCCTCCGAGGTCTTCGTCGGCCCGATCGGGCTGTCCCTGGCCACGAAGATCGGCCCCAAGAAGTTCCGGTCCCAGATGGTCGGTCTTAACTTCCTCA
Organism: Saccharopolyspora pogona; assembly: GCF_014697215.1. Taxonomy (GTDB): domain Bacteria; phylum Actinomycetota; class Actinomycetes; order Mycobacteriales; family Pseudonocardiaceae; genus Saccharopolyspora; species Saccharopolyspora hattusasensis. Next base: position 989,351 of record NZ_CP031142.1, read on the forward strand.
CGCTCGCCCTGGGCTCGTCCCTGGCGGGCCTGCTCGGCCAGCTGTTCACCGCGATCGACGACGCCTCCTACTTCACTCTCCCCGCCGTGTGCGGCATCGGAATCGGCCTGGCACTTTTCGCGGCGCGCGGACCAGTGGGGCGTCTCCTGGAGACGGGACTCGAGCGCTGACCGGTCCCACCGGCCGCTTCGGCGATCGACGACCAGGCCCCGCGGTCTCGATGTCCACCGGCAGGCCTGGTGCCGACTATCCCGGCTTCAGCGTGTGCCAGTGCCCATCGGACAGTCCTCGGTTCGGCCATGTCGATCACGGGCACATCGTGTAATCCTGCCCCGGTTATTTCAATAACAAACGGTTATGGCCGGTAAAGGATCTTCTATTCGACGGAGCGGTCGAGCGGTCGTAATCTCCGTACAACCACTCGATCCGAACGGGTCTCCAGGCTTCACCGGGCCATGATTCATGACTCGGGCGCCGGCCCGGTTTGCCGCGACCACCGCCCGGTGGCTCCTGATCCCACCACAACGAAGTGGAGACGGTCATATGCCGGAAATTTCTGAGCGTGCCCCGCAGGTTCGATCAGCACGGGCGGCCCATCGGTCTGCAGATCGTGACCGGCTGACATCGCGAAGACCCTGCACCGCCACACGCTTCGAAGAGTCCTGCAGGTGGCGCACGATCCCCAGGGACATTCGACCATCAGACTCGCCCGGCCTTGCCGACGTGTAAAGGCCGTGACGCTCACGGCCCCTGCACGGACCTATGACTTCGAGCGGGCGAATAGTCCTGAAATCAAGCTGAGTTCCCATTTCAACAACAAGGGGAGCCGCCATGTCGGAAGCCTCTATTTCCACGGATCTTGCCTTTGCCGACGGCGACGATGCGCTCTCGCCGATTCTGACCGCCACCGACAGCATGAGCGTGACCTCGGATGGCTGCCTGATGGTCGAGGGCAAGCGTGTCGATGAGCTGGTAAAAGAGTTCGGCACCCCGCTCTATATGCTGTCCGAACGGACGCTTCGCGCCAATTACCGCAGGGTAGCCCGCGCCATGGCCGACGCCTGGCCAGCGGCAACGAAGATCCTCTACGCGATCAAGGCGAACAACAACCTCGCGGTACGAGCGATCTTCCACCAAGAAGGAGCCGGGGGCGACTGTTTTGGCGAAGGTGAGCTCTACGCGACCTTCCTCGGCGGGGCAACGCCAGACTCGGTCGTGTTGAACGGCAGCAACAAGAGCCCGCGTGACCTGCGCGCTGCGGCCGAACTCGGGCTGGTCATCAACATCGACGGAGAGGACGAAATCGGTTTCCTTCGTGACATCGCGCTGGAACTGAATCGCTCTATTCGCGTCTGTCTGCGCTTGCGCGTGATCCCGGAGGAGTTTGCGGATCGGGCTCCGGACTACATCGACAGCGCCGGACGATCCCTTGCAGAGAAGATCGAGGCCGCGCAGTGGGGTCTCTCCGTCGAGAATGCCGCGCGGCTAATCCCGGCCATCATGGACACGCCGGGACTTGATCTCCTCGGCTATCACCATCACCTCGGCCGGCTTCTCCCGGACCTCGACTACAACACGGCCTGGGCGCGCGAGCTCACGGGTTCGATCGGTGTGCTCGAGAAACGAACCGGCTACGTTCCTCGCCTGCTCAACATCGGCGGCGGCTTCGCACGTGAACGAGATCCGGAATCTCGCAACCGCGAACTCAACCCCACCAGGGTCGAAGACCACATCCGGGTCGTGACCAGCGAGCTGATCTCGGGTTTGAACGGATTGGGTATTCCGCTCCCGGAGCTCTGGGTGGAACCCGGGCGCTATCTCGTCGGGAACGCCGGTGTGCTGTTGGGGACGGTCGGACAGATCAAACGCGACAACGAGCGGGTCTGGATCAACGCCGACTTCTCGATCAACAATCTGATGAGGATCGAAACCTCCGGCAGCAACTATCACGTCCTAGCTGCCAACCGCCTCCGCACGCCCGCCGTCGAGGCCGCCACGGTCGTCGGCCCGCTGTGCACTGGTTCCCCGATCGCACGCGACCGCCCCATGCCAGAGCTGAACAGAGGCGACATCCTGGCCGTGCTGGACGCTGGCATGTATGCCGAGACCGCCTCCACGCAGTTCAACGGTGTGCCGCGCCCGTGCACCGTGCTCGTAAACGGTGAGCGCGTCGACGTCATCAAGGAACGGGAATCAGTCCTCGATGTCTTCGCCAAACACCGGATCCCGCCACGTCTGCGCAGGTGACGCGGTCCCACTGGCGCCTTCACCCGCCACGGCAGCGCCCTGAGCATCCACGGGCCGAGATGGCTCGACCTGACCAGCCCGGGAGCGGGCGCACGGCAGGCACCGCGGCGGCCGGCTTCGGCTTTTTGCGGGGCGGAGTCGGGTGTGTTCAGGCGTATGGCGTCGAACGCTCGCCGGACTATAGATCCAGGATGCAGGCTAAGGTTAGGGCCGCCCGGTCGCGTCGGCTAATAGACGCTCTTTTGATCACGGTAATCGCTCATTATCGAAAACGATAAGAAGCGCTTATTGCGGCAGGAAAAGTCCTCTATTGGACTGCTTATGGCTGCCCATGCTGGACTCTCCTGCACCTGCCAATGAGGTGATCTCGGTAAGAAGTGGCTGAAGGCGGCCTGCCGGAATGGGTGTGTGATCGGGTAGGGCTGGCCTGGGGAGAGTGGGACGTGGGGTCCCTGGTAGAAGAAGTTCGACCAAGAAACGATCTTCGACCAGGGAAGGCCCCACGTGGTCACGTATTCTGCCAAACTCGATGTTCCCCGTGAACTGGTGCTCTTCCTCAGCAAGCTGCTGGCCGGTGAACGCCGCCGGAAAGGGACCCGCAAGGGGCGCCGGGCGTTGACCACGTTCTGGCAGGCTGTGCTGGTCCTGCGGTGGTTCCGCGACCGCACCGACACCACCAAACTGGCCCGCGATCACGGTGTCGCCCGCGCGACCGGCTACCGGTATGTCGACGAGGGCATCGAGGCGCTGGCCGCGCAGGCCCCGGATCTGCACGACGCCCTGCAACGGGCCAAAGACAACGGCGACGCCTATCTGATCCTGGACGGCAAAAACTTCTCCTCCGACCGTCTCGGCGAAAAGACCACCAGCACCAAAGGCACCGAGATCGACCTGTGGTACTCCGGGAAAACCCGCGAACAAGCCGGCAACATCCAAGCACTGACGGACCCGGACGGGTTCCCGCTGTGGGTCTCCGACGTCGAGCCCGGGTCCGTCCACGACATCACCGCCGCTGAAAACCACGTCCTCGGCGCCCTGTACTGGGCTTACTCCCAGCTCGACCTGCCCACCCTGGCCGACGGCGGCTACCAGGGTGCCGGAGCCGGGGTCCTCACCCCGATCAAACACCCCAAAACCAGCAAAGGCCGCCCACTCGACGTCGACAACCAGACCTACAACAAACTGCTGCGCGGCCTGCGCGCCCTCGGCGAACGTGGATTTGCCCTGCTCACCGGCCGTTGGCGCGCCCTACGACACTTCACCACCAGCCCCCGCAAAATCGGCCCCATCGTCAAAGCCGCACTCGTACTCACCCAATTCGAACACGGCCGACTCGCATAACCCCCTACTGAGATCACCTCAATGAAGTTCAACGGAGGAGTGAAGATGGGAAACACAGTCGCCGAAAGTTTGGCGGCGGCGTTGCGGCGCCACGGGGTACGCGACGTGTTCGGGCAAAGTCTGCCTTCACTGTTCTTCCTGGCGACTCCGGAGCAGTCGATTCGACAGGTGGTCTACCGCGAGGAGAACGCCGGCGGTGCGATGGCTGATGGCTATGCCAGGGTGACCGGCCGGGTCGGTGTGGTGGCAGCCCAGAACGGCCCCGCCGCGACCCTGCTGGTGCCGCCGCTGGCAGAGGCGTTCAAGGCGTCGGTGCCGGTGCTCGCGATCGTCCAGGAGGTGCCGAGGTCGGCCCGCGATCGCAATGCCTTCCAGGAACTGGATCACGTGGCGTTGTTCAGCGCCTGCTCCAAGGCGATCCATCGGCTCGACGATCCGGCCAGGGTCGACGACTATGTCGACGCGGCGATGACGGAAGCCGCCTCCGGCCGTCCTGGGCCGGTGGTGCTGCTGGTGCCCAAGGATGTCCTTGCCGAGCCCGTTCCGGTCGGGTCCACCAGAAAAGCCCAGTACGGCCAGTTCCCGCTGGACAGGTACGCGCCCGGTCCGGATCAGATCAAACGGGTGGCCGAACTGCTCGCGACGGCGCGGCGACCGCTGGTGGTCGCCGGAGGCGGAGTGCACACCTCCGGGGCGGCGTCCGAACTGGCCGAGCTTCAACAGCTCGCCTCGCTGCCGGTGGCCACGACCGCGATGGGCAAGGGCTCGGTGGACGAGACTCACCCGTTGTCCGTAGGGGTGATCGGCTACGCCATGGGGGTCAACGGCGCGACCCGACACGCTCGCCCCTTGGTGGGGGACGCCGACCTGATCCTGTTCGTCGGCACGAGGACCAACGAGAACGGCACAGACGGCTGGCGCCTGTTCCCGCAGTCGGCGACCTACGTCCACCTCGACATGGACCCGGTCGAAGTGGGACGCAACTATGAGGCGCTGCGGCTGGTCGGCGACGCCAAGCTGACCCTGCGCGCACTGCTGGACGAGTTGAAGACCGGCTCGCTGGACGCCCGCGCGGTCGCCCGCGAGCAGGTTGTCGCGCAGATCGAGGAGGCACGACGCGAGCACCAGGCGCAGATCTCGGCACTGGCCGGATCGGACGCCTCCCCGATCCGGCCCGAGCGGATCATGCGCGAGCTGGACGCCCAGCTGACCGAAGACATGATCGTCGTGGCCGATGCAAGCTACAGCTCCGTCTGGATATGCAACTACCTGCGTGCCCGGCGCGCTGGTCAACGCTTCCTGGCGCCACGCGGTCTGGCCGGACTCGGCTGGGGGATGCCCATGGCACTGGGTGCGAAGGCCGCACACCCGGAAAGCCCCGTGGTCGTGGTCGTCGGCGATGGTGGGTTCGCGCACTGCTGGGCGGAGATCGAGACGGCCGTTCGGATGGCCTTGCCGATCACGGTCGTGGTGCTGAACAATTCGATCCTCGGCTACCAGAAGCACGCCGAGCTGTATCAGTTCGCTGAGCACACTGACGCTATCGACTTTTCGCCGGTCGATCATGCGGCCATCGCCGTAGCCTGTGGAGCGCGCGGCGTTCGCGTCGAGTCCGCCGACGAGCTTGCTGGCGCATTGCGCGACGCGCAGGCCGCCCCGGTTGTCACGGTGATCGATGTGATCACCGAGCCGGACGCCTATCCGCCGATCTCCGCCTGGGATGGCAATCCCACACTGAGCGAGCTGACCGAAGGAACTCGCCGATGACTGAGGAACCGTTCGCCCACTCGCGCCGCTACATGGACCGGGCGCGGGAGGTCATTCCGCGCGGCGTGAGTTCCGCCCGCCGGGCAGCGCTGCGCCCGACTCCGCTGGCCTTCGTCCGGGCATCCGGCAGCCGGATCACCGATGTGGACGGCAACGAGTACCTCGACTACGTGGCCGGTTACGGCCCGATGCTGCTCGGTCACCAGCCGCACTCGGTGTTTGATGCGGTGCGCGAGCAACTCGCCGCCGGCGTTCTCTACGGCGGCCAGCACGAGGCCGAGGCCGAGCTCGCCGAGCGCATCGTCCGGCTGGTGCCCAGCGCGGAAATGGTTCTGCTCAGCGTGACCGGGAGCGAGGCGGCACAGGCGGCGCTGCGCCTGGCCCGGGCGGCAACCGGGCGGCGAGCGATTGTCAAGTTCGAGGGCCACTACCACGGCTGGCTGGACCCGGTCACGGCCAACACGCCGGGCAGCCCAGTGGGCTCGGGCCCGGCACCGCGCCCGGTGGCCGTCCCGGACCACAGTGTGGTCGGGCCGGAGGTGCTGGTGTGCCCGTGGAACGACGCGGAAGCGCTGGCCGACCTGCTGGAGCGGCACGGCTTCGAGGTCGCCGCGGTGATCATGGAAGCGGTCGCGGTGAACGGCGGCAACCTGTTCGCCGACGATGGGTACCTGGCCGAGGCGCGGCGGCTGTGTGACCGGTACGGCTGCCTGCTGGTGTTCGACGAAGTGGTGACCGGGTTCCGGTTGGCACTCGGTGGGGCGCAGCAGCGGCTCGGAGTGGTGCCCGATCTGACCGTCCTGGCCAAAGCCCTTGGCTCGGGGTTCCCGATCAGCGCGGTGGCCGGCCGGGCCGAGGTCATGCGGGTCGCCGAAGGCCGGGTCGCGCATGCCGGCACGTACAACGGCAATGCGCTCTCGGTGGTAGCCGCCAACGCCACCCTCGACGTGCTGGAAGCGAAGCGAGACGTTATCTATCCGCTTCTGGAGCGCCTGTCCGGCGAGTTGACGGCAGGTATCAACGAGCGTGCCGATCGGCACGGGGTGCCACTGCGGGCAACCCGCGCCGGCTCGGTGATCCGGCTGCACTGGGACGCGCCCGACCCGGTGCGAGGCTACGCCGACGTGCTCGCCGGCCGTACCGAACCACTGCGCGAACTGGCCGAGAGCTTGGTCCGCAACGGCGTCCATGCCAGGGAGAACGGGCTGTGGTACGTCTCGGCCGCGCACACCGAGGAGGACGTCGCCCGCACATTGGCCGCCGTCGACCGCGCGCTGACCGAGGTCACCAGCTGATCGGGCCAACACTCGTCGAGCACTAGGGAAGTCCTTATGCCATTCGCCGTTTCCGCTGACACCGGCGGCACCTTCATCGACGTGGTCGTCCGCGACGAGAACAACGACCACTACGTCGGCAAGGCTTTGACCACCCACAACCGGGTTTTCGACGGGATGCGCCAGGCATTGGAACGCATCGGTGAAGATCTGGGTGTGTCCGCTCAGTCGCTGCTGGCGGACACGGATTTGTTCATCTACGGCACCACTCGGGCCACCAACGCGATCGTGACCCGGACGGTGGCCAAGACCGCGTTGCTGACCACCGAAGGGTTCCCCGACATCCTCGTGCTCAAGGAGGGCGGCAAGCGGGACGTCTTCGACTACACCACCGAGTATCCGGACCCCTATATCCCGCGGCGCAGGACTTTCGAGGTCCCCGAACGCGTCAGCTCGGAAGCTCAGATCACCAAGGCACTCGACGAAGACGCCGTGCGGAGCATCCTCAACCAGCTTCGTGAGGAGAACTACGAGGCAGTGGCGGTGTGCCTGCTGTGGTCGGTCGTCCAGCCGGCGCACGAGCTGCGGATCGCGGAGCTGATCGAGGAGCTGCTCCCCGGCATTCCCTACACCCTCTCGCACCAGATCGCGCCGATCGTGCGGGAATACCGCCGGGCCTCGGCCACAGCCATCGACGCGTCCCTGAAACCGCTGATGCAGAGCCACTTCCGGCAGCTCGAAGCCGACCTGCGCGACTTCGGCTACCCGGGGCAGCTGCTGGTGTCCTCCAGCATCGGCGGTGTGATGACCGTCGAGGAGATGATCGCGGCGCCGATCAACGCCGCGAAATCAGGGCCCGCGATGGCTCCGGTCGCCGCCATCACGTTCTCGACCACCGAAGGTTTCGGCGGCGACACGATCGTGTGCGACACCGGCGGTACGACGTTCGACGTGGGTCTGTCTCGCAACTCGGAACTGATCTACACCCGGGAAACCTGGCTCGGCGATGAATGGGAGGGAGACCTGCTGGGGATCTCGTCCGTGGACATCCGCTCGATCGGTTCCGGTGGCGGTTCCATCGCCTGGGTCGACGAAGGTGGGCTCCTGCGCGTCGGCCCCCACTCGGCAGGCTCCGAGCCCGGGCCCGCGTGCTACGGGCGTGGTGGCACCGACGCGACCTTGTCCGATGCCGCGTGCGTGCTGGGGTTCTTCGACCCGGACTACTTCCTCGGCGGCCGCATGGATCTGGACTCTCCCGCAGCCCGGGAAGCAGTGGACCGGGTGGCCCGGAAGCTGGGCCGCGGAGCGGACGAAACCGCGTGGGGGATCCTTACGCTGGCCACCGATCAAATGGTCAAGGCGGTCTATGACATGACCATCTCCCAGGGCTTGGACCCCAAGGAGAGCACGGTTGTCGCAGGGGGTGGGGCAGCCGGCATCAATATCATGCAGATCGCCGCGGAACTGGGCAGCAAACGCGTCATCCTCCCCAAGACCGCTGGAGCGCTGTCCGCGTCGGGAATGCATTTCGCGGACATCGTCAAGGAGGAAGCGGCACCGGTCATCACTCGATCGGCCGCGTTCGACCTGGAGCGTGTGAACGAGGCGCTAGGCCGCTTGGAAGACAAACTGGCGGCTTTCGCCACCCGGATCGGTCTGTCCGAAAAGGACTACCGGATCGAATGCTTCACCGAGGCCCGCTATGAGGCGCAGGTGTGGGACATCGTGACTCCGCTACCGGTCAGCCGGTTCCAGGGTGACGAGGACGTGGCTCAGCTTCGCAAAGCCTTCGATGACGAACACGAGCGCTTGTTCGCCTTCCGGGACGACACGGCGGAGCTGGAATTCATCAGCTGGAAGGCCCGGCTCACGGCTCACCTGGACACGGGACACCCTCCGGCACCGAAGGTTTCCCGGACTCACGGCACGCCCTCGAAGACACGGGGCTGCTACTTCGGGCACGAGGGGTGGATCGAGACACCCGTGTACCTGTCCGAGGATCTGCGTCCCGGTCAGCAGATCGCCGGTCCGGCGATCATCCAGGAGCCCACGACCACGTTGGTCGTCTACCCGGGGATGGCCACGGAGGTCAGCGGTTCCGGCAACTATGTCCTGCACGTTGTGGCTCCGGAAGGGAGCGTGTACTGATGTCCGGCGACCGTATGGGCGATGCTGGCGTGAAAGAGTTCGACCCGATCCTCACCGCGATCCTGGCCAACCGGTTGGACGGCGTCGTGCGCGAGATGACCACCACCCTGCTCCGCTCGGCTCGCTCGGCGGTGATCAGTAGCGGGCGCGACTTCTCCTGCGCGATCGCCACGGGCGACAACGAATTGCTGGTGTGCGCCGAGGGCATTCCCGTGCACATCTTCGGAGTGCAGCTGCAGGCCGCCGACGTGCTCGCCGCCCATCCGGATCTGGCCGAGGGCGACGCCTTCCTGGACAACAATCCCTACGGCGGAAACTCCCACGCCGCGGACCACGCGGTGCTGGTGCCGGTGTTCGTCGAGGGTGAGCACATGTTCACGGCTGTGGCGAAGGCCCACCAGGCCGACACGGGCAACTCCATCCCCACCACGTACTTCGCCGCACCGAAGGATGTTTATGAGGAAGGGGCGCTCATCTTCCCGGCCGTCCGGGTGCAGCGGAACTACGAGACCAACGACGACATCATGCGCATGTGCATGGCCCGTATCAGGGTGCCGCGCCAATGGCATGGCGACTTCCTCGCTGCTCTCGGGGCCGCTCGGGTCGCCGAACGGCGCCTGAAGGAGCTCTGTGCCAGGTACGGCAAGGATGTGGTCAAGCAGTTCATCAGGAACTGGTTCGACTACTCCGAGGATCTCATGCGCCAGGCCATCGAGGCCCTCCCGCGGGCCACCCTGCACAACACCGGTCGGCATGACCCGTTCGAACCATTCCTGCCCGACGGTCTGGAGTTCGAGGTCGACATCGACATTCGCTCCGCGGACGGGTGGATCACAGTCGACCTGACGAACAACGTGCCCAATGTGGACTGCGGCTTGAACCTCACCGAGGCCACCACGACCTCCGCCGTCTACGCCGGCATTTACAACGGGCTCCATGCGCAGTTGCCGAAGAATTCGGGAGCATTCCGCCGAATCGACGTCAAGCTCAAGAAAGGTGCGGCTGTGGGGATCCCGGAATTCCCGCACAGCTGCTCGGTGGCGACGACCAACGTCGCCGACCGGCTCACCAACTGCATCGGCGCGGCGTTCGCCCAACTCGGCGAGCCGTACGGAATCGCGGAAGGGCCGGTCGGGCTCGGCGTTCCGCACGCGGTGGTCGCCGGTTTCGACTCGCGAACCGGCGACCGGTTCGTCAACCAGATCGTCATCGGTGCCGCGGGCGGGCCTGGCAGTTCCACGACCGACGGCTGGCTGACCTGGAACCTGCCGTGCTCGGCCGGGCTGACCTACCGCGACTCGGTAGAGATCGACGAGATCAAGATGCCGATCCAGTACCGGCACATGCGCATGCTCACCGACGTAGGCGGGGCAGGAAAACACCGGGGCGGGGCCACGGTCGACATGGCCTACGAGTCCAAGGAGGACGGTGTCTCGGTGATCTACCCCTGCGACGGGCAAATCTACGCGCCCAAGGGGGTGCTCGGCGGTCGCGACGGTGCATTGGCCGCTGGGTGGTTCGTCGATACCGACGGCAAGGAGACCGTCCTACCCAACAGCGCTGCGGTGAGGCTGGACAAAGGTGAGGGTGTTCGGGGTGTCGAGTGCTCCGGTGGCGGATACGGCGATCCCCTCGATCGGGATCCGCGACGTGTATTCAAGGACGTGCTCGAGCGATGGGAAAGTGTCGACCACGCACGCGAGGTCTACGGCGTGGTGATCACCGGCAGCGAGGAAGATCTGGCTGTCGACGAGAGTGCGACCGCCCAGATGCGGACCCGGCTCCGCGAAAGCCGCACAGTTCACTGATCCTGGGTCCGAAAGGAAAAACCGATGGGCACCACGGTAACACCAGACATGGCGCGCCCGAGAGGCGCCGCCAGAATGGCGCGAAAGGCCCTTGCCGCGGGCACAGTGGGAAACTTCGTCGAGTGGTATGAATGGGCCATTTACGGGTTTTCCGCGCCGATTATCGCGACTCTGTTCTTCCCCAAGGTGGATACGACCGCGGCCTTGCTCGCCACGTTCGGAATCTACGGCGTTGGCTTCCTGGTACGCCCACTGGGCGGGTTCTTCTTCGGGCACCTCGGTGACAAGATCGGCCGCCGCAATGTGCTGTCAGCGGTGCTCCTGCTGATGGGGGCAGGGACGACGATCATCGGTCTCCTGCCGGTCTACGGCCAGATCGGCCTGCTGGCTCCGCTCCTGCTGCTGGTGGCGCGGCTCATCCAGGGCTTCTCGGCAGGCGGTGAGTTCCCCGGCGCGAATTCCTTCATCCTGGAGTACGCACCTGCCGAGCGCAGAGGATTCTGGGCGGCCATATCGCTCAGCTCCACGGTCCTGCCAACTATTGTCGGTGCCCTGACGGTGATGGCGTTCACGTCGTTGCTGTCCCCGGACGCATACGCCACCTGGGGCTGGCGCGTGCCGTACCTGATCGCAGCCCCCATGGCGATCGTGGGCCTGTGGATCCGCCTCAAGATGGAGGACACCCCCGCGTACCGCGAGGTGGCGGCGACGGACACGGTGGAAAAGCTTCCACTGGTCCGCGCTATCAAGGAGTACCCCAAGGAGATTGCCTACGCCCTGGCTTTCAGCACGCTCACCGGCGTCGTGTTCTACATCGTGAGCGGCTACTTCGTCACCTTCTTGACCATCAATGTCGGTATACCGCAGACCACCGCGCTGCTGTCGACCGTGGTCGCCTACTCGCTGTTCCTCATCGCCGCCCCGGTGTTCGGTCTGCTGAGCGACAGAGTCGGTAGAAAACCGGTGCTGTATCTGGGGAGTGCCACGCTGGCTGTCCTAAGTGTCCCCGCGTTCTTCATTACGCAAGGCGCCAGTTTGGGGTCGGCCATCCTCGGGCAAGCCCTGCTGGTTCTGGGCCTCAGCATCACGGGAGCGGGCATGGCCGTCACCCAGGCGGAGATGTTTCCTACGCGAGTCCGCTACAGCGGCGCGTCTTTCGCATACAACATCGCCTACGCCGTGTTCGGGGGAACCGCGCCAATGATGTGCGCGTTCCTGATCGCGCAAAGCGGCAGCAAACTGGCACCAGGTATCTACATCGCCGTGCTCGCCGTGGTGGTGTTCTTCTTCGTTCGCGCTGCTCCTGAGACCTACAAGGTGTCCCTGAGCCAGGGGCCGGAACGCAGGCGTCGCTCGGGAGACGCGGACGGCCAGGACGCGGCCACATTCTGAGCAGCGACGTGAGGCGTCGTGATTGCACGCAAGCTGGATTGCGATCGTCTACAACGGCTCTACGAGCGCCATGAAGTACTCGGCTGGTCCGGCCAGCGGCACCTGGTTTGCGGGCCGCTGGCCGACCGGGACGACAAACGGTCAAGCGGGTACCCGGCCACAGGTCACCTATTGATCCGGGTGGCAAATGTGTGATGTTAGGCGGCGTAGCGAACTTCGGGTTTGCCGAAGTAGGAGCGAACTCGGTCGGGCAGCTTCTGGAGCCGGTGGAGGAAGGAGCGGACCGCTTGTTTTAACTCGGCGCGGGTTTTGGGGGCTGTGCTGGTGGAAACGGTGCGTTTGAGGTCGGCATTGAGTATCTCGTCGGGGTTGAGTTCGGGGCTGTATCCCGGCAGGAAGTGCATCGCGATCGCCTCAGCGTGCTTGGTGATCCATTGCTGGATGGTCTTGCGGCGGTGGACGGGGTGTCCGTCAACGATCAGGTGGACTTTGCGGTCCAGATGGCGGGTCAGCCGGTCCAGGAAGGACAGGAACACCTTGCCGTTGAACGAGCCGGTGTAGACGGTGAAGTACAGCTCGCCTTTGTTCCCGATCGCGCACATCGCGTTCACGCTGAATCGTTTGCCCGTTTTGCCCACCACCGGTGTCTGGCCCGCCGGTGCCCAGGTGCGGGCTACGGTGGCGTCGGAGCGGATCCCGGTCTGGTCCAGCCACAGGATCAGTGCGCCCTCGCGGCGGGCGCGGGCGGCGATGGCCAGGTAGTCCTCCTCCAGCCATCGGCGTACGGACTCGGGGTCCTGTTCGTAGGCCTTGCGGATCGGTTTCTGCGGCGACAATCCCCAGGAACGCAGGTAGTTGCCGACGGTGCGCAGGTTCAACACGATGCCGTGGCGCACCCGGATCAGCTCGGCCACTGTCTTGCGGGTCCACACCAGGCCGGTCAGCCCGAACGTGGCCGGGGTGTGCTCGGCCACCGCATACCGCAGCTTGCGCTGCCGGCGGGCACTCAACGCTTTCTGCTCGCCGGGCTTGCGACCCCGGCGACGCCCGGTGAGACCCTTCGAGCCACGTTTCCGCCACGCCTGCACCCATCTGGACACCGACTGCGGGGCCACCGCGAACACCCGGGCCGCCTCGACCTGACTCATCCCACCATGAACAGCAGCGACCACCCTGCGCCGCAAATCCTCCTGCGCCTCAGGCGACAACCTCCGCGCGTCCCGCACACCAGCGATCATGCCAGAACAACGAAGATCACACCTATAAGTTCCCGATCAATAACTGCAGCAACTGATGCGGTCGCCGGGCGCCGAAGAGATCCACGAGCTCGGGCCCATAGACGTCTGGGTCAACGCCGCTTTCACCACGGTGTTCGCGCCGTTGGAGGAGATCAGTCCCGAGGAGTACCGGCGCGTTACCGAGGTCACCTATCTCGGGTGCGTGTACGGGGCGATGGCCGCGCTGCGTCATATGCGCCCGCGTGACGAGGGTGTGGTCGTGCACGTCGGCTCTGCGCTGGCGTATCGAGGAATACCGCTGCAGTCGGTGTATTGCGGGGCCAAGCATGCGATTCAGGGATTCCACGAGTCCCTGCGCTGCGAACTGCTGCACGAGCGCAGCAACGTCCGGTCCACGATGGTGCAGCTGCCCGCGGTGAACACGCCGCAGTTCTCCTGGGTTGGCTCCCGGTTGCCGCGCCACCCGCAACCGATGCCGCCGATCTACCAACCCGAGACCGCCGCCGACGCGGTGCTCTACGCCGCCGACCATCCGCGGCGCCGTGAATACTGGGTCGGCGGCAGCACTGTGGCAACGCTGATCGCCAACGCAGTGGTCCCGGGCCTGCTGGATCGCTACCTCGCCAGGAGCGGATATGCCGCGCAGCAGAACGCTGATGTCCGTGACCCCGCCCGTGCGGAGAACCTGTGGGATCCGGCAGACGGGGTGGGTGGTCGCGACTACGGCGCCCGCGGCGTCTTCGACTGGGCGCACAAGCGCAGCGTGCAGATGTGGGCGTCGCACCACCACACCGCGCTTGCCCTCGTGGTGGCGGGGATGACCGCAGTGGGTTTGGGTGTGCTGCGACGCCGCCAGCCGCCGGGCGCGCGGAGGATGCAGTAAGTCGCCGCAAGTCCTCGAGGAAGAGAGCCTCGTTGACGCCGATGTCTGCGATCCGTCGTGTTGATCTGCGAAACCGCTCCGCCACGCACGACGGACGGACCATTCGCTGTTTCCGACGGGGATCGGACGGGTAGTCAAGTGGGCACCTTTCAAGACTCAATCAACGCCCACAGCTCGTCGCTGACCTCCCACGGCTTCGGGAGAGCCATACCACGCTCCCAACCACAAACGTGATCAACTACAACCCCACCATGCCAACACCAAGATCACTCTGCAAGGTCTCCTAAAGCCGGGTGCTATGAGCGGTCGGATGTTCGGGAAGGCCGGCGGAGGTCTGCTCGCCGTGAGAGTCGTTGCTAGTGAGCAAGATGTTCGGTCTCGTTGCCAGACTGCGCGAAGTGAGCTGGAGTGATCTGATTCGAGGAGGGGACAAGCGGCGGGGTCGAGGACCACGCCTCGACACAAACGATCGAGCGACTGGCCGAGATCGGCAACGGGACCTGATCGATCATTTCTGGTCCGGCTAGACGATCGTCAGCCGGGTTTGCTCGATGGGCCTCTGTGATCAAGTGAGCGGACCCTTTTGTGGTCATGATTCCGCCTGGGAATCGATGAAGCATGGTAGAACTTTGTTACTGAAGTTGCACACTTGTGCTCTGATACTGGTGATCCTCTCGTGACAGGCGCGCTTCTGTGTTGGCCTGACCGTGTGCGCTTCTGTGGGTGCATTTCACGCTTGCGCCGTACCGGGCACAGGTTGTCGCCATTCCTGGCGTGGCGGCTTGCGCCTCTCGCGAGCGTCAGATTCTGATACGTTTGCGCGTTCTGGGGTAACCAACAGCGTCGGACGTGCCTCGGACGGGGCCTCCTCAAGGCGGCCGTTGGCGAAGATCTTCGCCGCAGCCATAACGCGGTCTAGGATTACGCGTAGGCGGCCATTCCCGCCTGCGGTTACGTGGGGGCGCTGACGATTGCGGCAGCGTCGACCAGGCCTCGGCTCACCCAAGGCAAGTTGATCTGAGCGACCAGCACGATTTGAACGTCCTCGCGCTCGCGGGGCCGCTCTGGAACATGCTAAAGCCGCCTCCGAGGGGCCTGGTTCTGCCAGGTTGTGCCAGCCATTGACCGTAGGCGTACCGCGGGGAAGAGATCATGTTGGAGCGGACGGAGAAACTTTCCGTATGCAGGGTTAGGTGCATACTGGTGGGGGAGCACGGTGGCCGTCATGCCAGACACCGTGAGGCGCTAATGATCGAGGATGTCCATGGCCCGAAGGGCATCGACATCCTTGGAAAAGGGGTGCAGCGCCATGACCTGGTTTCCTCGCCTGCTTGGCATCGGAACTGCCGCGGCCGGCGCAGTCGTCGTATTACGTCCAGAGACCCTCGCGAGTGCCTGTGGGCTGTGTGATTCGGATGGGAACGTCGAACCGAGTACGGCGGTCCTCTGCCGTGGCATCGGTGTACGAGACGTCCTTTCCGGGCTGGCAATGACCTTTGCGCCGAGCCAGGACACGCAGCGACTGGCCGTCGTGGCCCGTGCGACGGCGGACTTCGGTGACGCAGCTGTCCTTGATCTTCTGCCCGGCCATTCGCAGACACGGAACATCGTGGCGACGTTGGTAGCCGGCCGAGGCGCCCTGTGCGCGTTGAGTGGCCTGACCATAGGTTCGGACGCAGCAGACGAAGAAGCTGTAGAGCTGGCCGACGATCGGCAAACCTGCGTTTGGGGAAGAGATTCCCGAGAGGGTCGCGTGACCGGCCGGATGTCGCCCGTGCGGCGCTGGGTAAGGGAGATTGTCGAAGAGGAGCTTCGAGATGCGGGCGTGGGCTGACTTCGCCGGGCGTTCGCGCTTGAAGGTTTACTATCCGCAATGATTCTTCGAGAAGACTGCGCGCATGTGGCGCGCGCAAGGACGTCGCGTGCGAGCGGACTTCAAGCACATCAAACGGCACTTGATGACGCGGACGACCCTGCGGGCCGCGAACCCGTGGAGGAAGAGGAGGAGGGTTAGGAAGGAGAGCGCGGCGAAGCTGAGGAAGACGAGTACGGCGATGAGGACTCGGAGTACCGCGAAGGTGCCGAGGGTTACGTCGAAGACGAGGAGGATGCGAAAGAGCACGGACGGCGTCGCCGTGAACCTGTGACAACCAGCCGGAGAAGGTGATCGCATGACCGTCGCAAGCATGCAAGGCGGTGGTGGGTCCCCGGTACAGCGGGGATCTGGAGGCACTCTTGCAGATGTAGTCGAGCTAATTCTCGACAAGGGCCTGGTCATTGACATATTCGCGCGTGTCTCGCTGGTGGGGATCGAGATCCTCACGGTCGATGCGCGCGTCGTCGTGGCCAGTGTGGACACCTACCTGCGGTTCGCCGAGGCGACCAACAGGCTGGACCTGGATCAGAAGGGTGGCAAGGACATTCCAGAACTGATGCAGGGCATGGCTGAGGGCGGGGCCAAAGGTAAGACCAAGGGTGTGATCGACGCAGCCAAGGAAAAGTTCGACGAGTTCCGCGGTGCCAACCAGGATACTAAGAGGGAGAAGCAGCCCGTACGGCGCCGGGAAGCACGTATTCGGGAGCGTGAATGATGATCACACGCGCAGAACGAGGCGAACAGGTCCAATCAGGACACCAGGGCAGCATCGATCGCGGCGTGTATGTGTATGGGATCGTCTACCACCGGGAGAAGCTCCCGGAAGAGCTACCCTCGGTCGGAGACGGCGAGGCAGAAGTAGACCTCGCGTCGTACGGCAAGCTCTCCGCATTGGTCAGCGAGGTGCAACTCTCTCGCCCGCTCGGGACACGCGAGGATTTGCTCGCGCATGAACGAGTACTTGACGCTTTGGCGGCGGAAGCCACCGTGATACCAATGCGTTTCGGCTCCGTCGTAAGTAACAAGGAGGCTGTCATCAACGAGCTCCTGGCGCCCCATGAAGGCCACTTCAATGAAACGCTCTCCGAACTCGCAGGGCTGGTGCAGTTCACCGTTCGTGGCAGGTATGCGAACAACACGCACCTTCGTGAAATCGTGTCCGAGGAGCCCGAGATCCAGGAACTGCGCGCAGTCGTTCAAGATATGCCCGAGGATGCCGGCTACGCCGAGCGCTTGAGACTAGGAGAGCTGGTCAACAACGCGGTGGTAAGGAAACGTGAAGTTGATACCGAGACGCTGATCAGTTCTCTCGAAAACTCTTCCGCTGCTTTCGTTTCGCATGCGGTCGCGGGTGAAGACGATGCCATGCACGTGGCGTTCCTCGTTGATCGTGAGGCCGTAGCGCAGTTCGAGCATGAACTGGACGAACTTGGGGGCCAGTGGGGTGGGCGACTCAACTTGCGTTTGATCGGGCCGCTCGCTCCCTATGATTTCTTGCCGGAGGCTTGACATGGGGCTCAGCACCGGACTCCTCACGCTTCCGCTGGCACCCCGTCCAAGGTGCCGTACGGGCGGCCGAACAGATCAAGCAGCACGCGGAGCGACAGTACTATGAGGCCGCTCAGATCCAGCGTCAGATAGCCAATGTCGATGGGGCACACGCTGCCGGCGAACTGACAGATCAGGAGCGATGACCGGCAAGCAGACCTGTTGGCGAGACTGTTCGAAGCGCAACGCCGCCGTGAAGCTGGGGAGATGTGAATCCGGTGGCCACCGCGCGGGGCGACGACGGCGCCGTCGATCTGGTAGCAGTCCCCCGGCCGGGCGCAGGCGAACCGCCGCCACGACGACCGGGGCCGCCTGGTCGGGTTCTCGGCCAAAAGCTCGAGTTCGTCGAGGATCCGGTTGATCGTCGAGCGGCCCCGTTCGCAACGGGGGCGGCCGGCGGTCACCTCGCCGCACCCCGATCCGTCGGCCCGTCAGCCCGCGCGCCGCGGTGCGGCCGGTCCTGGTCCGCGCGGGTACGGCCGCCGCATGTGCCGGTCGGCTGATGCGCTTCGGTGGTCGCCCGGTCGATGACCACTCCGCCGTCTGCCCGACCGCACCCGCCTTTGTCCTCGTCTGATGGTTTCGCCTGGTCAGGGCCCCACAGGCCCTGAGCTGCGGAAATGGGGCTGATCGGCGTGCGGTTTCGCGTGGGACCGGTGCGGGTAGTGCGAGGGCAGTCCAGCACCGCAGTCGAAAGGATCAGCCATGACCACGGCGCGCGACATCATGCATGCAGGGGCGAAGTGCATCGATGAGGACGACAGCCTGTACACGGCCGCGCAGATGATGCGCGACCTCAAGGTCGGGTCGTTGCCGATCTGCGGTCGGGACAACCGGCTGCACGGCATCATCACGGACCGCGACATCGTCCTGCGCTGCTGCGCGGAAGGACGCAACCCAGCTGAGATGAGGGCCGGGGAACTGGCCCAGGGCAAGCCACACTGGGTCGACGCCGGCTCCGACGTGGATCAGGTGCTGTCGATGATGGAGCAGCACCAGATCCGGCGAGTGCCGGTCATCGCCGACCACAAGCTGGTCGGCATGATCAGCGAGGCCGACCTGGCCCGGCACCTCAGCGACGAGCAGTTGGCGCATTTCGTGGAGAGCATCTACGCGGCGAGGTGATGCCCGAGACCGGTGCCCGGTTGCCGCCGGGTGCCGGCTGGTCGCCGTCTTCGGCGGGTTCTGGCCAGCGCCCAGTTGAAGCGCTATTTATCCTGGTCAGTGCCCTCCCTAGGAATCCGGGGCGAAGGGGGCGGGAAAATCAGATGACCACACGCGTCTTCGTGGTCGACGACCACGATGTGATTCGGCGGGGCATCGCGGCCCTTGTTGGGGCCGTGGAGGACCTCGAACTGGTCGGCGAGGCCGCCACGGTCGCCGAAGCGTTGGCCTGGGTGCCGAAGGCCAACCCTGACGTCGCGGTGCTGGACGTGCGACTGCCGGACGGCAACGGCGTTGAGCTTTGCCGCGAGCTCCAGTCTCAGCTGCCCGAGCTGCGCTGCCTGATGCTGACCTCCTTCGACGACCACGACGCCCTGATGGACGCGATCATGGCCGGCGCCGCCGGGTTCGTGCTCAAGGGCGTGGTCAGCGAGGAACTGGTCACCGCGATCCGCACCGCCGGGGCCGGGCAGTCGCTGCTCAGCCCCAAGAAGACCGAGGCGATGCTGTCCTGGCTGCGCCGGGAGCAGCAGCAGACCGACCCGCTGCGCGAGCTGACCGCGCGCGAGCGGCAGGTGCTGGAACTCATCGGTGAGGGGCTCACCAACCGGGAGATCGCTAACCGCATGTTCCTAGCCGAGAAGACCATCAAGAACTACGTGTCGCAGATGCTGGCCAAGCTGGCCATGCGGCACCGCAGCGAAGCGGCCGTGCTGGCCACCGAGTTGCGGTTGGACCGCGATTCGCGCGGCAAGCGCTGACCCGGTGCGGAGGTCGTCATGTCGTCACAGCCGCCGGACGTGCCGTCCGCGGAGCTGGATCTCGCCCAACCGGTGAGCGAGGATGCGTTGCTGCGCCTGGTGATCGGGTTGCGCGAGCTGCGGGACGGCAACTTCCGCCGCCGCCTGGTGTTCTCCGGTGGCGGGTTGGCGAGCGAGGTCGCCACGGTGTTCAACGAGCTCGCCGAGCGAAACCAGTTCCTGGTCGGCGAGCTGGAGCGCGTCAGCGCCGCCGCGGAGCAGGGCGAATGGCCGATCCCGCAGATCGACTTCGACGGCTCCGCGCACGGCGGTTGGACGGTCGCCGCGAATTCGGTGAACACGATGACCAGCACCTTGCTGGCACCGATGGCGGAGCTCAACCGGGTGCTGGGGGCGTTCACCCGCGGCGACCTGTCGCAGCGGATGCCGCGCCGCGCGGCCGACGCGGCGCTGCCCGGGGAGCTGGCCGGACTGAGCACGGCGGTCAACGAGATGTTGGACCAGCTGTCGCTGTTCGCCCAGGAGATCACCAGGGTGGCGCGGGAGATCGGCACCGAGGGCAAGCTCGGTGGTCAGGCGCATGTGCCCGGCCTGGTCGGCACCTGGAGGGACCTGGCCGATTCGGTCAACGGGATGGCCGCCGACCTCACCGGCCAGCTGCGCGACATCTCGCACGTCGCCAAGGCGGTCGCGGCCGGCGACCTGACCCGCAAGATCACCGTCGAGGTCTCCGGCGAGACGCGCGAGCTCAAGGAGACCATCAACACGATGGTCGACCAGCTGTCGGGGTTCGCGGAGGAGGTCACCCGGGTGGCCCGCGAGGTGGCCAGCGAGGGCCGGCTGGGTGGTCAGGCCGAGGTGCCCGGCGCGGCCGGCACCTGGCGCGGCCTGGTCGACTCGGTGAACTTCATGGCCAACAACCTCACCGTCCAGGTCCGCAACATCGCGCAGGTCGCCACCGCGGTCGCCCGCGGCGACCTGACGCAGAAGATCGACGTGGACGCCCGCGGCGAGATCCTGCAGCTGAAGAACACCATCAACACGATGGTCGACCAGCTGTCGGCGTTCGCCGACGAGGTCACGCGGGTGGCCCGCGAGGTCGGCACCGACGGCAAGCTCGGCGGCCAGGCGCGGGTGCACGGCGTGGCGGGCACCTGGAAGGACCTGACCGACAACGTCAACATCATGGCCGACAACCTGACCAACCAGGTGCGCAGCATCGCCCAGGTGGCGACCGGGGTGGCTGGCGGCGACCTGTCGAAGAAGATCATGGTGGAGGCTAAGGGAGAGGTCGCTGCGCTGGCCGAGACGATCAACGGGATGGTCGAGACGCTGCGCGCATTCGCCGAGCAGGTCACGCTGGTCGCGCGCGAGGTCGGCACCGAGGGCAGCCTCGGCGGCCAGGCGCGGGTGCCCAACGTGGCGGGCACCTGGAAGGACCTGACCGACAACGTCAACATCATGGCCCGCAACCTGACCAACCAGGTGCGCAACATCGCCCAGGTCACCACCGCGGTGGCACGCGGTGACCTGTCCAAGAAGATCGACGTGGACGCCCGCGGCGAGATCCTGGAGCTCAAGACCACGATCAACACGATGGTCGACCAGCTGTCCGCGTTCGCCGCCGAGGTCACCCGGGTGGCCCGCGAGGTCGGCACCGAGGGCAAGCTCGGCGGCCAGGCCGAGGTCGCCGACGTCTCCGGCACCTGGCGGCGGCTGACCGAGAGCGTCAACCGGCTGGCCGGCAACCTCACCACCCAGGTGCGCGCCATCGCCCTGGTGGCCACCGCGGTCACCGAAGGCGACCTGACCCGCCAGATCACCGTGGACGCCTCCGGCGAGGTCGCCGAGCTCAAGGACAACATCAACGCGATGATCAGCAACCTCAAGGAGACCACCAGGGCCAACCAGGAGCAGGACTGGCTGAAGACCAACCTCGCGCGGATCTCGGCGCTGATGCAGGGCCAGCACGACCTGGAGGAACTCGCCCAGCTGATCATGACCGAACTGGTGCCGCTGGTGTCGGCCCAGTACGGCGCGTTCTTCCTGAGCCGGCCGGGGGAGGACGACCGCACGATCCTGGAGCGTACCGCCGGCTACGGCCGCCCCGGCGCTCGCGACGGCGGCCCGCCGCTGCGCTTCGAGGTGGGGGAGTCGCTGGTCGGGCAGGTCGCGGCGGACCGCAAGTCGATCCTGGTCACCGACGTGCCGCCGGAATACGTCCGGATCAGTTCCGGGCTCGGCGCAACCGCACCCGCGGACGTGGCGATCGTGCCGGTGCTGTTCGAGGGCGAGGTGCTGGCGGTCATCGAGCTGGCGTCCGTCAACAAGTTCACCTCGGTGCACCTGGACCTGCTGGAACGGCTGAAGGAGACCATCGGCGTCGACGTCAACACGATCGTGGTGAACTCGCGCACCGAGGCGCTGCTGGCCGAGTCCCAGCACCTGGCCAAGGAGCTGCAGGCGCGCTCCGAGCAGCTGCAGCAGCAGCAGACCGAGCTGCAGCGCTCCAACACCGAACTGGAGGAGAAGGCGGCGCTGCTGGCCAGCCGCAACCGGGACATCGAGCTGAAGAACATCGAGATCGAGCAGGCCCGCCAGGAGCTGGAGGAACGGGCCCGGCAGCTGTCCCAGGCCTCCGCCTACAAGTCGGAGTTCCTGGCCAACATGTCGCACGAGCTGCGCACCCCGCTGAACAGCGTGCTGATCCTGGCGAAGCTGCTGGCCGACAACATGGAGGGCAACCTCACCTCGCAGCAGGTGGATCTGGCCAAGACCGTGCACCAGGCGGGCACCGACCTGCTGCAGCTGATCAACGACGTCCTGGACCTGTCCAAAGTGGAGGCGGGGCAGATGCACCTGCTGCCCGAGGACGTCGAGCTGGTCGACCTCGCCG
Source organism: Saccharopolyspora pogona (assembly GCF_014697215.1). Lineage (GTDB taxonomy): Bacteria > Actinomycetota > Actinomycetes > Mycobacteriales > Pseudonocardiaceae > Saccharopolyspora > Saccharopolyspora hattusasensis. Next base: position 1,011,694 of record NZ_CP031142.1, read on the forward strand.
CGCACATGGAGTCGCTGTACCAGCCGCTGGCGGCGGACAAGGGGCTGGCCTTCAAGGTGTCCGTGGCGCCGACGGTGCCGCCGACGGTGCGTACCGACCGGAACCGGCTGGAGCAGATCGTGCGGAACCTGCTGTCCAACGCGGTGAAGTTCACCGACAAGGGCGCCGTCGAGCTGCGGGTCCGCCCGGCTCAGCCCAGCGAGGTGCACGACCAGGGCCTGCGCCACGCCCGGCGGCGGCTGGCGTTCTCGGTGCGCGACACCGGAATCGGCATCCCCGCCGACAAGCTGAGCCTGATCTTCGAGGCGTTCCAGCAGGTGGACGGCACCACGGTGCGTAAGTACGGCGGGACCGGTCTGGGGCTGTCCATCAGCCGCGAGCTGACCGCCCTGCTCGGTGGCGAGCTCCAGGTGGACAGCGAGCCCGGACGGGGCAGCACCTTCACGCTGTACCTGCCGATGGAGCCCTCGATGGCCAAGCCGGTCGAGCCGCTCGAGCCGCTCGAGCCGGTCGCCGAGCCCATGCCCTGGCCGGTGGCCGTGCCGGAACGCCCGCCGCGTGGATGCGTGCCGAGCACGGCGGAGGCCAGCCTGGACGTGTCAGCCGAGGGCATCGACCCGCCGATGCGGTCCACCGAACTGATCCGGCAGGAGGGTCACCAGCACATGCTGCACGTCGAGGAGCCGGCGGAGCGCGCGTCGTTGCAGTTCAACGGGGAGAAGGTGCTCGTCGTCGACGACGACTACCGGAGCGTGCAGGCGATGCGCCTGCTACTGGAGCAGCACGGCCTGCAGGTGGTGCACGCGGACAACGCGCTGGCCGGGCTCAACGCGCTGCAGCACCAGGGCGACATCATGATCGTGCTGATGGACGTGATGATGCCGGAAATGGATGGCAACGCCACGATCCGCATCATCCGGGAGATGCCGCGCTACCGGGACCTGACGATCATCGCGATCACGGCGAAGGCGATGAAGGGCGACCGGGAAGCGAGCATCGCGGCCGGGGCCACCGAGTGCATGAGCAAACCGGTCGACGTCAACAAGCTGCTGGAGCTGCTCGCCGAGCACCTGCCGGCGGGACGCGCCCCCGAAACAGGGGGATGAGGCTCAGTCGACCTGCTCTGGCTCTTCGATCGTCGGCATCTCGGCGAGCTGCTCGCGCAGCTTTTGTGCCCACGCGAGGTCGCGCGCGAAGGTCGCGTCGAAGTGGTCGATGCCGTGTGGATCAGCCATGGCGGTTCCCAACTGTGCTAGCTCGCAGGCTGTTGCCGACCACAATAACCGCAGGTGGAAGACCCGTCGGCGGGCCAGGCCTGCCGATACCGCGACGGCCGGGGCGGCCGGGGCCGGTGTGCCGCAAGTGGCGGTTCCGCAGCGCCGACCGCCCCGAACCGAAGATGGAAGTCACACTTCAGGGTCTTTCGGCACTGTTGCGACCGCCACGGGCTGCTCCACCGGCACCGGCGCGACCAGCGGATCCTGGCGCAGCTCGCGCCACAAGGAGAACGCCAGCGCGAGCATTACCAGCACGAACGGGGCGGCCGTGACGATGACCGTCTTCTGCAGGGCGTCCAGACCACCGGCGACCAGCAGCACGATCGCGGTAACACCGGTCAGCGCGCCCCACAGCGCGAGCACCGACGTCCTCGGCCTGGCGTGGCCGTCCGAGGACAGCATGCTCAGCACGAAGGTGTTGGCGTCCGCGCCGGAGACGAAGAACAGCAGGACCAGCGCCATCGCGATCACCGAGGTCAACGCCGGCCACGGCAGCGTCTCCAGCATGGCGAAGATCGCGTTGTTGGAGTCCTGCGCGGCGGCCTGCGCCACCTGACCGCCGTGGAAGGCGTCCTCGAAGATCGCCGAACCGCCGAAGGCGGTGAACCAGAGGAAGAACACCGCACTGGGCACGCCGAGCACGGCGATCACGAACTCGCGGATGGTGCGGCCCTTCGAGATGCGCGCCAGGAACACGCCGACGAAGGCGCCCCAGGAGATCCACCAGGCGAGCATGAAGTAGGTCCAGCTCTGCATCCACTCCAGCTCGCCGAAGATCCCGGTGCGCAGGCTCATCGGGATGAAGTCGCCGGCGTACTGGCCGAGCGACTCCACCAGCAGGTTGAGCACGAAACCGGTCGGCCCCAACGCCAGCACGAATGCGAAAAGCAACACGGCCAGCCCCATGCTGGTCTCGCTGAGGAACCGGATCCCCTTGTGCAGCCCGGTGATCGCCGAGGCGGTGAACAACAGCGTGACGACGGCGATGATCAGGATCTGCGTGCTGGTGCCGCCCGAGAGGCCGAACACCCTGGACAGCCCGCCGTCGATCTGCAGCGCGCCGAGCCCCAGCGAGGTGGTAGTGCCGAACAGCGTCGCGAAGATCGCCAGCACGTCGATGGCCTTGCCGACCGGGCCGTCGACGCGCTCGCCCAGCAGCGGCCGCAGCATCGGGCTGATCAGGCCCTTGCGGCCCTTGCGGTGGGTGGAGTAGCCGAGCGCGATGCCGAACACCGCGAAGATCGCCCAGGCGTGCAGGCCCCAGTCGAAGAACGAGTACTGCATCGCGACCACGGCCGCGTGCTTGGTGCCCGGCTGCGCCAGCCCGTGCGGCGGGGTCACGAAGTGGCTGATCGGCTCGGATACCCCGTAGGAGACCAGGCCGATGCCCATCACCGCGGCCAGGATCATCGCCAGCCAGCTGATCGTGCTGAACTCCGGGCGGTCGGTGTCGGCGCCCAGCCTGATGCGGCCGTAGCGGCTGGCGGCCAGCAGCGCCAGGAAGCCCAGCATCGCCAGGCCGGCCACCAGGTAGATCCAGCCGAAGGTGCCGGTGATCCAGTTCAGGGCGGCGTCGGTGACCGCGTCGAGGTTGTTCGTGAAGAGGGTGGCCCACAGCACGAACAGCGCGCAGAGCGCCACCGATGCGTAGAAGACCGTGCCCAGCCGGTTGGTGGGGGGAGTGCTGGCTCGTGCCATCAGGTCGACTCCAGTCGAAAAGGTTCGGACCCCAGTCCGGGCGCGCGTATCCGACGCGAGGCGAAAGGCGACCCGAGCAGGGAAGAGGTGAGGGGAGAGCGCCGCAGACCCGGACGCGTGCTGCGCGTGCGACGGCGGGCGCCGAGGTGGAGGCTGGTGGAGGCTCTTCCTGTCGGGAGATCGCGGCGGAGGTTCGGCGAACCTCGATCATGGGCGGTCCGGGCAACTGCCGCGCGGGAAAACCCGCCGCCGAATCGAGAACCCTACCGCGCCCGGATCCGGTGGCTGCCGACGCCCCGGGTTCGAGCGCGGGCAGCGCCCACCGGCCGCCCGCGCAGGATCGGCCTGCGCGGGCGGCACGCCATCACCCCTTCGCGCGCCTGCGGAGCAGATATTCCTTGCGGTCCAACGGGTTGTGGTCCGTGCGAGGCAGGGTTGGGATCGCGCCGCGGACCGCTTCGAACCGGCGAAGGCGGATTCGAGCACTCCTCCGCCGCGCTTCCAGTGACCGGGGGCTTGCTTGAGCCACTCATGTTCGGTAGTGGCGTCGGCGAGTTCCGCGCACTGCGGCACGTAGTTCATGAAAGCGCTACGCCGTCGGTATGCGCGACGTTGCTCAAGTGCGATGTTGCACGCCGGACGATGTCGTGCGCGAACACCGCCATCCCGAGCGGCGCCGGGCAGGGTTGTGGTGGGATGCCGGGTGCCTGGTTCGAGTCGAAGGCGAACCGGGTTGATGCGCACGGCGAAATGGGCGCACCGCTGGTTGCAGCTCAACGTCGGCACGGACATCGCGCTGGCGCACGCCATCGGTCGCGAGATCATCGCCTCCGGGCTGCTCAACCGGTCGTTCATCGACCGCGCCACCGGCGGTTTCGACGCCTACGCCGCCGGAGTACAGCAGTGGGCGCCGGAGGGGACGGCCCGGAAACCGGGGTGCCCGCCGAGCTCATCGAGGAACTCGCCCTACGCCCGCGCCGACCGAGCCCAGCTGTGCTGGACGCTGGCCATCACCGAGCACCACAACGGCACCGACAACATACTGTCGCTGATCAACCTGTCGCTGCTGACCGGGTACGTCGGCCGCTACGGCAGCGGGCTGAACCCGTTGCGCGGCCAGAACAACGTGCAGGGCGGCGGCGACATGGGCGCCGCCGACACAGCCCGCCGGCCGACGAGCTCAGCGAGGAGTAGCCGCTGCGGCTGACCACCGGCCGACGGCTGGACTCCTACAACACCGGGGTGCAGTCGGAGGGCTTCAACTACGCCGATGCGGCGCGGCGAAACGCTCGACCCGTGCCCGGCCACGCCGGAGCGCTCGGCGTGGCCGAGGGCGAGCAGGTGCAGATGAACGCGGCGCTGGAGCTGGGGCTGCTGGAATCAGTGGTGCAGCGCTCGGTGAATTGCGTCCACGGCCCCCAACCGTCCTGGACGCGCTGGCAGGGACCGCCGTCCCGGCAACCGGAGGTGCGCGCGGACCTGGCGAGGACGCAGACGAGGCTCGACGCGGTCCGGCTGATGCTCGCCGACGCGGTCCAAGCCGCCTGGCAACGACCGGCCGATGTCCGGCGCAGCTTGTTGCAGGTGAGGACGACGGCCGGCGAAAGTGCGGTGCAGGTGGCGGAACTCGGCATGAAGGTCTGCGGCCAGTTCGCCTTCCGCAAGGAGTCCGGCGTAGAACGCCGCTTCCGAGACGCCCACCTGGCCACCTACGGCCAGTTCCCGGTGGACGCAGCTCTCGACCACCTGGGCCGAACCCTGTGCGGGCTACCGCTGCTGGCCTGACGTCATCAGGGGTGCCGGACCAGCTGGTCGAGCCGGGCTGGGCTTTGTACCAGCGGTAGTTGGGTCTGCGGTGTGCTGCCGATCACCAGCGGCCGCATCATCTCCACCGGGGTCGTCGCGCCGTCCTCGTGGGAGAGGATGTGGCAGTGCCACACCGTGGCCCCGGGCAGCGTGAACAGGCCCACCCACGCGGTGATGTAGTCCGGTGGCGACACGAAGGTTTCCTTGGGGCCGGTTTCGTGGGGTCGCGGCGGTTCGAACGGTCCGATCGTGCCGGGCACCGGCTTGCCGTCGGCACCCCACTGGCCGACGTGCCAGCGCCCGATCAGCCGGAACTCGGCCATGTGCAGGTGGATCGGGTGGGAGTCGGGCGAGCGGTTGCGCATGGCCCACACCTCGGTCGAGTTCAGCTGCGGTGTCTCGGTCGGCGCGTCGTGGTAGTCCAGCAGCCGGTCCCGGTCGCCGAGCTGCGGCGCGCCGGGCGTTGCTTCGGCGGCTTGCACGGTCCGAAGCCTCGCGTCGGGCAGCAAGGCCTCGGGTGGCAGCGCGTTGTTGGTCTCCGGCAGCGCCTGCGGAATTTGGGAGCGGTCCCGTGAACTGGTGGCGGGCCCGACGTCGAATCGCATGATCTGGGGGATTCCGCCGCCGTCGGGATCGACTTCGTCCATGTCGCCGAGCGGGACCGGGGCGTTGTTGGTCAGCACCCAGTTCTCCGACTCGTGGCCGGTGAAGTCGACGACGACCACGTACCGCTCGGCGGGTGCGACGAGGAGTTCCGAAACCGGCGTCGGGTGCAGCAGGTATCCGGAATCGCTGCCCACCACGGTCATCCGGGGAGCGTCCGCGCGCTGCCCGCCGACTTGCCGCAGGCCGAAGCGGTAGGAGCGCGAGTCCGAGGCGTTGAGCAGCGTGAAGGTGTAGCGCCGCGGCTCGACGGAGGACTTCGGGGCAACCGTGCCGTTGACCACCGGTAGATCCCCGAAGAACTCCGGGTCGGCGTGGTTGTAGCACAACGTGGCGTCTGGGTTGAATCTCTTGTCCTGGATGGCGAGGTGCCGGGCGAATTCGCCCTTGGGCAGGGGAAAGCCCGGCTCGATGTCGTCGGTGTTGGGCAGGAAGCCCGCCAGGCCCGCGTAGACGTGGTAACTGGTGTTCCGGTGCGCGTGGTCGTGGTACCACAGCGGACCGGCGGCCTGGTCGTTCGGGAAGTGGTTGGTCCGCGACGCGCCCGGCGGGATCTCCGGCTGCAGCGGGGTCGGAACTCCGTCGCTCGGCGCCAGTTGAAGCCCGGCGTGCCGGTGCACGGTGATGTTGTTGTGGTCGTCCGGCTGGTCGAACGGGAAGATCGGAGTTCCTGCCGGGGGAAGGCCATTGACCACAGTCACGTCGATCGGTTTGCCGCGTTCGGTGACGATGGTGGGGCCGAGGTACTGCATCGGGGTGCCGGGCGTGCTGTAACCCAACGTCCGGACGGCCGGCCACTCGCTGTGGAAGGAGTGGCCGCCGATGTGCGCGGTGAGCGTGTAGTGGCCGGGCGCGTCGGCAGCTGCGACGGGCGGCTGCCGGACCTCGTCCTCGAAGAAGGTCGGCACCGGCGACGGACCGCATCGCACCGGTTCGGCCGCCACCGGCGAACCGGCCGGCACGAGCAGGCCCGCGCCGACGACCGCCACACCGGTCAGGCTCAGCAACCTGGCTCGTGCCAAGATGTTCCGGGGCGGGCGGTGATCGCGGGACGGTGTCGTGTCGCGCATCGAAAGTCCTCGGTCCGCTGCGGGCGCCACCCGCGCGGGCGGCGAGGATTTGGCTTCCTACGGGGAGTTTCGGCAGCGCCCTGGAACGATTGAGCCCGCGGTCGGCGCGGCAAGCCGCCGGGGTGACGAGAAGCACGCGATCGGATGTGCGGTCGGGGCTACCGGTCGCGGGGTTTCGCGCGGGTGTGCATGCGCTCGCCCTGCGGGCCGAACAGGCTGAGAAGCTCCACCGGCGCTTCCCCGGTGCTACCGAACCAGTGCGGCAGGCGGGTGTCGAATTCGGCGGCCTCGCCGACCTTGAGCACGATGTCGTGTTCGGCGAGCACCAGCCGCAGCTTGCCGCCGAGCACGTACAGCCACTCGTAGCCCTCGTGCGTTCGCGGCTCGGGTTCGCTGCGGTCGGTGCCGATGATCATCTTGAACGCCTGCAGGCCGCCGGGCTGCTGGGTCAGCGGCACAACCGTCATGTCCCCGTGCTTCACCGGCTTCAGCCGCACCCGGGGATCGCCGACCGGCGGTGCGCCGACGAGTTCGTCCAGCGGCACCTGGTGGGCGTGCGCGATCGGCAGCAGCAGCTCCAGGCTGGGCTTGCGCTGCCCGGACTCCAGCCGCGACAGCACGCTGACGGAGATCCCGGTCTTTTCCGACAGCGCCGCGAGCGTGCAGTTGCGCTGCTGGCGGATGGTCCTGAGCCGCGGCCCGACGGCGGCGAGTACGTCCTGCATCCCTTTATTGCAGAAACAGCAACAAGGTTTGTCAAGCCGTTGCGACGGCGTGCATGGTCGGTGTCATGAGTTCGAACGTGGAAGACGTACTGGTCATCGGCGGTGGGGCCGCCGGGTTGAACGCCGCGCTCGTGTTGTCGCGGGCCCGCCGCCAGGTGTTGGTGGTCGACTCCGGCAGGCCGCGGAACGCGCCCGCGCACCAGTTGCACGGGTTCGTCTCGCGGGACGGCACGCCGCCGTCGGAGCTCCTGGCCATCGGTCGCGAGGAGGTCGAGCGGTACGGCGGCCGGGTCGTCGCGGGCGGCGTGCGTGCCGTGCGCCGCGATGACGGCGGTTTCGAAGTCGAGGTTTCCGACAGTGTGGTGCGGGCGTGGCGGGTGATCGTGGCGACCGGACTGCGCGACGAGCTCCCCGAGGTCCCCGGCCTGCGGGAACGGTGGGGGCGGGACGTGCTGCACTGCCCGTACTGCCACGCCTGGGAGGTCCGCGACCAGCCGTTCGGCGTGCTCGGCTGGCAGCCGGGGGCGGTGCACCAGGCCATGCTGGTGCGGCAGTGGTCCGACGACGTGGCGTTCTTCGCCGGGAACCTCGGTGACGGGGACCGGGCGAAGCTGGTCGCCCGCGGCGTTCGGATCGTGGACGGCGAGGTCAGCGGTCTGGTGGTCGAGAACGAGGAGCTGCGCGGCGTGCGACTCGCGGACGGGACCGTAGAGGCATTGTCCGCGCTGTTCGTGCCGCCCCGTTTCGTGGCCAACGACACCGTGCTGTCGGAACTGGGCTGCGAGCTCGGCGACGACGGTTGGGTCCAGGTCGATCCGAGCGGCCTGACCAGCGTGCCGGGGGTGTGGGCCGTCGGGAACGTCGTGGACCCCCACGCCCAGGTGGTGAACGCGGCGGCGGCCGGGGCCAAGGCCGCGATCGCGGTGAATTGGGACCTGATCGAAGCGGACATGCTGGAGGTGGCGCGGTGAACGACATCGACTGGGCCGCGATGGCCGACCTGTTGGAGCTCGAAGGCGAGACGCACAGCCCGTACGTGCAGGGAGCTCTCGGCGAGCTGGCACACCTGGCACCGCAGCGGATTCTGGACATCGGCAGCGGGCCGGGCGTCGCGGCCTGCGAGTTGGCGGCGGTGTTCCCGCAAGCCGAGGTCACGGCGATGGACGGGACGCCGCAACTGCTGGCGCGCGCCGGAGAACGGGCCGAGCGGCTCGGCGTGCGGCTGCGGACCCAGGTGGCCGAGTTCCCGGCCGGGCTCGCCGACCTGGCCCCGGCCGACCTGGTGTGGTCGGGGCAGGTCGTGCACCACGTCGGCGATCAGCAGGACGCGCTGAACCGGCTGGCCGGGCTGCTCGAACCCGGCGGCGTGCTGGTCGTCGTCGAGGGCGGCCTGCCGGCCCGCTGGCTCCCGCGCGACCTGGGCTTCGGGCGTCCCGGCCTGCAGTTCCGGCTGGACGCGGCGATGGCGGACCGGTTCGACCAGATGCGGGCCGACCTGCCCGGATCCATCACGGTGGCCGAGGACTGGCCGGGCATGCTGCGCGCCGCGGGGCTCACCGAGGCACGCGCCAAGACCTTCCTCGTGGACCACCCCGCGCCGCTGGCCGATGGGCCGAGGCGGTTCGCGCGGAGGGTGCTGGAACGGCAGCGCGGGGGTCTCGCGGACTCCCTGGATGCGGAGGACCTGGCGACGTTGGACAGGCTGCTGGACCCGGCCGACCCGGCGGGTATCGACCGGCGGCCGGACCTGTTCCTGCTGACCGCGAAGACCGTGCACTTCGGCCGCAAGCCCCGATCCTGATGCACCCGTGCGCGCTCCGGGCTGCTACCCGGAGCGCGCACGGTTGCCATCGTCGAGCGGGGTGGGTTGCCAGGCACGGGCGAGTTGGTTGCGCAGCAACGGTTCCGGACTGTCGTCGTCGCCGTTGAGGCCATCGTCGAGCCGGATGAGCGTGTCGCAACGGGCGAGCGCGAGGCCTCGGGCGCGAGCGGCCACGTCGTGACCGGCCTGCTCGGCGATCGGCCGCACCGCTAGCGGGCCGGGCAGCGCCAACGCCTCCGCGACCAGCGAAGCCGCGTGCCGGGCGGTCAAGTTCGTCACGCCGGCGATTGCCCGCGCTCAGCCCTCGGCGTTCTGCCGCAGGTAGGTCTCCCGGGTGTGCTCGGTGTGCTCTCGCATCAGCTGGGCCGCCCGGTCGGCTTCGCCCTTGCTGATCGCGTCGATCAGGGCCGAGTGCTCGTCCCAGTACTTCTTGCCCCGGGACTTGGCCACCGGAGTGTGGTACCAGCGGACCCGGCGGTCCACCTGGGCCGCGATCTCCACGAGGATCTTGTTGCCGGACATCTCGGTGATCCGGGCGTGCAGTTCGGCGTTGGCCGCGAACACTTCCTCGGTGTCGTCGGCCTTGAGGGCCTGGATGCCGCGCTTGTAGATCTGCTTGAGCTCGGCCACGCCCTCCTTGGTCGAGTTCAGCGCCGCGAGCCGGGCCGACTCGCCCTCCAACAGGGTGCGGACGCTCAGCAGTTGGTCGGCTTCTTCCGGGGTGGGGCTGGATGCGATCGTCCCGAGCTTGCAAAAGCGCCGCGCGTCGTCGTCGCGCAGGTGATCGCCAGTGAGCTCGGGTCGCTGGAGGCGTGGAATTAGCGCGGCATGCCCGGCGTTGCGCAATAACCACGACATTCCGGTTGGAGGCCGAGATGGCTTCGGGAGAGCGGTTCGAGGGGCTGGACGCCTACTCGCGGACGGTTGCCGCCGTGGCCTCGGCGATCACGCCGAGCGTGGCGAGCCTGCACTCGTCCGGTGAATGGGGCGACGCGGCCGGGTCGGCGGTGGTGTTCACCGCGGACGGCTTCATGCTGACCAATGCGCACGTCATCGGCCGCGCCACCGGCGGCACCGCGCGCTTCGCCGACGGCACCAGCGCCCCGTTCACCGTCGTCGGCACAGATCCGCTCTCCGACCTGGCCGTGGTCCGCGCGGTCGGCGAGACCCCGCGACCGGTGCAGCTCGGCGACAGCGACCAACTGGTGGTCGGGCAGCTCGTCGTCGCCGTCGGCAATCCGCTCGGGCTGGCCGGTTCGGTCACCGCGGGCGTGGTCAGCGGGCTCGGGCGGTCGCTGCCAGCACGAAGCGGCAACGCCGCCAGGATCATCGAGGACGTGATCCAGACCGACGCCGCGCTCAACCCGGGCAACTCGGGTGGCGCGCTGGCGGACTCGCGGGGCGTGGTCGTGGGCGTGAACACCGCGGTCGCCGGGGTCGGCCTGGGCCTGGCGATCCCGATCAACGCCACCACCCGCCGCATCATCGACTCGCTGGTCCGGCACGGCCGGGTCCGCCGCGCCTTCCTGGGCCTGGTGACGATCCCGGCGCCGCTGCCCGACGAGCTGGCCCAACGCACCGGGCAGGACACCGGCCTGCGTGTCGTGGACGTGGTCCGGCAGAGCCCGGCGGCCCGAGCCGGGCTCCACCGCGGCGACCTGGTGCTGACCGCGGGCGGCAGCCCGGTGCGCGATGCGCAGGGCCTGCAACGGCTGATGTTCGCCGAAGCCATCGGGCGACCGCTGCAGATCACCGTCACCCGCAACGGCGCGCTGGTCGACGTGATAGCGGAGCCCGTGGAACTGCTCGACAGCCCGCGCTGACCGGCCCGGGCGGAGCCCGCCCGGCGGCTAGAGTCGGACGGTGCCCTCTGCATCCATCCCGGTCACCCCGGCGCTCGGCGTGGCCATCGCGTTGCTGCTGGTCGCCGCCGCCGCGGTGACCGGCCTCGGCGGGCTGGCCCGGTACCGCGACGTGCTTTTCGCCGGTCTGCGCGGCGCGGTGCAGTTGCTCGTCGTCTCGCTGCTGATCGCCTACATCGTCCGGTGGACTGCCCTGGCCACCGCGTTCATCGTGCTGATGTTCGCGATCGCCGCCCATACCGCCGGGCGGCGCATCACCAGCGACCGCACTTGGCTGTGGGCCGGACTCCCGATCGCCGCCGGAGTCGCGCCGGCGGTGCTGGTGCTGGTCGTCACCGGTGCCGTCCCGCTGACCGGACTGGTGCTGATTCCACTGGTGGGGCAGCTGATCGGCGGAGCGCTGGTGGCGACCGCGCTGGCGCTGGGCATGGTGGACCGCGCGGCGCGGCTGGAGATCGCCCGGCCCTTGGCCGGAAGCGCCCTGGTGCCCGCGCTGGACCAGACCCGCACCGTGGGCACAGTGACGCTGCCGGGGGCCAAAGTTAAGTTAGAAGATGGGTCGCTCGTCGTGAAAATAGAGAGATGGGTGCCCGTCGTAAAAACTGGGGGCCACGTCGGCGATGTCGGGGGCCGCGGCCCCGGACTCCAGGTGCTTGACCTGCAGGTTTCGTGATGATGTCCTAAGTTGTGCAAGCTGCACAGCCCAGGGACGGGCCCTGGTGTGTATGTCTTCAACACACCGCAGGAATGCGCACCGTGCCGCCCGTTCGAGGGCCGCAGGTTGCGACTGGACACCGGGCCGACCGGCACAGTGCAAGGTACCGCGCCACCTTACCGACGTCCCGGTCAAGATCGACATCGGTGACTCCCCCGCCGGGTCGCAGTTAGCCGGCGTGTTCCACCCGAACTGCCCAGGCGCCACCAGGTCGTCACCGCCGAGCAGACCAACCAGCAGATGCAGGCCCAGGCCCTTGTGGCAGCCGCGCCTGCCCAGCAGTCCGCCATGCAGGACGAACTCGTTCACGGGCGGCTTCCTCCGCGGTGATGGCGGCTGCCAGGCGCTGTCGCCGCTCGTCCCGTTCTTCGGGGGTCTCGCCCTCCGGGCGTTCCAACATCGGCAGGTGGCAGCCCGGCACCAGCTCTCACAGCAAACCCTCGCTCTGCAGCCAGAACAGGCAGCGCCGCACAGTGCGTGTCAAGCAGTCCACGGCGGCGGCGATATCGTCCTGAGCGACCCATGTCAGCGGGCGTCCACTGCGATCAGCACACACGGCATATACGCGGCGATGCGCCAGTACCGGCGCCGCTTGGAATTCCGCTTAAATGCCGTGCCCGTGCACACCCGGATTCGGTCGACGACCGCATCGAGCCAGACGTGAGGTGATTCGGCGGGCCTGGTCTGCTCTGGCGAGACCTCCGCCGCAGCAGGAGACCGCCCGGCAGCGGGCGGTGGCGGCGTCCTGGCGCTGCCAGCGGACGCAGCCGACCCGCAGACGGACGATCTCGTCACTGCGCAGCCCGCCGAACAACCAGGTCAGCGCCAGCGCGCGGAGCAGTTCGATCGGATGCTTGCGACCGACCGGGTTGGCGTAGACGTCGCTGTGCTCGAGGTTGAGGCCGGCCCATAACAGCTTGGCTCAGACGTCGTCCGCGATCACGCGAGGGTCGGGGCCGATGAGGGCTCGGATGCTGCGAGGAGTGGCCAGCGCGCGGGCCGAGTCGAAGCGCCGTGGGATCCAGCCCCATTCCTGGCAATCCCGGAAGAACTGCCGCGCCCCGGCGAGCAGGCCGCTCTTGGTCCGCGGCATGAGCGGCTCGCCGATGCGGTGCTGCAGTGAGTCGACGCCGGTGGTCGCGGAGCGCTGACATGCCCGAGCGGACAGGGCCCACAGGTCGCGAAGGTGATCACGATCGTGCCGGTGCCGCGCTGGGTGGTCGGGTTCCAGGAGGAGCTGGTCTGGCCTTGCGGGCAGATGGCCTGTACACGGTCGAAATCGATGGTGAAGCGGGCGCGGTCGAACCCGGTGCCGGCCCGGGCCTGCGGTGAGTGGCTCGGCCAGCAGAGGAGTGATCAACGTGACACCGGAATCGGTCGCGGAACTGACGATCAGCTCGGCCGCCAGCACCGGCGGGATCGAACTGGCCCGGTGCCATCGCCCCCGTGCTACTCCGCCGCAGCCGTCAGGCCGACTGTTGGCGTCGCCCGCGTCGAACCACGCAGATCAGGGGGTCCAACCACACAGGGTGAACCAACATCTGCCGACCGGCTAGAGAACGTGGAACTTGGTGCCGTGCAGGTTCATCTGCGCGGTGGGCAGCAAGACCAATGAGCTAACCGGCCGATCCGGGAAGCGGGCGCGCACCCGTTCCTGTTGGGCGCGGATCAACACCGCGGTCGGCTCGTGGATGGGCACCTCGCGCCGAACACGCTGTTCCTTCCAGTTGTCGTAGACCAGCACCGGTTTGCCCTGCCGGTCCCGGGTGAGGCAGTCGAAGGCCAGCCGGCAGATCTCCTCCGAGCGTCGGCCGGTATCCACCAGCAACTCGACCGCCACCCGCAGCTCGCGGGAGCTCATCTGCTCGAACACATCGAGGTGCACAGGTACCGCAGGATCTCGGACGGAAGGTCTTGGCCTTCCTCTGCGGGCTCGGCCTGCTTGGGCACGTCGTGGCGGGTAATGGTGAAGTCGTCGGGCAGCCCGGACATCGGCCCGCCCGGCCGGGTCAGGCCCAGCGTACGAGCTAAGGAAGTCCTCCAGGTGCGTGTCACGCGAACTGTGTAAGCCACGGATGGGCCAAGATCGGATCAGTACGGTGATCCAGGAAGGTTCGACGACACAACCACCCACCCGGAGGTACACGCACCACTCGAACACTCCAAAGATCACCAGAGAATTTGTGAAGTGATCAGGGAGGAATCGAGGATGGGCAAGCACGGCAGCAACGTTGAGGGCGACGGCCGCGGCGACTACGACAGCACCAAGCCCGTGGAAGAGTCGTCAGACGGCACGCATTCCAGCGACGACAAGGGCGACGAGTGAATCGGCACCTACCTGCCGATCCGTGGACCTCCGAGGTCCCGCGCGAGCCGTTCATCCCCGATCGGATTTGGGTCTACCTCGGGCCCGATGGCAGACATCAGAAGCTTACCGAGATCAACCGCCAGGTGGCACCGGACCGGTGGGCGGCTGAAGTCGCCGCGAACGTCCCCATCGTCACCCAAGTCAACGACGGGGATGTTGCCGGTGACAGGGACCTCATGCCCACCTCATCGTGTTCCGTGCCGTCGCTGGTCCAGGACATGTTGGACGCATTGGACCCGCAACCTGGGGACGACATCATGGAGATCGGGGCGGGGACAGGGTGGAACGCCGCACGCCTGGCGGCCCGCGTCGGAGATCCAGGGCACGTCGTCACGATCGAAGTGGATCCCAAGGTGGCCGAGACCGCCCGGAAGAACCTCGCCGAGGTGGGCTCGCCCGCGTGCGTCATCACCACAGACGGACTCCAGGGGCTCCCGGACGCGGCACCGTATGACCGGATCATCGCGACCTGCGCCATCCGAGACACCCTTCCGGCGGCGTGGCTGGACCAGCTTAAGCCGGGCGGGAGGATCGTCACCCCGTGGACCACCGACTTCGGCCCCGGCTGCATGCTCGTCGCTGACGCCGACCTAGCCGGCACGGTCACGGGACGGTTCACTGGTGATCTCGCGTTCATGCGCGCCCGCTCCCAACGCGCCACGTTGTAGCTTGTCGAACACGGCCGCAACTTGGGTTCGCTGGTGGGCCGGGGTGCATCGTGCAGGGGCTTTCCGGTCGGGGCCAGGCCCGCGGCATGGTGGTCGCCCGTGCCGACGTCCAGGTCGAGGAACACGCCATACGTGCTGGTCATGCACCAGCTACTTCGCGTTGTGCGAGGGCTTGGTCACCGGTCGGGCATCGAAGGCTGTCACCGACAGGCGTCTCTCGCATACACCACCAGGGAGACAGTGGACCCGGCGGGCAGGTTGTGCCTGACCTTCGGGTAAGCGGCTTGGAGACGGAGAGCGGCGGGCTCATTCTGCGCTGGAAATGGTTTGGCAGGTGAGGGGCGGAGGGGCATGAACGAGCTCGCGGAGCGGGCGCGCTCCTGGTTTCACGACACTTATGGGCAGCGCGTGGCGTTGAGGGGTGAGGAGGCGAGCCTCTCGGCGGAGCAGGCTGCGTTCTTCGGTTGCCGCTATGTGGAGTCTGGCGAGCCGATGTTGGCGGCGACGATCTGCGTGTCTCTGGACGGGAAAGCCGGGGTGATGCGACCCCCGGAACCCGCGCAGGCTGCGTGGTTTGGTCCGATGGTGGCCGAGCTTGGACCTGTGGTCGGTGTTAGCGTTCATGAGCATTGGTTCGGGGTTTTGGAGGAGATCGCTTCTTTTCCCGCGCAGACCCAGGTACTCGTGTGGTTGCGGAGGAGGGATACCCGGGGCCGGGAGCAGGGCTAAGGCAAGATCGCGCTGAGTGATCAACTCAGCTCGTAGGGTTGCCGGCCGGGTTGGCGTGCTGGGCCGGGAAATGGAGGATGGCCTCCTTCTGGGATCATGGAGATTGCGAAATAACCAAACTCCAGAAGAAGGCCATCCGTTGTCATTTTCTCATGGCTCGTCATGGGCGTCGTTTCCGGGTAGCGCCGGCGGTGACGATGCCGATCTGGCGGAACTGATGAAGTTGCTCGGCAAGGTGCCGGATCGCCGTAAGCGGAAGGGCCGCGTGTATAGTTTGGCGTTCCTTCTCGCGGCGTCGTTGATCGCTGTGCTGGCGGGCGCGTCGAATTTCCGGCAGATCGCCGACCAGGTCGCCGATCTGCCGGCGTCGTTACTGCGGAAAATAGGTGGACGATGGTGCTGGTTCCGCGGCTTTTTCCGTGTCCCGGATACGTCCACGATCCGGCGCGCGCTGGAAGATGTCGATGTAGCGAAGCTGGAAGGACTGATCGGGCCGTGGCTGCTGCGTCATGCCCGGCCTATCCCGGGCGGCACGTTGCGGCTGGCTATCGACGGCAAAGTGCTGCGCGGTTCGTGGATCGGGGATCACGAGTCGTTCACGCTGTTCTCCGCGATGATCCACTGCGATGGTGTCACCGTCGCCCAAGTGGCCGTTCCTCCGGGAACCAACGAGATCACCCAGGTCACGGCCCTGCTCGACGGTGTCTCCCGCGGTGTGGACGGCCGTGTGGTGGTCACCATGGACGCCGCGCACACCCAGCGAGAGACCGCCGAATACATTGCCGGCGAACGCGGATTCGACTACGTCATGACAGTAAAGGGAAATCAAGCGGTGCTTAAGGAAAAGGTATTCGACCGCGTTCTTCCGCTCTTGCGGAAAACACCGCATCATGTCGTCGTCGATGACACCCACGGCCGGATACGCCGCTGGACTACCTGGATTACCGACGCCGGCGGAATCGATTTCCCACACGCGCGTTCCGTAGCCTGCGTCAAACGAGAAGAAACAACTTTTTCCGGAGAACTCGTCAGCAAAGAGCGCGCCTGGATCATCACCAGCCAGAACACCACCACAGTCACCGCCGAAGACCTACACGACCAAGTCCGCGACCACTGGGGAATAGAAAACAAAAGCCATCACGTCCGTGACACGACATACCACGAAGACGCACAACAAATCTATACCGGGACCGGTGCCCATATACTGGCAACATTACGGAATACCGCAATATCGATGCTTCGCATAACTGGACACAACGACATCCGCCGGACAACCGAATGGATCAGCAGGGACCGCACACGAACACTCCCCCTCCTGTCACTCCAAGTTGCAGGGCGCAACACACAGTGATCTTGCCTTTGCCCTGGGGCCGGGAGAGTGTCGGGCACCTGTTGGTGGTTGTGAACGCTACCGATGGTGTTCAGCTGTTTGACCCGATGGATGGGCGTGCTCAGCCGCTCATCGAAACCGCACCGTTCGAGCTCCGGGTCATGCGCTTTGACTCGTGAGTACGAATACGTGCTGCAGTTCCCCTTTCACTCGCGAACATATCCGTCGAAAGCGACGTCTTCATGGATTCGAGTGGCGTGGTGAACCTTGCTGCTTGAAGGAGCCGTGTTCTCGTTGTGAGAGGCGTGTTGTGGTTCGGGTGCCGGGCGGCTGAGGTCGCCCGGCTATCGGGTTTTTGCGCGTCACCGCGCCGGTGGATCCAAGGGCTGATTCCCGTATACATCGTTGCTGCCATGTGTTGTGGCGGCGTTGGGGTTGGGTGGTTGTGATGTTTTCTTCGATCATGGTGCCGGAGGGGGTGAGGCGGCTTTTTCAGGTGTTGACGGGTGAGGATATGACGGATGCGGATGAGGGTGGGTTGTTCGCGGTGGCGGATGCGTTGGAGTCGGGTGCGGTGGGGGTGGGGGAGGTAGGGCCGTTTTTGGCGGAATTGGTGGCGAAGGTGCGGACGGAGTTTTCGGGGAAGGCGGCGGACCGGTTCGCGGGGGGTTTGGAGATTTTCGATGGGTTGCTGGCTTCGGGTGAGGGGGCGTTGCGGGAGTTGGCGGTGTTCGTGCGGGATCTGGCGCGGCAGGTGCGGTATTTGAAGTTGGTGACGATTTATGGTTTGGAGTTGTTGTTGTTTGAGATGGCGTGGGCGGTGTATTGGGCGGGGGCGACCGGTGGCGCGTCGATGGCGTGGCTGGCGGCGCGGATGGCGGTGATGCGGTTTTTGTTGTCGCGGTGGTGGGGCCAGTTGTTTATGCGGTTGGCGATGGCGGCGGCCGGTGGTGTGGCGTTCAACGTGGTACCGGATATGCAGGCCCAGTTGCAGATGCTGGGTGAGAAGTCGGCTGAGAAGTGGGACGGGAAGCTCACCGAGCAGGCGGCGGGAATGGGGGCGTTCTCGGCGTTGGTGTCGCTGCCGTTGTCGGCGGTAGGCGGCCTGGTGAGCAACGCGTTGACGAAGGTGCTGGTGAAGGGGCTGGGCGATGGGGTGGACGAGAAGATTCTGGAGGCGGCGGCAAAGAAAGCGGTGGCCGAGCACGCGGAGAAGTATCCGGTGTCGGCGATGGCGAAGTTCGCGGATGCGGTGGGGGAGCACCTGGATCATTACGCGGGGATGTCGGTGCGGGGCATGTGGTCGGCACGGTTCGGCAGCGGGATCGGGGAGGCGTTGTCCGAGGGCTTGGGCGAGTTGTTCGGCGAGGTGGGGTATCTAGCGGCCTCGGGCCAGGAAGTGACCTGGAACCCGTTCTCGGTGACGGCGGGCGTGTTCGAGTCGGTGTTCAGTGGTGTGGGCAATCTGGCGGGGTTGGCGTGGCGGGGCAAGCTGCACCCGGAAGGCCCGAGCCCCTACCTCGACGACACCAGCCGGCGTCAGGACACCACCACCGAGGGTGGCGGGTTCGACAGGGAGAAGACCCCGCTGCTGGGGATAGGGCCTGGGTCGCAGACAGGGGATACCCCTGGCTCCCCGGACAAGGACAACACGCTCGATTCCTCCGATTCCTTCGATTCCTCCGATTCCTCCGATGCCTCGGATGTGTCTGATGTGGACTCTGTTTTCTCGGTATCGGATACCGGGTCGGTGGATTCGGCTGCGGTGCCGGTGTCCTCTGGTGATGACCTGGTGGTGTCCGGTTCCCCTCCGGTGTCTGCTGTTGTGGGCGGCACGGACGGTAAGAGGGGCGCCGATGACAGTGTGCCGGGCGAGAAGCCGGCTCGTGGTGTTCCAGAGGTGCCCGGTTCCAGGCAGGACCGGCCAGGCGCACCGCTGCCGGCACATTCCGACGGGGTAGTGGGTTCTGGGCAGGATCGGTCAGGGACGCCGCTGCCGGGGTATTCCGATGAGGTGGTGGGTTCTGGGCGGGACCGGTCGGGGACGCCGCTGCCGGCACATTCCGATGGGGTAGTGGGTTCTGGGCGGGACCGGTCGGGGACGCCGCCGCCGGCGTATTCCGATGGGGTAGTGGGTTCCGGCCAGGATCGATCGGGGACGCCGCCGCCGGCGTACCGTCCGGTTGCCGGTGGCGATCAGGTGCCCGGAGCGCATGGTGTGGATGTGCCCGGGAACCGGCCGCTGGAGGTGCTTACCTCCCAGACCCCGGACTCACCGGCGGTGACCCCACATGCTTCGGGTGCGCCCGCGGATACCGCGCTACCGGAGACTGGCAGGTCCGGGTCTGTCGTGGACTCCGACAGTGGTGTGGTGTCCCCGGAGCATGGGTC
The DNA here is from genome assembly GCF_014697215.1 of Saccharopolyspora pogona. GTDB lineage: Bacteria > Actinomycetota > Actinomycetes > Mycobacteriales > Pseudonocardiaceae > Saccharopolyspora > Saccharopolyspora hattusasensis. The sequence goes on from NZ_CP031142.1 coordinate 1,030,818, forward strand.
CTCGCCGGGTGGCTGGACCGGCCGCGATGCGGATTCCCATGTGGACTCGGTCGCGGCGCATGGGGATTCGCATCGCGTGGATGGGGCTGCGGTGTCGCCGGATTCGACGATGGTGCCGGCGGACGGGTCGCAGCCGGCCCCGTATCTGCATCGGGATCCGGCGGCGGCCTTGCCTGTGGGCTTGCCGGTGGACGCGGTGCGGGTGCCGGTGCCCGCGAATGTGGTTGCTGGTGGCGGGTTGGCGGAGTTCGTGCGGGGCGGTGTGGCGGATTCCCCGGGCGGGCCTGTGCTGCTGGTCGCGCAGGGCAATCCGACTGCGGGCGTGGTGGTCTCGCCTGGTCAGGGTTCGGCTCTGGCGCAGGGTATGGGGCGTGATGTTGTCGCGTTGACGTCGGGACAGGGCGAGCGCACACCGCAGTGGACGGTATTCGGTACGGACGGTTCGGCTAGGCCGGTGGCCGGGCCCGGTGCCCCGGTGCCGGTTGGCGGGCACGGGAGCCTGACCGGTCTGGCGGACGCCTCGACTGCTGTTCCGGTTGGTCCGGCAGCGTCGGGAAGAGCGCCGGTGGGGCAGTGGTCGGGCACGGACCTGCGCGGCGAGATCGATCGGGCGAGGGACGGGCGCCGGTCTGGCGATGATGAGTCGACGGCGCGGCGGATTGTTCAGGCCACACATGACGTCCGGCGGTTGGCTCGTGGGGATGCTGCCGTGTCGCTGGAGGACGTGGTGGCGCTGGTCGCGGCCAAGCACCACGAACTCGGCGATGATCACCGAAACCAGGTGGTGGAGTTCTCCCGGGCGCTGGCCGACAGGCTGGGCACGCAGGGCAGCGGACTGGCCGCCCAGGCCGGGGCAGGGCCGGAGGGTCACACAGCGGACGGCAGTGCGTCGTCGGGCAGCCCAGGATCGAGCCGGACCGAGACGCTTGACGAAAAGAAGGCAAGGCGGAATGCAAATAACAGCAAGCGTCGGGCCAATAATAAGGCGGCGCGGCGTGTGCGGCGTGCGCAGTTGGAGGAGTCGCTGGGGAAGCTTAAGGCTGACCAGGCTTCGTTGGAGGCGTTGCCGGGGTGGGATGGGGCGGATGCGGGTTTGCGGGGGCAGTGGGAGGCGCTGCAGAAGGAGATCGCGCCGGTGCAGGCGGAGTTCGACGGGATTGTGGCGGAGGATAAGCGGCTGCGTGACCTGGACTTGGTACGTGTGCGTCGGTATAAGCAGCGGCAGGCTGCGTTGTTGGGCGGGGGAGGGTCTTCGTCTGCTGGTGAGTCCGCTCAGGTAGCGGGGTGGTCACAGGAGTTTGCGGCGGCCGCGCTGAGTGAGTTGATCACTAACGCGGAGGCTGGGTTGCAGAGGATGCGCGATGAGGGGTGGCCAGTTTACGTAGGCGGGGTGGATGTAGGCGTAGATGGTCTGATCGCTGATATGCGGGCGCGCGAGGAGGGCGTGGGAGTTTTCGGGGGTGATGACGGTCTCCGGAATGTGTTGGCTCATTACATGTTGAGTCATCCGGGAGATGGGGTCGGCATGGTGGAGTTGGAGGAAAGGCTTCATGAGTTGACGGCGGCGGCGCAGTTGGATGAGTGGGCGGGGGTCGCGGGTCGGGATGCTGTGGACCGGTTGTTGGTTGTTGCGGATGGGATTTTGGGGCCGTTGAAGGCGTCGGGGCGGTTCCGGGTTGTGCTGGCGCACTGGTTGGGCGAGCACCCGGGCGACTGGCAGGGTGTTCAAGTGGTGCGAGGGGGACTGGCCGATTCCCTGTCCGGTGACCTCGACCTTGGCATGGCGAGGAGTGGTTTGACTCGCGACGCGTTCGAGGAGGTGAGAGCGGAAGAGGAACGTTGGCAGGCAGATCGTGCTGGGAATGAGGCGGTGGCTGGGGTCGTTGCTGCCCCGATGGTGCGCGGGGCCGTTGTTGATCCGGGGCTCAGCGTTATTCATCAGATTAGTTCGGTGAAGCGGACGTTCGCGGATGCCAGTAGGGCGTTGCGGCAGTTGGCCGACGAACACGGTCAAGATGCCGTGGACCGTTTGTATGCTCCGGCGGAGAAGGTCTTGGGGCCCCTTCACGAGTCCCGGCCGTTCCGGGATGTGATCGCACACGAGTTGATGAAGAACCCCCGGGATCATCAGCAGTTGCAGCAGTTGATGACGAACCCGCAGGCCGATCGGCAGTTGCAGCAGTTGCGGTGGAGACTGGTCCATTACCTGGCTGGCGACCTGGGTGGTGGTGCGGACTCGAGTGCTGCCGACGACTTGCTTTCCGCCACGGTGACCCCGATCCCTGGAACGAACGAGGCTCGGTCTAAAGAGCAACAGATGTATTTCCGGCGCGTGGCGGTGGGCAAGGCGCTTAGTGGTTTGCCGGACAAGGATGCTGTCGAACGGGTGCTGCGAGACGAGGCACGTGTGGACGGGCTCCTCGGGGGTTACAACAGCAGGTCCGATTTGGAAGCTCGGTTCAAGAGGAGGAGGGGATGGGCTGACCCAGTTATTGCTGATGTCCGGAGGCAGCTGACATCCGATTTGGACGCTGCGGTGGGTTCTCTGCAGCAGATTTTGGCGGAGGGGGAGACAAGCACTGACCTGCGGAACGCATATGAAGCCAAGATCACGAAGTGGTCGTTTATTCATCCGCAGACGTCGGTCAAAGAGCTCCACAGCCGGGTAGCGGACGCTTCCGCTGCTGTTCGGGAGCTGCGTCGGAATAACGCGATGCGGGAATTGCGGGAGACTTACAAGACATCATACGGCGGGTACGCGCAGCTGCAAGTTCTGCACGGTCGAGATCATGTGGTCCGCGAGTTCGACCTGCACTTCGGGGGAATGCAGGATGATCAATTGCGGGATGCGGTCGCGCATCGGCTGCTGACGAATGGCGGTCAGATAGGGGATGCGCAGGCGTTTCTGCAGCGACTGCATGGTCTGAGGCTCGCGGCATCGGCCGTGATTGCGGGTGCGGGGCCGGAGTCGGCTGGGGACTTGCTGTCGGGGTCCACTGAGGATGTGTCGAGTGATGCGGAGACCGATGACACCGAGAGCGTCTTCGACGAGGCAGAACGGGCAGAGCTGCTGGAGCGGCTTCAGCGCTTGAGGGGAGACGCGGAGCCGTCGGAGTCGCACCGCTCCAGTGGATTGCGGGAGTCTGGTGGTCGTGGTGCGCGGTCTGATGAGGAGTTCTTGGCTGACGACTCGTCGGAGGCGTCGTCGGATTCGGACGTGTCGGAGTCTTGGTCTGCTTCGGGCGGTTTGGGCGGCAGTGTGTCTTCGTTGGAGTCGTCGGTGGCGGATGTGCATGGGGAGATCGATCGGGCGAAGGAGGTGGGCTGGTCCAGCGATGATGAGGTGGCGGCGCGGCGGATTGTGCAGGGCACGCATGACATCCGGCGGTTGGGTCGTGGGGATGGCGACGTGTCGGTGAACGATGTGGTGGCGCTGGTCGCGGCCAAGCACCACGAGCTCGGCGATGATCACCAGGACGAGGTGGTGGAGTTTTCCCAGGCGCTGGCCGAAAAGCTGGGTACGCGGGGCAGCGGGCTGGCCATCCAGGCGGGGGCAGGTCCGGAGGGTCACACAGCGGGCGGCGGTGCGTCGGGTTCTTCGTCGGGTGCTGTGCCGCGCGATGTGGAGGGAGCACACCAGCGCAAGGGTCGGGCCAGTGATAAGGCGAAGCGGCGTGCGCGGATTGCGGAGTTGGGGGAGTCGCTGAAGAAGCTTAAGGCTAACCAAGCTTCGTTGGAGGCGTTGCCGGGGCGGGATGGGGCGGGTGCGGATCGGCAGGCGGAGTTGGCGGCGCTGCAGGAGGAGATCGCGCCGGTGCAGGCGGAGTTCGACGAGATTGCGGCGGAGGATAAGCGGTTGCGTGACGAGGACACGGCACGTTCGCGTCAGTATAGGGAGAGGAAGGCTGAGCAGAGGAAGGCTGCGCAGCGGCAGGCTGGCAAGATCGAGTCGAAGCTGGAGGCTGCGCGGGTGGCTGCGGAGAAGCGGGCTCCGGAGTTGTCTGGTGGGGGAGGGTCTTCGTCTGCTGTCGGGAGTTTGTCAGGGGCTGCGTCGGCTGAGGTTGCTAAGCCGGCTGTTGTTGTTGAGTTGTCGGGGTTGGTCGGGCATTTGGAGGAGCGTTTGGCGGCGTGGCCGGCGGATTTCCGTCCGGATGTGCGTGCCCAGGTCGCGGAGTTGAGGAATGTGGTGCAGCAGGAAGGCTGGACCCCGGAGCAGCTGCAGCGGATCGCGCCGAAGCTGGAGGCGCTGCGGGCGGCCGCCGGAGAGTACTTGCGGAATTTTGAGTCAGGGCAGATTGCGGCGGGGAATACGGCGGCTGTTAAGCCGGCTGTTGTTGTTGAGTTGTCGGGGTTGGTCGGGCGTATGGAGGAGCATTTTGCGGCGTTGCCGGCGGATTTCCGTCCGGATGTGCGTGCCCAGGTCGCGGCTGCGAGGGCGGCGGTGCAGCAGGAAGCCTGGACCCCGGAGCAGCTGCGGCGGATCGGGTCGAGGCTGCGGGGGATGCGGGCGGCCGAGCAGTGGTTGCGGGACGCGCCGGAGTTCTTGGACGTGATGACCCATCCATTGTCATCGGATGGAGCCTTGGAGTCTATTGACGCGGTGCAGGGAAGGCTGGCCGATACTTGGGCAGCGATGACGGCTCTGAGCGCGGGTGTGGCGCCAGGTGCGGTTCCGCGACCGGAGGATCAGGTATCGGTGCGATCAGGGGAGGATGCGGCGCCAGCCGAGCTGGCGGAGTTGGTGTCTGGTGGGGGAGGATTTTCGCCTGCTGGTGGATCTCCTGCCGTGAGCTTGCCGGAGGCTGCATCGGCTGAGGTTGTGAAGCCGGCTGTGGTTGTTGAGTCGGGGATTGTGATGTCGTCCGATTTGGACGAGGACGTTCGTGCTGTCGCGCGTGTTTTGCCGGTTGAGGATGGCGTGTTGGCGGTGGTGGTGAAAGGTGATGGGCGCGGTGGAGTGCTTATCGGCGGCGAGAGTGCGGATGCCCAGCAGTTGGCTAGTTTGATTCGACCGGGAATGGTCGGGAGGAGGGCGATCCGGCTGTATGCCGGTGAGGTCTCGGAGGAGTTCGCGCAGGTGCTGGATGGGGCGTTGGATGCCGAGGTGATCTGGACGCCGGACATGGTGTTCGGTCCGGAGACCAATGTGTTTGGCACCTGGAATACGACTCGGAGGGACGATTCGCCACCAGAACAGCCGCCCTCTGACGTTCCTGAGCAGGTGCTGGGTCCGGGCGTAGCGGAGATTCAGGCGGGAATTATGGTGTCGCCGTCTGATTTGGGCGAGGAGCTTCTTGCTGTAGCGAGTGGTTTGCCGGTTGAGGATGGCGTGTTGGCGGTGGTGGTGAAAGGTGATGGGCGCGGTGGAGTGCTTATCGGCGGCGAGAGTGCGGATGCCCAGCAGTTGGCTGGTTTAATTCGATCGAGAATGGGCGGGCGGCGAGCGATTCGGTTGTATGCCTGTGGGGTCTCGGAGGAGTTCGCGCAGGTGCTGGATGGTGCGTCGGGTGTTGAGGTGCTCTGGACGCGGGGCATAGTCTGGTTCGGTCCCGAGACCCAGCCGTTTGCCTCCATGGTTGGTGGTTGGTACTTGGATGAGCACTCCACGATGCGTCCTGACTATTCGCAGGGCGTTTGGGAGACGACGCGGAGGGGTCAGTGGCCATCGGGGCAGGGCCCGTCTGATGTTTCCTTGCCGCCGGGGTTGCCTGGGTTGAGTCCTAACTGGGTGCATCTGCGTGCGGAGACGGCGCGGTTCCGTGCGGGGCCGTTGCCGGATCTGGGATGGCTGCGGGAGTCCGAGCAGGCTGCGAAAGTGGCCCAGGCGCGTAGGAAGATCGTGGCGGCTGGTGAGAAGCTGACCCAGGTTTCCAGCATGGTGGATGCGCCCGTGCTGGAGGCGCCGGCGAGCAGGGTCACGGCGGCTGATTCCGCTGAGACCGATGCGTTGCTCAAGGCGGCGACGGATGAGACTGCCTCGGCTGATGTGAGTGTCGGGCGTGCTCAGCGGCAAGCTGAGAAGTTGACGGTTGTGGAGGGAGATCTGGCGGAGGTCAGACACCCCATGATTTTGTTTGTCAAGCGGCGGCTTGCTGGTCTCGGTTGTGGTGTGCCCAGGCGGTGTGTTCGTCGTAGGTGCTCCGGGTCTTGAGGCAGCCGTGCAGGATGCCGACGAGTCGGTTGGACAGCTGGCGTAAGGCGGCGTGGTGGTTCATGCCGCGGCCGCGGAGCTCGTCGTAGTAGGCGCGGGCGCCGGGTGAGGCGCGGAGGGCGCAGAAGGCCTGCTGGTGCAGGGCGTCGACGAGCCGGTCGTTGTGGACGAAGCGGGCCAGCACGGTCTTCTTCTTACCGGACTGGCGGGTGATCGGGCTGGTGCCGGCGTAGTTCTTCCGGTTCTTCGCGCTCGCGTAGCGGTCGGCGTCGTCGCCGAACTCGCCGAGGGCCCGGGCCCCGAGGATCTGTCCCATGCCGGGCTGGGACAGGTAGATCTCAGCGTCCCGGGCTCGGCCAAAACACGCCTGCACCTGCTCTTGCACGGCGGCGATCTCGGTGTTGAAGGCAGTGATCACGCTAACCAGGGACCGCACCGTCACCGCGTAGGCGGCGGCCACGGCCGGCGGCTGGGTCAGGTGTTCAGTGTGCAGCGCGGTCTGGATCGCGGTGGTCTTCTCGTCCACGTTGCGGCGCCGGGCCCGCTTGAGCGCGCCCGTGATCTGCGCGCGTGACACCCTGGCCGCCTGGTCCGGGTCCGGTGCCCGGCCAAGGAGTTCCAGTGCATCCGGGGCGAGGAGATCGTCGAAGGCTTCCAGCGCGGCGGGGAAGAACTCGCGCAGCGCGGTGCGTAGCCGCAGCATGTGCCGGTGCCGGTCCCAGATCAGCGTCTGGTGCGCCCGCGCCACCACCTTCACGGCCTGGGCCTGCTCGGTGTCACCGGCGACCGCGCGTAACTGATGACGGTCGGTGCGCACCATGTCGGCCAGGGCGTGCGCGTCCCCGGCGTCGCTTTTGGCGCCCGAGGTGCCGTGCCGCTCCCGATAGCGCGCCACCTGCCGCGGGTTGATCGCATACACCGTGTACCCGGCCGCGATCAGCGCCTGGACCCATGGACCTCGATCAGTCTCAATCCCGATCACGACCTGGTCAGGCTCGGCGCCCTCGGGCAGATGCTCACCGATCAGCGCGTGCAGCCGGGCAACCCCGGTCACGCCCTCCGGCAGCCGAGCCCGACCCAGCCGCCGACCCGTCTCATCCTGCACCTCGACATCGTGGTGATCTTCAGCCCAGTCATCTCCGACGAACAACACATACCCTCCACACGGTCAGCATCGTGTCCTGAGCAGCGCGGAAGAGGAACACCGGCGGCCTAATGGTCCAGTGCTCACGCCAGCCTTCGGCGGGCACGTCACCCCATCAGTGGTCACGTCCTCCCCACGACCAGCGGGGGCACGGTCTGACCTTAGGCATCGAATGCCTGGCGACGAGAGTGCTCACTCACTGGCCGCTACCGGACCCGAGTCTGCCCGGTGGCCGACCCGGTAGCTCCCATTAGGCGGCGGCAGGAGGAGTTGCGTGCTGAGCTCGGTGCGGCTCGGCGGGATCTGGTTGAGAAACGGGCGGTTTTGGTGGGCGCCCGGGAGCGGGCGGAGCTTCTGCGAGGCCAGGACGCGGGCGAGGGTGAGGGTCCTGGGCGGGATGCGTTGCGTGCTCAGCGTGCCGACGCGGCGGCGCGGGTGGAGTCCGCTGTCGCTGAGCACGCTGCTGTGCGGGAGCGGATTGATCAGCTGGTGACGGCGGATCGGGAGGTGCGTGAGCGTATCGCCGAGGGTGTTGCCCGGGCGGAGAATGTCCGTGACGTCGCGAAGGAAGCGGCGGAGACGGCCGCGAAGGCTGTGGCTCAGGCTCGTGTCGCGGCGGACCGTGCTGATGTGACGGTCCGGCAGGTCGATCTGCCGTCTTACGCGGCCGAGGGTGCGATGGGCAGCGGGAAGATCTGGAAGCCCGGCAGTATTGATCCCGAGGACGTTCTTGCCGCGTTGCCGGAAGGTGTGCGGGAGCCGGCCCGGGCGTCGATCGAGGAGTTGTTCTCCGAGGCCAAGGTCGTGAAGACGCTGCGGCGTCTTTTCGATGAGGGTATCCGGATCGAGGTCGATTCCCGCGAGTTGCATCTGAGGTTCGAACGTACCGCGGCGACGCCGGTGCATCTGCCCAGGGGCGCGGGGTTCAGCGAGTGGGGCATTCGTTCCGCCGACGCGAGCCGGACCGTGGGGCGGGAGGGGGGCCCGCAGTACGGTGTGCCCGCTGTCATGCCCAACATGCTGGGTGCGGCGACCGAAGGTGTGGCTCGTAGCTGGTTGTTCAACCCTTCGGTGCGGCCGTCGGTGGGGACCAATGAGCAACGTAATCTTGTGTCGACGACCGAGTTTTCCCGTGGGATCAACAGCCGGCCTGCAGAGCGGCATAGTGTCCAGGTTCCGGAGCAGAATTTCGTTGTCGATGGTCGTTTCGTGATCGATGTGCGGGCGGGAGAGGGCCCGCCGCGGACGTATCAGAGTGACGTGATCACCGATGTGGCGCTGGTCCGTTACTACGGGGAGGATGTGCCGCCCGCGGTTATCAATCCCGGGCCGGGTGGGCCGGTGCTGCCTCTTCCCGCTTCGGCCCTGCACGAGGTGTTCGTCGTGCCCCAGGCCGCGGCGGTGCGGGGAATCCGTGGGCGGGTCCTTGCTGGGTTGCCGGTGTCGGAGGTGGGTGTCGAGGTCCGTGATTCGGTGTCGCGTGAGTTGAGCGAGGACGCCGTGATCGTGAAGTTCGGGGAGATCACCGGTGGTGGTTACCGGTCGAGTCCGTTGCGGTTGCCGGGCGCGAAGCTGAACACGTTGTCGCTGGAGGTGTCCGCGGAGTTGCGGTCGGTGCGGCGGGTCGACGACCGGGTTGTGCCGGATGTGAATCTGCGGCAGATCGCTGGTGGCGACACGAAGCTGGACACCAGCGTGGCGCAGTCGGCGAGTATCGAAGGTTCGGCGAGTGTGGGTCCTGGTTTGGCTACCGAGCTCAACGAGGAACGGCGTGGTCTCGGCGCGTACACGATGATCACGCCGTTCACGGTCTCCGGTGCGGCGGAATCGGGGGAGACGCTGACGCAGCTGGTGGGCACCAGTGGGGGGAAGAAGACCGTGGCCAGCATCGAGGGCGATGCCGTCCTGGTGGAGGCGACGCTGGATGTGCGGGTTGCGCGGTATTCCTCGGATCCGGCGCTGGAGGGTTCGGATACCGTGGGCGAGAAGGTGTTCCTGTGGATGCCGGTGGAGGAATTCGCCCGGCTTGAGGAGATTTCCGCGGTGCACTCCGCTTTGCGGGTCGCTGAGGAGCACCACGCGCCGCAGGAAAGCCCGGCGGTCCCGGTTGGGTTGCGTGAGCGCCAGAACTTCCGTGACCTGGTGGATCGTGTGCGTCCGGAGATCACCCGGGAGCTGGTCGAAGCCAAGGACGGGGAACTGGACGCCGGGCTGGAAAACGACACCGCCGAGCACCTCGCCTTGTCGGTCCTGGCCGATTACGGTAAGCGTCCGGAGATCACGATTCCGGTGGGTCAGCGTCGGCAGCCCGACATGCTGGCGGCGGGTAAGAGCACCGGTGGCGGTGTGGTGGACCGGGCGCCGGGGATCGAGCGGGTGCTTCCGGAAGTGCGCCGGTTGCTGCGTGAGTCGGTGGGTGACGAGCTGAGGTCGCTGGACCACGACGTGCGGTCGGTCGTGGAGACGCAGTTGTCCTCGGCTTTCGGTGCGCCGGGGTTGTTCGGGGAGTTCAGTGGAGAGCTGCGTGGTGCCTCCGGGACGATCCAGGTCGGTGACCGGTTGGTGACGATCGAGGTCACGCCGGAACTGGGGGCTTTGGTGGGGACCGGCGGGGTCGCGAAGTCCAACGTGGATTCCACCGCGAAGAACACGATTCGTGGTGAGAGTAAGGCGAAAGCCGGTACGAAGCATCGGATCGGTGTCGAGTCGGGTGCCACGATCGGCACCAAGCGCAAGGATTTCTGGCGCACCCTGGGTTTCCTCGTCGCCGCGTCGGCGCAGTTCTCGCGCGGCTACGCCGGCACCCTCGGGCAGAGTCACAAGGTCCACCGGCGCGCGAGGTTCGTGGGGCCCGCGGTCACCTTCGATCGGCTGGTGACCTGGTCGATTAGTGTGTCGACGAAGCCCGCACCCCCGAAGTCCGGGCAGCCGCAGCCCGAGCCGGAGTCGCAGCCCGGGCTGGGGTCGCAGACGGGGCAGTCGCGGTCGTGGTACCGCTGGCTCGGCTTGTTCGGTGGGCGGGCGAACGGCTCTGCTGCGGCGAACAACAGCGACATCGAGCTGAACATCCTGTCCAGTAATTTCTTCACCCGCGACAGTGACTCGGACGGTGTCGAGGGTTCCGGTGATGCTTCGAGGTCCAGCAATGCCACGACGACCGGCCGTTGCACTTCCACGGTCAGTGGCTGGACGCGGGTGCTGGTTCCGGAGCCGCTGGCACCCACCACCCCGCAGGGTGATCTCAGCGATCTGGGTATGGTCGTCAGGGACTTCGATTACGGCCATCAGGACGACAACCCGTTCCAGGTGAACGTCGAGTTCCTCATGCCGCAGGGCGTGGCGACCCCGTCCACGGTTTTGAGTGAGGCCATCGGTGGCGCGCTGCGGAAACTCGCGGGTGGGAAACAACAGGACGCGGCCACGGCCGGTGAGGATTCGCCGGACACGAACTTCGATCAGTTGGTGGCCCCGGGTGGGCTGCCGGTGGCTGGGGGCCGGGTGCGGTTGCGGCTGTTTGATGCTCACCCGGTGGGTACCGCTGCGGGCAAGCTGAATCTGGAAGTGGGTACCGAGGGCGGGCTGAAGCTGGACGGTCAGGAGATGCGGGGCAGAGGTTTCGAGGGGCGTTTCCGCGGCTCGGCGTGGATGCTGTTCGGGGGTAAGTCGAGCCGGGCCTATGTGGCCCCGTCGTTGACCGGCCGGGGCAAGTTCAGTCAGGAGGAAGCAACCACCTACGGTCGTGGCACCGCACGCCGGCGGATCGGCAGGACGACCGGAGCCTCCCACCTGTACCGGGCGCATGGCGTGTTCGAGATCACCCGCTACGGGGAGTCCGACGCTGCCGAGACAACGGAGAAGATCGCGGTCGGTGGTGGTGTGGAGTTCCTGCTCTCCGACGCCGTCGCGCAGCGAATGCACACCCACCCCGCCCGGGAACCGGCAGCGCAGGGGCAGCCACCGCGGACCCGGCACCTTGAGCTGCCCGCCGGGGTGGAGCGGAAACCGACACCGGTGACCGAGGTGCGGTATCCGCCGGAGTTCGTCCTTTCCGGAGCCGCGCTGGGCCCGACCATCGTCACCGAGATCTCCAACGCACACGAGGTCGCCCCGCTGATCAAGAGCATGATCTCCGAGCATGCTCCCGGTTTCGGTACGGGCCGCTGGCTGGAGGTACCGACCGGGATCGCCGGGTCGGTGGAGAAACTGGCGTCGGCGACCGCGGTGGCCGCCCGGTTCGGCCAGGAAGCGACGTCCGGGATGCCGTTGCTGGCGGCCCGCCCGTATCTGGGCGGCACGGAGACGATCGAGTTCGTCGTCCGCGCACGGTACGCCCCGGACGCTCAGGCCACACCGGACAAGGACACCAAGTCCGACACGGCTTTCCTGAACACCGAAAAACGGGCGCAAGCCGTCTCCCGCTCGCAGGGCGGCGGCGGCAATGTGGGCGTGCTCGTGGCCCGTAAGTTGGGTGGCGACACGCGCCGGGCGGGCGCGCACCCCGAGGTCAGCTACGACAGGGAATGGTCGCGTAACCAACGCGACACCGAAAGCGATACGTTCAAGTCGCGGGTGCTGGGCACCGACGCGATCTCCTACTCCTACACCTGGCCGACCTGGTTCCAGGTCGAGATGTACCGGACGTGGACCCCGAACGCGGTGCTGAACAACCTGCTGCTGACCGCCCCGAGGCGGGGCATCGAGATGTGGTCGGAGATGCAGGAGGACACCCGGACCCCGCAACAACGGTGGTTCACCAGCGACGGCACGGCCCGGTACACCATCCCAGGGGGCCTGACCACGACCACGCCGCCGGTACCGCGCCCGGTGCGCATCGGCGGCCGGCTCCTACCACAAGGAGGCGACCAGAAACTGGGGCCGCTGCCGCGGGATCTGCGGGGCGTGGACGTGATCCCGCTGGCACTGCCCGGAAGCGAGCGGCTGTTCCCCTGGCTGGCCGCGGTACTGGCGCATCCCGCACCCCCACCGGCCGATGACGCCGACCCAGCCAGTGCGGAACTGTCGCTGCGCGCGCCCGCCGGCAACGGCTGGATCCGCCCGGCCACCCTCCCCGCGCAACTGCTGTGGCAGCTCGGTGGGGAAGAAGGCCTGACCGCGATGATGCCCGACCTGTTCGAGGACCCGGTGCTGATGCCCGCCATGGTCGAGACCGGCATGGTCTGGGACGACGAGCACGGCCTCGCGGTGCGCCTGCGGTTCGCCGAGGTCGACTACGTCAACTCCTTCACCGCGACCGGCGAGCTGACCCAGGAACAGAAAACCGAGCACGAGCTCACCCAATCCGACACCGGCAAGAGCAGCGCGGCGCTGCCCGGGCTGGCCACGATAGACGGCGGTGGTCCCGGAGCGAACAACGATAAATACGGCAAGCTCAGCGGGGACATGCTCCTGCCCGGCGAGACCAGCACACTCGACCCCTCCGGCGGGATCTCGGGCAACTGGTCCAACCCCCGCGTCCAGGTCTCCACCCGCGGCACCACCCGGGAGGTCACCACCGAGAAGAAGGGCACCTACCACGTCTACCGGGCCGGAAAAGCGATCTACACCCTCACCGACCGCACCGCACATCGCTTCCTTTTCTCCGCCCTGCCAGGAAACCGCTCCGAAATCGAGGTGACCATCGACAACGGCGGCTACTTCGCCGTGGAATCCACACAGGCCGCGGCGAAGAACCTGCCCGGACCACCCCCCCAGCCGCTCGCACCCGCCACCGCACCGGAGGCGGCACCGGCCACACTGCCCGCGGTCTGGACACCCCACGCCGACGACCACCACGCGGCCGGGCTGCTGCCCAAGATCCGTGGCCACCTGGTGATCGGGCTGACCGCATCCGGCGGCACCCTCACCGTGCCCGAACTGGCCGCACGAATCGAGCAACTACCCGGCTGGGCCAAACGACCGATCGTGCTGATCGGATCCGACGGATCACTGGACCTCGCCGATGCGGCCCAGCTACGCGACACCCTCGGAGTCGACGTGATCACAGCCGATCACGAGGTCTGGCACGCCGCCGACGGCCGAGTCGTCACCGGCGATCTGTCCTTCGTCCGCGGCGGATTACCGACCTGGAGCGAACGCGCCGAAGCGATACTCAGCGGCGAGGGCCGGTCCGCGACCGCCGGGCACTGGCACCTGCTGTCGGCCACCGGAGGCACCCGGCAGCTCCCCGGCGCGGACCTTCTCGCAGCACTGGCCGGCACCGGCACGACGGCACAAGCAGGAACCGCACCCGGATCCGACTGCCGCTGGGGCGCCCGCAGCGCACCGGTGAGCCTCCCGGTCCACGGAGCGACCGACACCGCCGAATACACCGGATGGACCCGCTCACCACACCACGCCACCGCAGCCCCCGAAGGCAGAAAACCGCTGCTGGTCCTCGGGCACGACGACACGGTCACCCCCAACACCGACGTCACCACACTGCGCAGTACCGGCGCGGACGTGCTGGCCCGGGTCAACCGAGGCCGGGGCCCGAAATGGATGCTGCACCGGGCGGATGGAAGCCGCCCGCGACCCGTCGACCCCCCCACCGACATGACCCACACACCACGACCAAAACCACTGCTGTTCGGGGGCCCCGAGGATTCCGCCGAGACGATCCAGCAGGCCACGGACTCGGCACCCGACCTGCCCGGCACCCAGATCGTCGGCGCGCACGTGACCCCCGACGGGCAAGCGATACTGCCCGATGGCCGCCACGTGACACCCGAAACCCTCGCCGACGAAGTACGACAACACCAACACTTCGTCCCAGGCCTACCCATCGCGCTACTGGGATGCGCCGCCCACCAACGACCAGAGCCCGGCAAACTCACATTCGCCGAACGGCTCGCCCGCGCCCTCCACACACGAGTATGGACAACAAGAGCCGACGTCGTCCAAACCAAAGACCGGCTCGTCCACGCCACAAAGGTCAAAATCGCCCAAGACGGCACGCTGCTACCCACATTCGTCGACGGCCTGGGCACCGGCCACTGGTACCTACTGGGCTCCCAAGGCCAACAACTATGGAGATCCGGACCCGAACTACGTGCCGCAGTAGCACTAAACGGCTCAGCACCACCGCGCTACGCCGACGAAGCACCACCCGCAGTGATCAGGTGGACAGGAAGGAAAGGCAAGCGCCGGCGACAGACAGCCGCCCACCGTGGGGCGGTTGTGGGTGGTGTGGTGGCGTCTGGACAGCAGGATGCTGAGGCGGGGAAGGCGAAGCGGGTTCGGCGGCCTGGGATAGATAAGGAGCGGTTGTATGAGTGGGTTGTGCGGGCTCAAAAGGTGGGAGGGGCCAGGACGGCTGCGGCAGGACTGAAATGGGTGAATGGACAGGGGTTCGAGGTTCACAAAAACGTTTGGGGGGATGCGTGGCTTGCTGCGACTGGGAAGGCGAAGCAGGTTCGGTGGGCTGGGGAAGATAAGGAGCGGTTGAAGGAGTGGGTTGTGCGGGCTCAAGAGGAGGGAGGGGCCAGGACGGCTGCGGCAGGACTGAAATGGGTGAATGGACAGGGGCTCGTGGTTCACAAAAACGTTTGGGGGGATGCGTGGCTTGCTGCGACTGGGAAGGCGAAGCAGGTTCGGCGGCCTGGGATAGATAAGGAGCGGTTGAAGGAGTGGGTTGTGCGGGCTCAAGAGGAGGGAGAGGCCGAGACGGCTGCGGCAGGACTGGAATGGGTGAATGGACAGGGGTTCGGGGTTAGGGCCGAGAATTGGTGGGATGCGTGGCTTGCTGAGACGGGGAAGGAGAAGCGGGTTCAGCGGCCTGGGATAGATAAGGAGCGGTTGAAGGAGTGGGTTGTGCGGGCTCAAGAGGAGGGAGGGGCGGAGACGGCTGCGGCAGGATTGGAATGGGTGAATGGGCAGGGGTTCGGGGTTGAGAAACATGTTTGGGGGGATGCGTGGCTTGTTGAGGCGGGGAAGGAGAAGCGGGTTCGGCGGCCTGGGATAGAGAGGGAGCAGTTGGATGAGTGGGTTGTGTTGTCTCAAAAGGTAGGAGGGGCGGAGACGGCTGCGGCAGGATTGGAATGGGTGAATGGGCAGGGGTTCGGGGTTGAGAAAAATGTTTGGGGGGAGGCGTGGCTTGGTCTTGAGGTTTTGGATCACTGGTCTGCTGATTTTCAGCATGAGGACGATCCATTCGCCTGGGAGGGATTTGACGGTGTTGGCGAGAGGGATGTTGCTGGCGACCTGGATTTGTTGCTGGTGGGGGATGAGGCCTCGGAGCGGGGGTCCGGGGAGGTGTATCCGGGTGAGTCGCAGGCTGGGCCGTCGACGGTCCAGACCGCCGCCCACCAGGGGTCGGCTTATGGTGGTGTGGCGGCCTTTGAGCAACAGGATGCTGATGCGGGAAAGGTGAAGCGGATTCGGCGGCCTCGGGTAGATAAGGAGCGGTTGAAGGAGTGGGTTGTGCGGGCTCAAGAGGAGGGAGGGGCCAGGACGGCTGCGGTAGGACGGAAATGGGCGCGTGGACAGGGGTTCGAGGTTGGGAAAAACGTTTGGGGGGATGCGTGGCTTGCTGCGACTGGGAAGGCGAAGCGGGTTCGGCGGCCTGGGATAGATAAGGAGCGGTTGTATGAGTGGGTTGTGCGGGCTCAAAAGGTGGGAGGGGCCGAGACGGCTGCGGCAGGACTGGAATGGGTGAATGGACAGGGGCTCGGGGTTAAAAAAACGGTTTGGGCGAAGGCGTGGCGTGATCGTGGAGTTTTGGATCACCGGTCTGCTGATTTTGAGGATGGCGACGATCTATTCGGGTGGGAGGGGGTTGACGGTGTTGGCGAGACGGATGTTGCTGGCGACCTGGATTTCTTGCCGGTGGATTTGGCGAGTTTTGCTGAGTCAGGACAGGCCGGGCACGATTTCTCCCCCGCCGCACACGACCTGCACGACACGCTGGACAGGGCACACAAGGACCCCCCCAGCGCGCCGGCTCCGATCAGGCCACAGGACGACACCAGGCAGGTCGCCGGAGCGGATGATTTCGCCGGTTTCCTCCCCGACTACCACGGCTGGAAGGGTTCCGTTGGGTTGTTTGGCGTCGAAGGGCCTGACGGGGCATCTCTCGGTGAGCCATTTCAGGAAGTTGCGGTAGGGCCCGATGGCGTGTGGCCGGGTGCAGTGGGGTCTGAGTATCGGTTTGTGCCGAGGGGTGAATCAGGCCAGTTATTTTTCTGACGATGAGCGTTTTCGGGTGAATTGCCTGGAGGCGTGTGTGGCGTTCCATAATTCTGTGAAGTTCGGTCGGCAGTTCGTGGCGGGCCCGGGTGATGATCGGGAAATGATCGGGACCAGGCTCGGTTGTAGGTGGCGCTCGGTCGGCAGGCTTGGCAGGCGGAGGGTGTGGCCGGGGCTGAGCGGTATGTGCGCGGCGGCCGGTGGGTGTTGCTGTGCCGGTGATTACCGGCGAGCCGACGGTAGTGGGCATGTGATCAATGCGGTGCATAGCGGTAGCAAAGACCGTGCTGGGCACGGTGTGGTCGTGTGGTGGGATCCGCAGAAGGGCGAGGAAACCGAGAAAGCCGATGTTCTGGCGGCGACCGGGATGTGGGTGATTCCGGTGCCAGAAGCCGAACCGGACCGGGAGATGGTGGTGTTGCCGCCCAGTGGTAAGGCTGGCGGAAGGAAGTAAGAAGCTCAAGCTGATGCAGGAGGCTGGGTCGGGTCGCATTGCGGGCGTGGGGGAAAGTGGGCAGCAGAATGCAATGGTGCGAGAACTGAGGTGGGGGAGTGGACGTGGACTGGGTCTGGGCAGGGCGAACAGGACGCGGGGCCTGCTGAGTCGATCTCGATGGGTGGCTTGATCTAGCTTTGCGGGAGTTGCATGAGAGTACAGCGGATGCCGGGAGCAGCGCGGCAACACCGCGGTCACCGAGCCACCGCAACCGGTGAGCCAAGTCCGTTGATCGCCTGCCGGGATGTTCATCGGTCTTCCACGAACGCATTGCGTCGCGGATGACGTGGTCCACGCAGACATCCCCGGCAACCTGGTGCCTGGCTGTGTCGAATGTGGACGATTCGATTATCTGGGCATGCTGCAGGCCCGGGTGGCAGGCGGGGTGCGTGGGGTGTTAGACGGCTGGCTGCCGGTTTCTGTGGTGGATGGCTGGGTTCGGAGGTCGTGCGGTTGGTACAGCATCGCCAGAGGATGGTGTCCAGCGGCTGCCGAGACCGTCATCTCCTTGGCCGGCAGCGCGGCTGACGTCGTAGACCCGGCGGGGCCACTCGTCTTTGCGGGTGGTGACGAAGGCTCACCAGTCGTTCATGCGGCGGTTGGCGGCGTAGCGGAAGCGCACTTGCCGTGTGCGGCCACACCGGTTCCGCGAGTGAGGTCAGCGGTTCCTCGGCCGAAACGACCGCACCATCCGTGCCAAGCGATTCTTCGCGGACAACGAATTCTTTTTGGTCAAGGAAATCGGGCGATCGTGACGCGTGACCCGGTGCCGTGCGGGGTCCAAGGCGATGCCCGCGCGTTGCAGTAGTGGCGGTACACCCGGCCTGCTCTGTCGTCCCAGTGAGCGCACTCTAGCGACGAGTTCGGTGAAGGCGGACGGTTTGGGGAGATAGTCATCCGGAACGAGTTCGAGTCCAGCGACGCGGTCGGCGACCGCGGACGCGGCGGTGAGCAGCAAGATCCGTGTCTCGCGACGCTCCGCGATGAGCGAGCGGCATACTTCATCGCCGTGCACCAAGGGGATTCCCCGGTCGAGTACGACGACGTCGTAGTCCAAGCTGATCCGCCAGGCCGAGTCACACACGCCCGGGCAGAGAGTTTGGGCAATGATCTTGGAGAGCGCCTCTGATGCTGACCAGGTCATGACGTGACTACCCGATCATCTCCTGATCACTGGGCGCGCCAGCTGAAGTGTTAGGCGTCGAAGCCGGCCCGCGACAGGAATGCGCTGGGCGGTTCGTCGAGCGTCATTCGGTATCCGGAGAGGACGGTGCTGGGCGGGAGTCCGTCCACGCCGGACGACCAAGAACGTGCCGAGCCATGGCACGCATCGCCGTCGATGGTCAGTTCGAACTCGACCACTGTAGCACCGGTGGGCGCGCCGGACTCCCGGTTGGCATGCACCTCGACGAACCGGCCACGTACGACGTCACCATCCTGCTGCCACAGGCCCATGCCAGCGCTGTCGCTGGCATTCCGATTGCCGCCGTCCGGGTTGGACTGGGCCATCGTGCCGTTGCCATGGAACGTGAAGACGTGGTGGCGGAACGGTGCGTCCGGAGCCACCACGAGCCACACACCGGTGACCGGACGCTCGGTCACGTCGTCACCACCGCGGCCAGCCGGCGCACGCCCTCCTCGATGGATTCTTCCTTGACACCGGCGAAGCTCAACCGCATCGTTTCCCTACCCTCGCCCGGGTAGACGTGGAATGCGCTGCCGGGCACGTAGGCCACCCCGCCGGCAATAGCGGGGGCCAAAGTTATAATAAGTTAGAAGATGGGTCGCTCGTCGTGAAAATAGAGAGATGGGTGCCCGTCGTAAAAACTGGGGGCCACGTCGGCGATGTCGGGGGCCGCGGCCCCGGACTGCAGGTGCTTGACCTGCAGGTTTCGTGATGATGTCCTAAGAGTTCCTAACAAAGGATCTTGATGTGTCGGTAGCAGATGATGCAGGTAGCCAGGCCGAGAAACGCCTCGTGGATGTCGTCGCGGCGTTCCCAGCGGATGCGCAGACGTCGCATGCCGTGGTACCAGGCGATTGTGCGCTCGACGACCCACCTGATCACGCCGAGTCCGGAGCCGTGGCCGGTTCCACGTTCGGCGATCTGCGGGTCGATTCCCTTGGCGCGCAACTTGTCCCGGTGTTTATCAGAGTCGTAGGCGCGGTCGGCGTACAGCGCATCGGGTCGGCGGCGGGGGCGCCCGCGCTTGCCTCGCACGGGCGGGATCGCCTCGACCAGTGGGAGGAGCTGGGTGACGTCATTGACGTTGCCGCCGGTCAGGCTGAATGCCGTCGGAATGCCGCCGCCCTCGGTGATCACGTGGTGCTTGGAGCCCGGCCGGGCACGGTCGACCGGGCTCGGGCCGCTTTTGGGCCGCGCCGCGCCGCCCGCACATGCGAGCTGTCGATCACCGCCCGAGACCAGTCCAGCTTCCCGGCCGCGTTCAGCTCGGCCAAAAGCGCCTCGTGCAGCCGCTGCCACACCCCGGCCTCGTTCCATTCCGCCAGGCGCCGCCAGCAGGTCATTCCGGATCCAAACCCCAGCTCCTGGGGCAGAAACTCCCACTGGATCCCGGTATGCAGCACGAACAGGATTCCCTGCAAGACCAGCCGGTCCGGCAGCCGCTTGCGGCCCAGCTTGGGCAGCGCGTTCTCCCAACGCGGCAACACCGGCTCGATTCGCTCCCACAGCTCGTCGGGGACGATCCATGGCGGTTGCTCACCTTTCCTCACCTGTTCATGATCTACGATCAAGGAACCTATGGCACGTCAAGTGATCATTTTGTTAGGAACTCTAAGTTGTGCAAGCTGCACAGCCCAGGGACGGGCCCTGGTGTGTATGTCTTCAACACACCGCAGGAATGCGCACCGTGCCGGCCGTTCGAGGGCCGCAGGTTGCGGCTGGACGCCGGGCGTGGTCTGCGACGGATTGAAGGGCCTGCCCGAGGCCATCGCGCAGGTGTGGCCGCAGACGATCGTGCAGACATGCATCGTTCACTTGCTGCGCAACAGTTTCCGTTATGCCTCCCGTAAGGACTGGAGCGCGATCGCCAAGGACCTCAAGCCGGTCTACACCGCGCCCTCGGAGCAAGCGGCGCTGGACCGGTTCGCCGAGTTCAGCGAAAAGTGGGAGGCCCGGTACCCGGCGATCGTGCGGCTGTGGACCAACGCGTGGGCGGAGTTCGTGCCGTTTTTGCAGTTCGACACCGAGATCCGCACGATCATCTGCACGACCAACGCCATCGAGAGCATCAACGCGCGCATCCGCCGCGCGGTGAACGCTCGCGGCCACTTCCCCAGCGAGCAGGCTGCCTTGAAGTGCGTCTATCTCGCAATCATGAGTCTTGATCCCACCGGGACGGGCCGCAAGCGCTGGTCCAACCGCTGGAAGAAGGCCCTCAACGCCTTCGAGATCACCTTCGACGGACGCCTGTCCGCCGGACTCCGATAAAACCGAAATCAACAGTTACACCGAAAACTTGACAGCCCCGCCGCTAGCCCTCAAATAAGCGAGTCGGTCTCTGTGGGGGCGGTGGTAGCCGAAATGATCACGTTGGCGTGAGCGTGGGATACGCCGATGAGTGGTGGGGGGCGTTGTGGGGCTCGTATGGGCCGGTGTCGTGGCGCTCGGGTGGGTGCTGGGCGCCGATTTGGGGTTCGGGCAGGCGTGGTCGCCACCGCGGGTGCGCGGTGGTCGGGTGTGAAGTCTGGTAACCGGTGGTGGGTTAGCCGAAGCGGGTGCGTTCGATGGTGTTCCAGGTGCTGAAGAGTCGGTCCAGGCTGGGTTGGTAGCCGATGAGCCGGATGGTGATGCTGCGGGCGCGGCGGATGACCATGGCGGGGATGAGGATGAAGATTGGGCGGCGGTGTATGGGGATGCGGCCTACGGTGCGGGCGAGTTGCTGGAACGGCTGGACGAGGCTGATCTCCACAATGGACTGAAGGTGCAGCCGCCGGCGGCGGTGAAAGGTCATTTCCCGAAGGACCGCTTCGACATCGACCTCGATGCGCGGACCGTGACCTGCCCTGCCGGGCACACCGCCCCCATCCGCGCCCGCGAGCGTCACGCCGGAGCGGCCAACTTCGGCGCCGCCTGCGCCGCCTGCGCACTGGCCGCACAGTGCACCACCGCGAAGACCGGACGCACGATCACCATCAGTGCCCACGAGGCCGCGCTACAAGCCGGGCGGGCGCGCCAAACCGATCCCGCCTGGCGGGCCGACTACCGCGCCACCCGCCCCAAAGTCGAACGCAAAATCGCTCATCTCATGCGCCACCGCCACGGCGGGCGCCGAGCCCGCGTCCGAGGACTGCTGAAAACAGCCGCCGACTTTTCACTGCTGGCCGCCGCGGTCAACCTCGCACGCCTCGGCATGCTCGGGATCGCCCGCACGGCAACCGGATGGACCACGACCACCGCCTGACCAGGCCCCGGCGGGCCCGCCAGACACGCACGAGCCCCCGTTGTCAGGGCATACCGGCAACGATCACGCCCGAGTCCCGCCACACCACCAACCCCGATCGATGAGAACCCGCGACCACACCGACCCGCTCAACAAACACAGAACAGATCAAGCCCCCACAAACCCCCGTTCGACACCAGCCACCTAGCCCGCGGTGGAGGTTCGGAGCACGCCGTCGGGGTCGACGGAGCGGCTGAAGTCTTCCCAGTCCATGTTGGCGATCGAGAGTTGGATTTCAACGTCCAGCAGGGCATGCGGAGTGGCGCGGAAGGATCGTGGCTGGTCGCGTTCTGGGTCGATCTCCACGACGAGGACGGGATGCTCTGGGGAGGCGAGTGTGACCGCATCCACGGCTAGGAGCCGCTCGTGCTTGGTGTGTGACAGCAGGGTGGCGAGCTCTTCGCCCGTCCAGCCTTCGAACTCGGGTATGGCAACGAGAGCGGCGTCGAGAACGACATCATCCTCCCAGTATTCGCGGGGCATGGTGAGGTCGCGCCAGGCGGTCTCCCAGGCATGGTCGTCAGAGAAGTCGGTGCGCACGATCGGGGTGGCGTCTGCATTGAGCAGTGTCTCCAGGGCGGCGGGTGTGACCGTGCGTGGGGAGGCGGTCATGACTTCGTCGCCATGGTCGATCACGTGCTGGCCTTCGCGCCACAACACGGTGCCGTCAAAGGCACAGAGCCGGACTTCGCCGCCAGGTACCACGATGAGGTGGTCTCCCGGACCGGCCAGTTGTTCGAGAACGCTGCCGTCGTCGGCCCGGACCTGAAGGAATCCTTCGTTGTCGAGGGTCAGGCTGGTGTCTGCGGCGCGGGAGTTGGGCGCGTACCACAGTTGTATTCCGTCGGCGCGGAACAGTCTCGTTCCTTCACCGTTGCCTTCACCGGCTCGGTGGTACAGGACGGTGCCACCGTCGACGGAGGTCAGGGATTGGTTGCGGAGTGTCTGTCCGCGTCGGAGGACGGCGCCGCGTGGCGGGGTGTGCCCGGCTGCTGTGCAGGGCGCGTGGTGGTGAATCCGCCAGACGGCTGTTTCGGAGGCGTCCAGAAGGGCAAGGCTGCCGTCGTCGCGGACGGCGAGCCGCTCCACGCCCATATCGGCGGTGTCTGACTGCCAGACCGGCGCGCCGCACGAGGTGCGCAGTACAAGGTCGCCACGCAGGGTCAAATCGACCCAACTGTCGTCGAGCCAGCTCGTGTCGGTCGCCCAAACCGGGGTGTGGGTGGCATTGCAGTAGAGCACCAGGTTTCCGTCGTCCTGGTGCAACAGCGTGTGCGAGCCGGACGGGGAAGTCAGGGACTGAAGACGCAGACGCGACCCCAAGCCCATGGCAGGTCCGCCGTAGTCATATGACACAGCCGGTGGGGGCGCCACTGTCGTGCTGGCCGAGCTCTCGCGCCACAGCATGTTCCCGGCCTCGTCGACCAAGCAGAGATGAAGGGCCGTGCCCTGTTTCGTTTGAACTCGCTGCCAGGTCAGCACCGTGTTGTCCTGCTCCAGCCACCGTGCCAGCGGTGGACTGAGGAAGAAATGCCCCCACGAGGTGCTGACACGAAGCGAACCATCCGGTTCACGTATGACAGTGTCGGTCTCCACACCCTTGGAGCGGTTGCGGTACAGGTAGCGTTTGACGGTGATGTCAGCGGCCGGCGCGGAGCCCTTGAACGCCGGCTGCATATTCGATGATTCCTGCACGGTCCCTCTCATCAACTACGACAACCGGCGACGGGTACCCGCCGACACACGGTGAGACGACCATAGTCACCTTCCACTCACGCCTCGCCGCATCCAGCGACAACTGGTCAGACAAACCCACGCAGATGCCCGGGAGGGCACCGATGTGACGCGTGCCCACTCTCATAAATGACCAGTTGTGCAAGTTCTGCGAGCCGCCCGATCCGGGCCGAAGATCCGCAGGTCGCGATTCGCACAACATCTCTCATAACTACCCCTGGTTTTGAGAGAGTTCTGCGAGACTGTCGGCATGCAACTTGGACCCGACGAGGCCGCGGCCGCGGTCGAACGCCACCCCTGCCCGCAATGCGACGTGCCCGCTGGCAGCGCCTGCCGCACCCGCGCCGGGAAGACCGCCGCCAAGTACCACACCGCACGGTTCATCCTCGTGCCCTCGCTGCGCGACGAACTCACCGTGCCCGTCCCGACCGACCGGGGACCAGGCAAGAAGTGGACACCAGGCCCGGAGGTCACCGCCGCGGCGCCGAAGACGACCGGGGCGCCGATCCGGATCGGCTACGCCCGCTGCTCCACCGCCACCCAGGAACTCCAGTCCCAGCTCGACGCGCTCGCGGCCGCGCACTGCACGCGGGTGTTCTCCGAGAAGATCAGCACCCGCATCAAGGTCCGTCCCGAGCTGGAGAAGGCGCTCACTCTCGCCCACGAGATCAAGACGGCGGCGCCGTACCAGCCGGTGATCCTCACCGTGCACGAAATGAAACGCCTCGCACGCAACGCCGCCGAACTCATGACCCTCTCCGCCCAACTCCAGGGCGGCGGAGTGCAGCTGGAACTGCTGACCGGCCCCTTGACCGGGATCTACGACCCACACGGCATGGGCTCCATGCTCTTCGCCGTGCTCGCCGTCGCCGCCCAGCTCGACCGCGACCACATCCGCGAGAAAACCCTCGAAGGCCAACAAGCCGCCGCCGCACGCGGCAACCACGGCGGCCGACCCAAGGTGCTCGACGAAGACGACGTGCTCTTCGCCCGCGCCCTACGCGACAAGGGCACCCCGATGCCCGACATCGTCAAGAAGCTGACCATCAAGACCGGCAAGAACGCCGGCCAACACCCCTCAGTCGCCTCGCTCTACCGCGCACTCTCCGACAACGACGCCTGACCAGGACCTACCCGACCACTTGGCAGGTTTCTCCCGTACCCCGGCGGCCCCCCGAACACCCGCCTGGACCTCGTTCCCGGCGCACTGTTTCCCACCACTGCACCCTGATCAGTCAGCTCGCGCCTGGCGGCGCGGTGGGCGCGCGAAGTACCGAGCCGCAACCGAACGAACCCGCGCCGGTTGGCACGGGCTCGTTCGATTCGAAGTGAAGTTCACCGCGGGTCACGGCCTGGCTTCTCGGGGTCTCGGCAGCAGTGGAGCGGAGAACACCGGCAAGGTGACAGACCCGCATGAGCCCCAACTTCCCGTGCAGCCACGTCTCTACGCTATGAGGGGAGACTCACATCAGTGGACGGTGAAGCCACCATCGACGGGGAGAGCTGTTCCGGTGACGAAGCTGGCGCCGGGGCTGCACAGCCACAGGACGGCTGCTGCGACCTCGTCCGCTCTCCCCAGCCGGCCGATGGGCTGTTCCTTGATGATCCCGGCCATGGCCTCGGCCTGGTTCTCGACCATGTCGGCGACCATCGGGGTGTCAATGACGCCGGGGCACACGGCGTTGATGCGGATGCCCCGGGGCGCGTACTCAACTGCGGCGCTGCGGGTCAGGCCGATGACGCCGTGCTTGGAGGCATGGTAGGCCGCACGCTCGGGCAGCCCGACGAGCCCGCCCAGGGATGAGCAGTTGACGATGGCGCCGCTGCCCCGCTCTCGCATCTGTCGCAGTTCGTGCTTCATCGCCGCCCAGACGCCGCGCAGGTTGACGGCGTTGACCCGGTCGAAGGAGTCGGCCGTCTCGTCGGCCGCGTCGGTCGGCGGCACCTGGATGCCGGCGTTGTTGAACGCCATGTCCAGGCGGCCGTACTCCGTCACCGCGCGCCGCACTGCCGCTTCCACTTGCTGTTCGTCGGTGACGTCGCAGTCGACACCGATCGCCCGCCGCCCGCGGCCGGTGATCTCTTCGGCTGCGTTCTGGACGGCATCGTGGTCGAGGTCGGCCAGAACCACGGCGGCGCCGGAGTCGGCGAACGCGCGGGCGGCGGCCAGGCCCATGCCGGAGGCAGCGCCGGTGACCAGGGCCACCTGCCCGGAGAAGTCGTAGGTGGGGTTCATGGTGTTCTCCCGTCGAATCAAATAAGGTCCCGCAACCTGCCCAGGATTTTCGAGGTCCCAGGCGAGGCGGCTGGAATCGGTGAGTGAGGGGTCAGGGCTTCAGCAGGGTTTTGATGGCGCGGCGCTCGTCCATCGCCTTGTAGCCCTCAGCGGCCTTATCGAGCGGGAGTGTGAGGTCGAAGACCTTGCCCGGGTCGATCTTGCGGTCCCAGATGAGCTGGATCAGCTCAGGCAGGAACCGACGCACCGGAGCGGGACCGCCGAGCAGGTGCACCTCAGCGAAGAACAGTTCCTCGCCCGGAAGCTCCACCCCGTGGGCCACGCCCACGTACCCCACGTGCCCACCGGCACGCGTGGAGCGGATGGCCTGCATCATCGATTCCTGGGTGCCGACGGCCTCGATCACGCTGTGAGCGCCGTACCCGTCGGTGAGCTCCTTGATCTTGGCTACGCCCTCGTCGCCGCGCTCTGCGACGATGTCGGTCGCGCCGAACTCGCGGGCGAGCTTCTGCCGCGACTCGTGCCGCGACATCGCGATGATCCGCTCTGCACCCAGCTGCTTCGCGGCCAGAACAGCGAGCAGACCCACCGCTCCGTCACCGACCACGACCACGGTCTTACCCGGCCCGACCTCAGCGGCCACGGCGCCGAACCAGCCCGTTCCGAGCACATCGGAGGCGGCCAGCAGCGAAGGGATCAGGTCGTCGTCCGGCATTCCGGGGGTGGCGACGAGGGTGCCGTCGGCCAGCGGCACCCGCAGGTACTCCGACTGTGCCCCACCGGCGCCGACGAACTCGGCATGCGCGCACCGCGACTGGTAGCCGGCCTCGCAGATCTCACAGGTGTTGTCCGAGGCGAAGAACGAACCGATCACGAAGTCCCCGACCGCGATGCTCTTCACCTCGTCGCCGATCTCGGTGACCACACCGACGTACTCGTGACCCGTCGGAGTCGGCTGTGTCACATCGTTGACGCCGCGGTAATCCCACAGGTCCGACCCGCACACGCAAGTCGCCGACACGCGGATGATCGCATCCGTCGGCGCGACAATCGCGGGGTTCTCGCGCTCTTCCACCCGGACATCGCCCGGGGCATAAATGACAGCTCCACGCACTTGGCAGACATTCCTTCTTCACACAGATCTTCTGGGATGCCTACTCACCGTCCGTCGCCTCGCGGATGCCTGCCAGACCCTGTCAGGGACCCCCAAAACAGGAACAGGCGTCCTAGCCTTGAAGGCATGAAGTTTCAGCAGGAGATCAGGGACTTCCTCATGAGCCGCAGGGCGGGGATCTCGCCCGAGCAGGCCGGGCTGCCCCACCTCGGGGGCAACCGTCGCGTCCAAGGACTGCGGCGCGAGGAAGTCGCGATGCTCTCCGGCCTCAGCGTCGAGTACTACACCCGCATGGAACGCGGCAAACTCGGCGGCGCGTCCGAGAGCGTCCTCGACGCGATCGCCCGTGCGCTGCAGCTCGACGACGACGAGCGCGCCCACCTGTATGACCTGGCACGCAACGTCGCACCCGGCTCGCCCCGCAAGCACCCCAAGCGCACCCCGCCCGTCACCGCGTCAGTGCAGCAGGTCCTCGACTCCATGAGCGTTCCCGCCGTCGTGCAAAACGGACGTCTCGACCTCCTCGCGGCCAACGACCTGGGTCGCGCCCTGTACGCCGACCTGTTCACCATGGCCAAGCAGCCACCGAACTTCGCCAGGTACGCGTTCCTCGACCCACGTGCCGAGGATTTCTACGCCGACATCGACCAGGCGAAGAACCTCCTGGTCGCGGTGCTCCGTGCGACCGCCGGACGTGACCCGCTGGACCAGAAGGTGACCGAACTCATCGGTGAGCTCTCCACGCGGAGCACCGATTTCAGCACCCGCTGGGCCAAGCACAACGTGCACCGCCACTTGCGCGGACGCAAGGTCATCAACCACCCGGTCGTCGGAACGATGGATCTCGCGTACGACGACTTCGCGCTGCCCGGCGACCCGAACGTCTCCATCACCACCTACACCGCAAATCCTGGTACGCCCAGCGCTGACGGTCTCACCCTGCTGGCGACCTGGGCCGATACGCAGAAGCAGCCGCAGAGGACCAACGACGAAGTACACGGGTCTTCGACCACGAGCACGGTCGGCACGTCTGAGCGCCGTGACGGCGGAGACCGATAGAGCCGGCCAATCCCCGCCAGACCCCCGCACGCGTCCCGCCGGGAAGCGCGAGGGACAACATTCCGATATCTACCAATATCGGAAGCAATCATGCGCCTGGAGTCCGGTGAGCGCAGTCACGGCTTCTACCGTGGCCCGTTCACCGCAACTCCGGCCCAGCCGCTGCCGCAGCTCCCGCCCGCGACGCCGCGCCTGGACTCCCCCGGTGCGGCACTGGTCTACCTGGAGCGCTACGGGGTCTACGACACCGGCTACGCCAGCGCGTTCAGCATCGGTCGCGCGCTCGCGCTGGCCGACGCCCCGTTCCGTGGCAAGCTTCTGGAGTTCCGCAAGGCCGCCCGCCGCGCCGCCCGCCGCCTGCTCACCCACCCCGAGCTGGCGCACCGCACTGCCCGCGACGCCGCGGCCCTGCTCAACACCGACCTGGCCCGGCACGCCTTCGATCGGCTGCTGACCACCCAGGGCCGGCTGATGGACGCGCTCACCCGCACCGGAGCCCAGCTCACCGCGGCCGAGCGCCGCCCAGCACCGCGCTCGGCGCCCCTGACCCCGCTGCGCCCGGTCGACCTGCGCGCCGCCCTGTCCACAGTGGAGGTACGGGGGGTGCTGCGTGAGGCGACCGCCACGCAGCTCGACCCGGTGCGCGAGTGGCTGAATCGCCTGCCGCTGCTGGAGATGGTCCCGTTCGAGCACCTGGTGCCCGACGAGCGAATGCTGCCCGAGGAGAGCATCCGCTTCTTCCACGTCGACCCCGCCTGGATTGGCGCGCTGGTAGATGGCGCGCTCAGCGTCGGCGTCGGCCACGCCCTCGACGCCGACCTCAACATGCTCGCCGCCGAGGTGGCGGACCCGCCACAGTGCGGGGTGCTGATCCGGTCCGACCTCGTCCCGAACTGGCCCAAGATGGTCACCGCCGCGTTCCGCGGCGAGGACGCGGTCGAGCCGGCGCACAAGGCGATCTACGGCACCGACGTGATGCTGCTGCTCTACCCGGAGGTCATCGACACCTTCGCCCTCGCCGAGCCGCCGCAGGGCCTGCACTTCGGACTGGGGCTCAAGGGAACCATCGAGCTGCGCAACCTCGTCCCGCCGGGTGTCGGCACACCGCAGGGCGACTTCCCCGACCCGCCCGGATTCGCCGGCTTCCTGCGCGGGCAGGGCGATGTGCTCGACATCGCTGACAAGCTCGAGCCGGCGCTTGCCGCCGCCCACGGCGTGGCCGCGTTGTCGTCGGCGCAGTTCGCCCTCCAAATGATCAAGGCTCCGCAGTTGCAGACCTTCGATCGTCCCTGACCAGAACGGACTTCGCGATGCCCAACTCCACTCTGGTGGTCCCGATCGAGGTGTCCGCGCTCGCGGTCAACATCCAGACCCGCGACAGCGGTCGCCCCGAACGCCCCGAGGACCCCGACAGCCCGTCCGGCGCCCACGTGATTCAACACTGGCAAGCCAACTTCCGCTTCATGACCGAGGACAACCGCCCGCCCGAACCACCGCCCTTCGACACCGAGAAGTGGTTCGACGACCCGCGGCGCCTTGGCGTCTACCTCCAATGGCAGCTCCCCGAAGCGCTGTGCCGGGGCCACGAGGATGACGAGAGCGGCCAGATCGGCGGCTTCCCGCTCGTCCCGAACCGCTGGCTGGTCGTCCGCCGCTCCTCGGCCGGCATGCGGTCGTGGATCGTCGAGAGCGACTACCTCGACCCGCAGCACGGCACCGTGTCCTACCTGGACCCCGTCGCGTCCACCCCGACCGCAACGAAGATCGGCCGGCGGCATGACCTCACCGAGGACTCCCCGTGGGCGGAACCGGCCGACACCCACGGGCAGTTCCTCACCGCGGTCGGCCCTGGCCTGCTCACCTTCTCCGCCTTCCAGCCCTACAACACCAACGTGTTCTCCATCCACGACCCGCTTGAGAACATCCTCGAGGAGGACCACCGGCTCAGCTACCACGTGGTGGGCTGGTACTCCGACGAGGGCCAGGACATCCTGATGGCTCGCGAACGGCCCGCCGACCTGCTCAGGCGGCTGGAGTGGAGCCTGCCATCGGGGGGCAGCCCCCGCCGCTCCCTGTACACCGGCACCGCGCTGGGCGTGGAGTGGAAGCTCAACGGCGACGTCCCCGACTCGGACTGCCCCGGCCCCGACCACATCGCCGTCGCCATCGGCAACAACGCCGCCGAGGCCGCCGCCGTCCTCCAGGAACAGGCCGGCGGACCCGGCGCGCTGTCCGCCGACGAGGCCCGCCTCTACCGGGCGTTCGTGCTGGGGGTCCTCGACGAACTGGACCGCCCGGACGGCGACCTGTTCCCCGAGCGCACGGCCCACCAGTCCGGATTCGGTCCGGTTCCCGGCGGATACACGTGGCGCGTGGTGGACCGGGGTGACCCCACCGCGCCCCCGACACAGACCCGCGAGGAACGCAGCCGCCAGCGACTTCTCGAACAGGACCTTGTCGCCGGCCTCAACACCGCGCAGGGCCGCCTCGACACGCTGGAACGCGAGCTGCGCGGCGCGCAGGAACACCTCTACCACCTGTGGGCGCTGGCCCGGGAACACCGTCAGCCCACCGAGTTCGCCGCCCGCATCGGCGCGGAACTCAACCCCGACAACGCCAACGGCGCGGCCGGCCGGGTGGTCGCGCTCGCCGCCGAGCTACGCGACAGCCGCGCCCAGATCCCCTGGGCATTGGACGCCGACACGCTCGCCGCCCGCGCTCGCGCCTACGCCGACCAGCACGGCCTGCGGTCCACCAGCGACCTGCAACGCGTGCCCCTCGACCCCTACGAGCAGCACGCCGATCCCGTCGTCATGCTCCAGGGCGCCAACCTCAACGCCCCCATGACCCGCGGCACCGCGCTGCCCTGCCGCACCGAGGATCGCCTGGTGACCACCGTCGGCCCGATCACCGCCGAAAGCGTGGCCGCGGACGTCGCCAGGGTCAACACCACCGGACTGCCCTCGGCCGTGCCCGCGCTGGTCACCGAGTTCTGCATCCTCGACCAGGCTCGCAGCATCGGCGCCGACCTCGGCAGCGCCACCGGCACCCTCCCCGAACTGGGCACCCAGCCGTGGCGCCAGCCGTGGCGGCCGCTCTACCTGCTGTGGAAGGCCGAATACACGACCCTCCCCTTCCAGGACCCCGACGGCACCGACCGCTGGGCCTTCGACCGCAACCGCTATCGCTGGCAGGGCGGCGAGTGCACCGAGGCCGTCACCGTCAGCGGACGCCAAACCCTTGCGCCCACCAGCGGCCACGACCAGGACGGCAAACTTTCGGGCTACGCGCACGGCCGCGGCGACCTGCCCACCGAGCTCATCACGCGACTGCGCGCACAGGCCCGCAACCTCGACCAGCTCTCCCAACGCCTGGACGGGCTCAGCGCCGCCGTGGGCCAACGCGAGTTCCGCGCCACCCTGCGACCTGCCGGCCCCATCGGCGACCTCATCGGCGACGCCGACACCCTCGCCCCCGATCCCGGCCCGCAGCCGGTCTTCGAGTGGGACGACCCGGAACCCTCGGACTTCCAGGAGCTTCGCGCTGGCCAGCTGATGTTCACCAACCTCTCGGTCGTCGACCGGTTCGGCCGCGCGGTCAACCTCATCGACAACCGCCGGCACTTCGAGCCGTACCGGCCGACCACGATGGTCCCCGACCACCCAGTCGGCGACATCGGCGTCAAGCGCTTCGTCGAGCTGAGCCCGCGCCTGCTGCAACCCGCCCGGCTGCGCTTCGACTTCCTGTCCGCACAACACGACGAGGACATCGCCCTCACCCCGGGCGCCAACCCCGTGTGCGCCTGGCTGCTGCACAACCGGCTCGACCAGTCCATCGTCTGCTACGCCCCCGACGGCCACGCACTCGGCGACCTGCGCACCGTCCTAGACCCCGACCCCGACCCCGACGAACAGCGGGTGGTCCACTGGAGCGCACTGCCGGGCTCAGCCATCGAGGAGTTCGACGACCTCGCGGCCGTTTCCCTGCACGCACACCGCTTCCTCACGACCATCAAGCGGCGCGGCCCGCAGGTCTTCGACGCCTTCCGGGCCACCCTGGACGAGACCCTCACCACCATCGACCCCGACGGCCCAGACGACGAGAGCCTGGCCTGCCTGCTCGGGCGTCCGCTCGCGCTCGTGCGTGCCCGCCTGGATCTTGAGCTGTGCGGCCCTGTCCGCACGGACGTGACCTGGCAGAACGTCATCGCCCCACCCGAGCCGCGGATGCCGCGCTACCCGTGGATCGTGCGCCTCGGCGAGGCCGCGCAGATCGACGACGGCCTGGTCGGCTACGTGCAGAACGACGACTACGACCACTTCGAGACCGTCATCGAACCGTTGGGCGAATCCGCCGGGTACCTGCGGTACATCGACAAAGGCCAACGTCTGCGGCTGGCCTTCGAGGGCGACAGCAGCGCGCTGGCCACCCTCCTGGTCGACCCGAGGGCGCCTGTGCACGCCACCACCGACATCCTGCCCGTCAGCGCGCCTCACGTTCCGGCCGAGTTCACCGCCGACGCCCTGACGACCATGGCCGTCAGCTTCCGCACCGGCCCGATTCTTGCGGGCACGACACCCGACGACGAGGCGGTGGTGCTGCCGCGCCCGGCCACCGCGACCGGAACATGGTCCTGGGCGCAACGCTCGGGTGGCGAGTGGACGGGCGCGCCCGTCACCGTGCCGGACCCGGCCTCGATGCCTGTCGGGCAGCACCCCGAGATCCGCTCGGGCTTCCTTGTTCTCGACGACACCGCGCAGGCGTCCCGCACCCATGGAGCGCAGTCGTGAGCGTTGTGTCCCAGGCGATCCCCGCCCCCGCCCCCGAAGGCCGGGCCGCCGCGGCCCTGGAGTTCGGCTACAACTCCAGTCCCAGTCCGGTTCGGGTCTCGCCGTCGACCGGCACCGTGGAGCTGGCCGATCTCGTGATCGTTGGCAGCCGCCGACTCAGCGGACCCATCGAGTGCAGCGAGATCACCCTGGTCATCCCGACCGGCACCAACTCCCCGGACCTCGCGCTGGACCTGGACGGGATCCCCGCCCAGACCAACCTCCCGGACTGGACGGCCGACACCAGCGAGCAGACGAAGACCATCACCTTCAAACCGACGTCCGGATTCGCCACGATCGCCAAGGACGCGGGCGTCACCATCGAACTCATCGGCGTGCGCATCAACCGCCAGGTCGGCATCGCCCCGCTCCGCGTCCAGGTCAGATACCGCGCGCCGGGCGACACCGAGTGGGACACCGACACCGTCACACTGGAGATCGGCAAGTTCCCCGCCGACTTCTACCTGCGCAACTTCGTCGCCAAGCCACTCGTGATCGACAACGGCGACTCGGTCAAGCTGACCTGGGAAGCCGGCGGATACGGGTCCCTGCGGCTGCTCTACGACACCTACGACCTCAATATGCACGAGGAGAACGGCGAGACCGGCTACACCGTCCACGATGTCCGCAAGGACACGGCGTTCTACCTGCGCGCCACCGTCCCGGTCGGCTCCGGCACCATGGAACGCATCCTCAGCACGCTTGTCAGTGTCCGGGTACCGGACCTGGACGTCGGCACCCTCTTCGTCCGCGGTGGCATCTCCAACCTGCACCACGCCACCCGGACAGGCGGGGCCTGGACCGCGCAGCCGCCCGTGCCGCGCCTGTTCAGCAACGCCCCGCCAAGCCTCGTGGTGTACAACGACCAGCTGCATTGCATAGGCCACAGCCAACTCAGCGGCGAACTGCTGTGGACGACCCTGCACGGTGCCAGCTGGCAACCGACCCCAACGCGGTTGGACCTCGGCGGCGGCGCCGACCCCGCCTTCGCCGTATGCGACGGCAAGCTGTACTGCGTCTACCGCGACCCCGACGACAATTCGATGCACGTGACAGTCGGCACGCGGGACACCAGTCAGCCCGGCCAGCTCTCCTGGAGTACTCCCGCCCGCATCACCGCGCAGAACTGGACGACCACCCACAAGCCGGCGCTGGCCGCGGTGGCCTTGACCTTGTGGTGCGTCTTCCGCCGCCCGAACGGATCGCTGTACTACGGCCACGGTTCTTCGTCCGGTTCATGGCGTGCGGCCGAGCAGATCGCCGCCGAAAGAACCACCACCCACGGGCCGGCCGCAGCCATATCGGGCTTGATCCCGATCTGCGCATACCGGAACGAGGACGACGAACTCTACGTCCATGCCGCCGCCATAAGCGACGTCAGGCCGGTCGCCGGGGTGCGAACGACCGAGGCGCCCGCGCTCGTTGGCCTCGACGACGGGGTGCTCCAGTGCGCCTACCTCGGCGAAAACGGCAAGCCGCAGCTCAAAAGCGCCATGGGCATCGGCGCGTGGAGCCCTCCGCAGGACATCTCCCCGCTGCCCGCCACCAGCAGCCTCTCGCTGGCCGAGTTCGGCGACACCCTGCACGCCGTCTACCAGTAACAGGCCCACAGGCGGAAGCAGTAAGAGGCCGGCGTCCGCGGTAGCCGGACGCCGGCCCCAGGCCGCACCTGGCGATGGTTCACGAGCCGAGCAGAAGCAATGTGCCTTGCCCAGCACACCGCCCCAACGACGAGGACCTCACGAGCGTCTTCTGCACCGGCATCAGGGCCAGTGCCACCCGACCGTGCGGCGACACCGGCGACGCCATCGCCGAACTCACCCGTGGCGCGGTGTACTCCCTCTACGGAATCACCCCCTGACAAGCCAAAACGACTTTGCCGGGACCCTGCCCGGGCTAGGGGGTAGTCACCAGCGTCCGCAACGCCGAACGCCTGCTCGCCCGCACTGACCCGAACATCCCGGAAAACGAAGCTGGCAATGGGTCTGCCCGACCTCGACGCACCCGACACGGTCGCCTCGCAGAGATCACCGCGGTTGCTGAAGTCGGTGTGCTGAGGTGTCGAAGAGCGCTCGTTGGGCGAGGTGGCTGGCGACGGCGGCGGCCACGGTGGCTGCGGCCA
This sequence comes from Saccharopolyspora pogona, assembly GCF_014697215.1. Taxonomy (GTDB): domain Bacteria; phylum Actinomycetota; class Actinomycetes; order Mycobacteriales; family Pseudonocardiaceae; genus Saccharopolyspora; species Saccharopolyspora hattusasensis. The sequence continues at coordinate 1,065,352 of NZ_CP031142.1, forward strand.
GCAGCATGTACATGACCACGATCTGGTAGCGGATGGCGGTCAGGGGGTCGACTCCGGCGAGGATGAGTCCGGTCATCGCGCCGGGCAGGCTGATCAGTCCGACGACTTTGGTGGAGTCGATCGCGGGCAGTAGTGCGGTGCGGGCGGCGGAGCGGCGGTGTTGGGCGAAAGCGTCCTGGACTGTCATACCCAGTGACAACCGGGCCTCGATGGCGGGGCGTGCTTGGCGGGTGTCGTCGGCGAGTCGCAGCAGGGTCAGGCCGGTGGCCTGCATGGCGGTGGAGACGATCATGCCGCCGATCGGGATGACGACCTCGGGTCGGGTGGGCAGGATGCGGACCAGTAGCAGGCTGCCCAACGCCACGAGTGACCCCGCTGTGATCGCGAGAGTGGCCAGTGCGGGGGCGCGGGGCACGGCGCGGCCTCGCCGCCCGGCGACCTGTCCGGCGATGAGGATCATCACCGCGACCCAGCCCAAGGCGCCTGGTAATCCGGCATAGTGGAACAGCAAAAGCAGGACGGCGCCGGCCGCGGCCAGTTGCACGGCTGCCCGGACGGAGGCGAGAAGCATATCTCTGCTCACCCCGAGCCGTTGGTAGGTGGCGACGGCGACCGCGATCGCGACCAGCACCACGGACATCGCTACGTGCAGCCAGGTCACGCCGGTGAGGTTCATGGGGCGGTCTCCAGATCCCGGATGGCGTCGGGTGGTCCGCAGGCTCGGACGTGGCCGTGGTCCATGACGATCACGTGGTCGGCGACCCGGTCGACCTGGGCGGTGTTGTGGCTGACGAGCACCGCCGTGCCACCGCGGCTGACGTGGGCCCGGACGGTGTCGTCGATCGCGGCTGCGCTGGCCGCGTCCAGTGCAGCGGTGGGCTCATCCAGCAGCAGCACTTCCGGCTCCAGAGCCAGAGCGCGGGCGAGACAGACCCGTTGAGCTTCCCCGCCGGAGAGCCCGGTGGTGGTGCGGTCGAGCAGCGAGGACGGCAGCCCGACCCGCGACAGCAGGCAAGCCACGTCCGCCCGGCCGAGTTGCGGGCGGCCGAGCCGGATTTCGTCGACGACCGAATCGCTGAGCAACACCGGCTGCTGGGCGACCAACTGCACCCGGCGCCGCAGATCCAGCACATCATGCTGGGCCAATGGGATCCCGCGGAAGGCGATCTGTCCGGTGTCGGGGTCGTCGAGCCGGGTCAGCAACCGCAGCAGCGTCGACTTTCCCGCCCCGCTGCGCCCGACGACGGCGGTACAGGCTGCGGCGGGGATTCGCGCGCTCACGTGATCGAGCACCGGCGTGGCCTGGCGCCGCAGGACCACGTCGTGGATCGCGAATACGGAGTCTCCTTGCACCGTCACGCCCTCACCTGCGTCCTACCTGCTGGAACGATCCTTGATATGAACACGGTTTCAACGTAGCTGGGAGTGACAACTCTGGTCAGCCCAACATGTCTGAGCGCTACGTATACCACTGCTCGCTTCAGTCCTTGACGAAGCGTCGGCCGGGCTCGCGGGGGATGGCGACCCATCTACGATTCAACTTTCGCCGGCAAAGCCGATTGGGGAGGTGGGTTCTACGCCGATTCTTCTGCCACAGTCGGTAAATCCGCAGTTCAAAGGTAGGAAGATTGACCCATCTGTGGGCCAACGTTCGTGCTCTTCTTGGCCCTTTTTGACCCATCCTGGGGTTGAACTTTTGTGCCTGCGCGAGGGTGATGGCTATCCCAGTGGCCCCATCAAGGTGCACAACATCGGGTGCGCCGACGCCGTCGAGCCTCGGCCCCACCGTCTACGTGCTCGGCGCGTCCGACGCGAAGGACTTCTTCAAGCAGCCGTTTGCCCGCATGCTCTCGGCCTTCGCGGCCTGGCAAGAGACGTGCTTCTTGCTTGATCGCGTGGTGTCAGGGGTCTGGTCGATGCTGGGGGCATGTCCGTTGCGGAACTGCGTACTCAGTTGACGAACCTCGCCGCCCAACTCCCCGTATCCTCGCTCTCCACGGCCCGCCGCGGCGCCGAGGACGCCCGGGCGAGTCTGACCTCCGCCTGGCGGGGAAGCGATCATCCTTCGGCGCAGGCAGCGGTGCCCGCGGCATCTGCGGCTTCGGACCGTCTCGCTGGCATCATCGAGGCCCTGGAGCAAGCGGTCGAGGACATCGCCGCCTACAACGAACGCCTGTGAGCGATGTCGGCGCTCACCGAGACCATCAGCAAGCTCCACAGCGCCCTCAGTGTCCTCCCCGACGGGGCAGTTCAGGAGGCGCACCAGCGGCTGGCCGACGATCTTCTTCCGCGACTGGCGGCCTTGGCCGCCGGCACCCATCAAGCCAGCCGCCTTGCCGCAGCACACGTCCGGCTGGCCGCGCTGCCCGTCGAGCTGGACCAGGTTCGGGACCTCCTGCAGACCGTGCGGAGCCACACCGAGGAATGGATCAACCAGCACGGCGGCACCGCAGCGGTCTCCGCGGCATCGTCCCGGCCTGCGGCGGCCCTCGGTACCTCGGAGCGAACGACCGCGGGGCGGGTTGCTGCCTATCGCGCCCGGCTGGAGCATCCCTGGCCGTACGGCAAGCCTCTCCAGGGGTGGCGGCTGGCGGGTGGCGACGGTTCGAGTGATCGGGAGCTGGCCAGTGGGACCAAACTGGCCTCCGGCCAGACCGACCCGTCTTACACCGCCGCGGTCCAGCGCGCCCGTGAACTCGGGTTGGCTCGCGGCGGCTTCGTGCCTGACATCGCCCGGCACATCGAGATCAAAGAAGCCTCCACGATGACCGCGGGCGAGACCCGGACCATCGTGATCGGTATGAAGGGAAGCGCACGTCGTGACGATCCAAGCCCAGTACTGGGCCTACGAACCCGACCAGCCGCCCGCCGAGCACGTCGCCGAGCTGGCCACACCCGAGCAGGTGCGCGAGTTCGTGACGCTGCTGTCCAGCGACCAGGTCAGCGACGCCCTGCTCACCCATACCCAGCGCCCCCGGATGGAGACGCTGATCCCGGACGAGGACGACCCCGATGCGTTCCTGACCGTGCCGGACCACTCCGTGATCGCCGGCGTCCACGGTGACCGCGGCGCGCTGTCCTACCAGGGCAACGACGGCCACGGCACTGAGCCGGTACACCTCTACAGCCACGGAGACGGTCCCGAGCGGCCCGTGTTGTACGAAACCGACGAATTCCCCCCGCACTGCGAAGTCACCATCGACGCGATCGCGGAGGCGTTGATCGCGTTCCTGCGGACCGCCAAGCGTCCGGCCACGCTGACCTGGCAACCCGCACACGACTGCGCCCGCCAGTGATCCCGTCGGTGGCATGCCGCCGAGCATCGATCGAACGGATGTGCGAGCGTCTGGGTGCGGGTGAAATTCGAGTCGGACGGGGAGGTCGTGGTGGCAGTCAAGATCGTCCACACGACGCGGTCACAAGAGGTGCGGTTCGGTGATCGGGCAACGGCCCAGCACTACGCCGCCCAGTAAGGCGGACTTGACGCATGGCGGGTCCTGCCGGTCCTGGGGGCACCTGCCCGGCGGGAGCCGAACGGGCAGCCGTGACGCCTACCGCCGCTGACCGCAAGCGAGTAAGCCGTTGGCCAGCGCTCACTCGCCTCGGCCCGCTGGGGCAGAGTGCGCGACCCGGCCAGGCGATGCCTCGTGCACATCTGCGGATTCCCGAGCAGAGAATTCAAGGTTGATATGTCTGTATCCCTCCGGTCCCGTCGGTGTGCAAGGTTATCGTGGGCCTGCTGTCGAGCAGCATCGCAAACAATGGCCCTACGCTCTAGAATAGGAATCGAGTCCGATGCGCGTCCCCGATGAGCATATAACCGACCGCCGAGGAGTCGCGATAATCAATGATGTCGTGCATACGGAGCTCGAATGGATCTTTCGGGCGGGGTAAACGTCCTGGACGATTTCTCGGTGCCTCTAACCGTTGGCGCCGATTACTTCAGTTGCCCATCCTGTCGGTTGGTCTTGGACAGCTACGAACTCATCAACCAGACGGAATTGGACCTCAATTGGAGGGTAGAGGGTGACGTTGAGGACTACCTCCCCGACGAGCCCGATTACGGGAACGACTGACCCCGGTTCCGATGATCACCGGCCTGACCGTCTTGTCCATCACTGCCGATACCGATGAGCCGTTGACGGTCGACTGTTCGGGAACGGCAGACTGATTGCCATGAGCGTCGCAGATCACTCCCGCAACCACATCGCCCGGCCCGGACACCAACTGCACGACGCGGTCGACCTGCGCGGCTGGGAGCACCAAAGCATCTGGGGCTGGGACGAGGGCACCGGCAGCTTCTACGCCCAACTCTGGGCGAGTTGATCATGAAGGTGGGTTCTACGCCGATTCTGTCGGCAGAATTCGGTGAAGCAGCAGTTCAGAGATAGGGTATCGACCCATCTGTGGCGAAGTCGATCGGGGAGGTGGGTTCTACGGCGATTCTGCCTGGCGGCAGTCGGTAAATCCGCAGGTCAAAGGTAGGCAGGTTGACCCATCTGTGTGGGCAATGTTCGTGCTCTTTTTGACCATCTCCCGGTTGAACTTTGGTGTTCCGCGCCGGGGTGATGGCTATCCCAGCCACCCCAGTCTGGACTCTGACTCAGACGTGAGGCTCGACCCGAGCGTGAACCTGTTCTTTCTCGGATGGCACCCATCCCCGCTGATCCGACCAAGCGTCTGACCGTGGGACGTTTCCGCACATTGGCGCATTTCATCGTGCGCCGCGACGCGGTGCTCGCTCCGCTGCTGTCGCTGCGGGGTTGGAGAGCCGGCGGAGCCACGGCCAGCTCGCTGAGCAAACGTCACGCACTGCCGCGCGCCCGGCAATGATCACCTTCCGGTGGCGCCGCTTCGCCTGGCGAATGCGGCCCACCGGGGCACGGTACTGCATGTTTTTTGCCTCATGAACGCCGCTGGCGCCGCACCATTCGTACGGCACTCCACGTCCGCGAAAGCAGGGCACCAGTCGCGGGCCGGGGCGTTGCCGGTTCAGTCCGGGTCAGCCGGCCCAACGCCACCACGTACAGCGTGACGACGATCGCGACGGCCTCCACCGCCAGCAATGAGATGAGGACGAACAGCTGTACCACTCCCGCCTCGACCGGGCTGGCGCCCCCGAGCAACATGCCCACAAAGGCGCCCGGCAGGGTCACGGTGCCCACCGTCCGCGTCTGATCGAGCGCGGGAACCAGGGCACCCCCGGCGACCGGCTGCGCGATCTCCAGCCTCGACTGGCTGTCCGTCAAGCCCAGCGACAGCGCGGCCTCCACCTCACCCCGACGCTGCGACAACTCCTCCAGTAACCTGCGCCCGGCAAGCGTGGTCGCCGTCAGCGCACCACCGATGAGCTGACCCACCAGCGGAATCAGGACCAGCCCTGTCACCGGAACCGCACCCGTGACGAGCAGAACAGCCACGACCGGCACAACGCCCACAGCGATGGGTAAACCCGCCCACCACCAGGTGCGGTCGAGCGTGATCCGCCGCCCGGCAGTGCGTGTCGCGATACCGAACATCATGATCAGGAACGCCACGACGAGCACGACCGAGTTCACAATGTGAGCGATCACCAGGGACACGATCACCAGCTGCAGCGCTCCGCGCGAACCTGCCCCGAGCACTGCCTGCCACCGGCCCAGAGCACCCAGCGCAACGACACCGGCCGCCGAGAGCGATCCGGAAGCGCGGAGGCGGTCTTGTACCGCCTCCGCGCTTCCAGACCGTCACCGGCCCAGTACCGGACGGCCTAGCGGCAGTCCGCGGCCCCCTGTCGCCAGAGACATCACATGGAGGAACAGGTAGCAGCCCAGAGCAGCAAAAGTGAAGACTACGTATCCACCTGTGGCTTTCAATTCCGCTGAGCCCTGCAGCGTCGCAAGCAGGACGATAGCGAGGGCAGCATCAATCAGCGCGAACAGCAAAGTGTAAGCGACCGGAAGACGCAGCGTCGCTAGGGTTAAGAGCGCCACGGTGACCAACCACGAAATCAGGAACAGGGCTTGGGTGGCGGTGGCGCTGTCCGAGGGAACGCTGAACCAGTCGTGGGTCAATCCGAGTACGAGGATGCCGTAGCTGAGCCAAAATCCGGTAAAGATGCCGAAAATGGATGCGACCGCGCTTTGGCCGATCCCAGCAGCCCAGACTGCGGCAACGAGCTGGCCGATTCCGGTAGCGGCGAGAATGATTGCCACTGGTGTGCCGACTGCCGCGGGCGGCACGTAGCCGACGAGAGTCAAGCCAAGGGCGATCGAGCCCACGACGAACGTGGGAACGCCGACGGTTGCGGGGTCACCGGACAGTGGCCCTGGCCGCTGCTCAGGTTTTTGGTGCGCGGGTCTTGCGTGGTCTGTTGTAGCTGTGTCCGATGCGGTCACGATCCGCTCCTTTGCGGTGTCGGGTTCGCGGGTTCGCGGCCATCCAGAGCCGGAAAGACTTTGCCGGCTTCGAGTGGACGGCGATCCTTTACCAGGGAGTATCGGAGCAGTCTTTGAAACTCTCCAGACCGGCGTGCTGGAGAGCAGCATGCCGTGTCGACGTCTTGGCGGACAATGAGTTTAGAACTAGTGGAACTCAATCTTGCACGAATGGCTGCCTACAGCTGACAAACGGCAGCCGAGCAGGGTGCGGATATTGTCGCGCTGGAGCAGGCCATTCCCCTTATGGTTCCCGCGACCACGGTTATGTCGTGCCCTCGCGGATTTGGCGACCACGCTCCGACAGTTTGAACCGAGTCCTTTGTGGACCCCGACGCGGCGGAACTAGCCTGACCGGCACTCACCGGGCAGCCGCTCACATCATTTGTCTCCGCCTCGCAGCGATGGTGAGGATGATGTTCATGGCACGATCGCCCGCCGCCGGGCGTCAGCTCGACCGGACGGTGCTCAGAGTGCGTCGAGCGGCCTCGGTGACCGCCTCGGCGGTGATGCCGAACTCGTTGTAAAGGGTCTTGTAGTCGGCCGAGGCGCCGAAGTGCTCGATGGACACCGACTCACCGGCGTCCTTGACGAACCGGTACCACGGCATGGCGATGCCGGCCTCCACCGAGACGCGGGCCTTGACCGCGCTCGGCAGCACCGACTCGCGGTAGGCCTCGTCCTGCGCGTCGAACCATTCGACGCAAGGCATCGACACCACGCGGGTGGCAACGCCGTCGGCCTCCAGGATCTTCCTGGCCTCGACGGCCAGCTGGACCTCGGAACCGGTGCCGATCAGCACGAGCTCGGGCTTGCCGTTGCCGGCCTCGGCCAGCACGTAGCCGCCCTTGGCGACGCCGTCGGCGTCCACGCCCTCCAGCGTCGGCACGCCCTGGCGGGTCAGCGCCAGGCCGGCGGGGCCGCTCGGGTCTTCCAGGATGGCCTTCCACGAGGCCGCGGTCTCGTTGGCGTCGGCCGGGCGGACCAGCGAGAAGCCGGGGATCGCGCGCAGCGAGGCGACGTGCTCGATCGGCTGGTGCGTCGGGCCGTCCTCGCCCAGGCCGATCGAGTCGTGCGTCCACACGAAGATGACCGGGGTCTTCATCAGCGCGGCCAGCCGGACGGCCGGGCGCATGTAGTCGCTGAACACCAGGAAGGTGCCGCCGTAGGGGCGGGTGCCGCCGTGCAGCGCGATGCCGTTGAGGATCGCGCCCATCGCGTGCTCGCGGATGCCGAAGTGCAGCGTCCGGCCGTACGGGTTGGCGTTCCAGGTGCTGGTGGAGATCGACTCCGGGCCGAACGAGTCGGCGCCCTTCATCGTGGTGTTGTTGCTCTCCGCCAGGTCGGCCGAGCCGCCCCACAACTCGGGCAGCACGTCGGCCAGCGCGTTGAGGACCTCACCGGAGGCCTTGCGGGTGGCGACGCCCTTGCCGTCGGCCTCCCAGGTCGGCAGCTTCTCCTGCCAGCCGGCGGGCAGCTCGCGGGTGGTCAGCCGGTCCAGCAGCGCCTTGCGCTCCGGGTTGGCCGCCGCCCACTCGTCGAAGGCGACCTGCCAGTCGGCGCGCGCGGCCTTGCCCCGGGCGCCGGCCTCGCGGGCGTGGGCCAGCACGTCGGCGTCCACCTGGAAGGACTGCTGCGGGTCGAAGCCCAGTGCCTGCTTGACCCCGGCGACCTCGTCGGCACCCAGCGCGGCGCCGTGCGCCTTGCCGGTGTTCATCTTGGTCGGGGCCGGGTAGCCGATCACCGTGCGCAGCACGATCAGGGTCGGGCGGGCGCTCTCGGCCCTGGCCGACTCGATGGCCTCCAGCAGGCCCTTGACGTCCTCGCCGCCGTGCACCACGAGGACCTGCCAGCCGTAGGACTCGTACCGCTTGGCGGTGTCCTCGGACAGCGCGATGCGGGTGTCGTCCTCGATGGAGATCTCGTTCGCGTCGTAGATCACCGTCAGGTTGCCCAGTTGCTGGGTCCCGGCCAGCGACGATGCCTCGGAGGTGATGCCCTCCTCGATGTCGCCGTCGGAGGCGATCACGTAGATGTGGTGGTCGAACGGGCTCTCACCCGCGGCGGCCTCCGGGTCGTACAGGCCGCGCTCGCGACGGGCGGCCATCGCCATCCCGACCGCGGTGGCCAGGCCCTGGCCCAGCGGGCCGGTGGTGGTCTCGACGCCGTCGGTGTGCCCGTACTCGGGGTGGCCCGGCGTCTTCGAGCCCCACTTGCGCAGCGACTTCAGGTCGTCGATCTCCAGGCCGTAGCCGGCCAGGAACAGCTGCACGTAGAGCGTCAGGCTCGAGTGCCCGGCCGACAGCACGAACCGGTCGCGGCCGATCCAGTCCGGGTCGCTGGGGTCGTGCCGCATGACGCGCTGGAACAGCGCGTAGGCGGCGGGCGCCAGGCTCATCGCGGTGCCCGGGTGGCCGCTACCGCAGTTCTCCACCGCGTCGGCGGCCAGCACGCGGGCGGTGTCCACCGCGCGCTGGTCCAGTTCGGTCCAGCCTTCGGGAACGTGTGCGGTGGTCAAACGGGCAAGGTCGTCAGACTCTTCGCTCGCGCGGTGCCTGAAGGTAGATTCGTATGCGATCATTGACGCGCACTCCTGATGCTTTCGGTTGCTCGCGTGCTCTTCCCTGCGAGGAGGTCTGTCGTTGGGACGTGGCACCTGCCTCCTTGCGTTTCCGCGCCGGTAGGAAGGGCACCTCGATGATGAATACGTCAGGGCCACCACGATCTGCGGACAACTCGGACCACTCCAGGCCCAAGTTGCCCCCTTCGCGATCCAAGAACATGACCGCCGATTGCGATCGCGTCGTCACCCTCACTCATATGCCTGGCGGGACCATTCCGGCCGCCCTATCCGGGCCCCTATAAGTAGGCCACATCCGTGAGTGCTCGGGATGGTCGTCATCAATCAGGCGATGTGCCAAAGCGATCGCCTCTTTTCGATCGACCTCGTCAAGGGCGGGGCTCTCCCTAGCGATGGCCCCAAAAATGTTTGCCAGCTCATCTGCCGCGGTCGGAGACAGACTGGCATCGCGACCACAGTGCACGTAGCGCAACCGCAACGTTGCCGCGGCGGACAGCAGTAAGGAACACTCAGCTCCGCGCAAAGCTGTTCCGCTATTGCGAGCACCTGGCCCTTGGCCCTCCATGCCACTTCCCTTTCCATTACCGTATGTCCCCACGAGCGAGCCTTCTTATCGATACGCCGGTGTCAGAAGCGCCGACAGAGCGGACGGCCCGATCACGGTGCGGGCACCGGGCGTGTCAGGGCACGGCGAAGCTCATCCACCGCAGTTCGCTTCCCACCTGGGTGGCTGAGCACAGCCGAGCCAGCGACGAGGAACTCGGCTCCTGCGTACCAGGCCGCGAGTGCGGTGTCCGTCGAGATTCCTCCGTCCACCTCGACCCGCACCGGCCTCCCGGAACGGTCCACCAATGCGCGCACCTCTGAGACCTTTTCCTCCATCGCGGCGATATATCTTTGTCCGCCAAATCCAGGGTTGACCGTCATGATCACAATCTGGTCGAGCTGATCAAGCACGTGGCGAACGAAATCGATCGGAGTGGACGGATTAACGGCGACGCCCGCTTGTACCCCGAGGTCACGGATCGTGGAAAGTGTTCGAAGCAGGTGCGGACAGGTCTCGGCGTGCACGATGATGGTCTCGCAGCCAGCCGAAGCAAAGCGAGCGAGCATCGGGCCCGGGTCCTGCACCATAAGATGGGCTTCGAATGGCAGATGACTGTACTGACGGCACACGCCCACGACATCCGGGCCAAACGTCATGTTTGGGACGAAGCGCCAGTCCATGACGTCCCACTGGATGCGATCGACCCCTGCGTCGGTGAGGCTAGCCACCTCTTCGCCGAGACGCGCGTAGTCGGCGCCGAGGACAGAGGCCACCAGCGCTGGCTCTCTCAATGACCAGCTCGGTGCGGAGCGCCGTGATCCTCCGTGCAACACACTACTTGGCTCATCAACCATCAAGCGCTCCTCCTGATCACTTGTCCGGATTTCTTGAGTCGGCGTCCTGCGAAGTGAAACGCCCCAAAACGTTGGCTCTCGGAGCTCGCAGTTCTAGGTGGAATCGGATCAACTCCGCATGCGGAAGTACGGAAAAGTGTTGGGGGCGGCAGAGAAAATGCGGCCCCCAACACTCCGTGCCAAACTCGTGCTTGGTGCCGAGCCTAGCTTTGTCAGCTGATGCGACTCTTGAGGGCCTTTGCAGCCGCAGCCGGGTCCGTGGCGTTGTAGATCGCCCCCCCGGCCACCGCTACCCCCGCTCCGGCGGCCTTCACCGAGGCGATGCTTTCGAGGTTGACACCACCAGCGATCGAGAAGGGGACCCCGGCCTCCTGGCCGTCATCGAGCAGCGCCTGAATCGTGTAGCCGGGTCGGGCCTGCTCGTCGAGCCCAGCGTGAATCTCGACGAACGACACGCCCAACTTCGATACCTCACGGATTCGGGCCACACGGTTGTCCACCACGGTGATCATGTCAGCGACGACGTCCTTGCCGTACTTGCGGCCGGCAGCCACGGCCCCCCGCACTGTGTCATCGTCGGCCGCACCCATCACCGTGACCAGGTCCGCCCCAGCCTCGAAGGCGAGACCCGCCTCCAGCTCACCGGCGTCGGCGGTCTTCAAGTCCGCGAATACCAGCTTGTCCGGGTGCGCGGCCTTGATCGCCGTGATCCCGGCGAAGCCCACGGACTTAATCAGCGGCGTGCCCAACTCGAGGATGTCCACGGCATCGGCGACCTGACGCGCCAGGGTCAGCGCCGCGTCAAGTTTGATGACGTCCAATGCTACCTGCAGCTTCACGGTATTCTCCTCATCAGTGGTGATCGGTGACGTCCCGGGTTTAGGTGCGGATGACCTGCGCCGTGCTCCACGACACGGCGAATATTGCAACCGCCCAGAGTTGGCTGACTGCTTCCGAATTCCGGCTAGAATGGCTGGGAGATCACGACGTCGTTCGGCAGGTACCGGTCGATTCCTCCATGCTGCCCCTTCCTCGGCTCTGCGGTTTTCAGCCACACCTAGGACGCGCAACGGGTTGTGAGACTGCACGGATCTGTACGTCTAGGTCAACCTATGCAGTACGAACGGATGCTGAAAGATGACGGACGGTTCTTATGCGCGTCCAAGCGGCCTCGCCTCTGCGCTAGGCTTCGATTATGGTTGTGATCCGCAAGAACGCGGGATAGATCTTCGCGCGGGCGCGACCCCAGATCTAGCCCGTTGGGAACGGCCTTCGTCGATCCAGCTGAACCGTTTATAAATGCAGCGGTCAGTGGTGTTGCGATCCTGTAATGCGTCGGCGTAAGGTACTCCCGGCGCTAGGCCCAGTGGCTCAGGGTGGGCCTGAACCAGCTAAAATGCTCCAGTATTACCCGTTGCGAAGCACAATTGGCAAGGCACTTCTTAAGTGACCCCAATCGCAGCTGACGTACGTCACCGCGGTGTCGTTCAGAGCCCAAGGTCATTCCCGCGCCCCACGAGGCTTTCTTGCCCGGATGACGGGTGGTTCGTACGGGGAGGTCCTGCTCGTTCCCCCGGCCGAGCAGGAGTTGGGCTGCCCGGCCCCGGGTGGCCCGTCCCAGGGAAGTCTGAAAGGAGGTGTAGGACCTTGGACGGTCCTCGGTAGTACGCCCGTAAGCGCCAGATCCCGCTCACTCCACACTCGCTCAGCCATGGGGCTCCTTTGATCAGAAGCCCAGACTGTCGAGGGGTCGCGCCCAGCGAAGATCAATTTCGCTTCTTGTGGGTCGCAACCGTGGTCGCGGCGAGGCATAGATGCGGGTCCGCTTGGCCGCGATTTGGAACCGTTCGTGTTCCCGCAGCATCTCTTCGTGCTGCATAGGTTGACCTAGACGTACAGATCCGTGCAGTCTCACAACCCGTTGTGCGTCCTAGCTGTGGATGAAAAGCACAGAGTCGAGGAAGGGGCAGCGTGGAGGAATCAAGTTGTCTCGGGATGACGACGCCTGCGCGCTCAGCCTGGACCTCGGAAACGACAGTCACCGGCTGAATCTTATGGCGACAATCGGCTACGCCACGAGTCGACTCTATGAGCATTCAATAGTTCGTAAAACCGATATTGTCAATCGGTCTAGTGCAGTACGCGAGGAGGTGTAACGACAAATGTCAACCTTGACTGAAGTCGCCCACACACTGGTCTCTAACAGGCGCGGGATTCTCGCTGCCGATGAGAGCATCGGAACGATGTCGTCCCGGCTGGAAAGCGTCGGAGTGGAGCCAACGGAGGAGAATCGGCGCGTTTATCGTGAACTGATCGTCACCACGCCTAAGCTGTCCGATTCGGTCAGCGGAGTTATCCTCGCCGACGAAACTATTCGCCAGAAACTGTCCGATGGGCAAACTTTTCCCGAGGCTCTCGCGGGTATCGGGGTTCTCGCCGGTATCAAGGTCGATACCGGAGCCAAGCCGCTTGCGGGAGCCCCGAACGAAAAGGTCACAGAAGGCCTCGACGGGTTGCGCGAACGCGTGACGGAGTACGTGCGCCTCGGTGCGACCTTCGCCAAGTGGCGCGCGGTAATCACTATCAGTAACAGTATGCCTACAGAACGTGCGGTGCGCTCGAACGCGCACGCGCTGGCACGGTACGCCGGTCTCTGCCAGGAAGGGGGACTGGTGCCCATCGTGGAACCCGAGGTGCTGATGGACGGCGACCACTCGCTGGCGCAATGTCAGCAGGTGACGAGGGCCGTGCTGCGGTGTGTGTTCGACGAACTTGCTCTGATGCAGGTGGACCTCGAGGGCATGATCCTAAAACCCAACATGGTGGTGGCTGGGAAGGACAGCTCAGAGCAGCCCGGGGTAGAAGAGGTTGCCCAGGTCACGGTGGAGACCCTGCGTGAAACGGTGCCGCCATCTGTGCCTGGTATCGCATTCCTTTCTGGTGGGCAAAGCCCGGAAGTGGCGACGAGCCATCTCGGAGCCATGCAGAACCTCGATCCCCTTCCCTGGGAGCTGACCTACTCGTTCGGACGGGCACTGGTCGGGCCGGCTCTGGAGACGTGGCGGGGCAACCCCGACAAGTGGGAAGCCGCCCAGAGGGCGCTCTCCGAGCGAGCTGTCGCGAACGCCGCAGCACGCGTTGAGAGCAAAGGTTGATCGGCGCGATGTGCCGGTCATGCGCGCTGGCGGCTTGAAACATGAGGAGCACGACCGGATCGGCAACTACATAGTTGCCGATCCGGTCGTGTTGCTAGCCCTTTGTGTGAACGCATGCCCGAATACTCCGAAGGTGGGAGAGCAGTCAAGGCGCGTCCTTTCTGATGATCGGGTGCGTTTACCGACCGCGTCACGCACGTGGCGCACTCACCCACGACGCGGGTAGAGGAGCGGGTGGTATCATTCGTGGATTCTTCGCCGTAGGCTTCGTACATGATGGCGTCGTTTCCGAACCCCCAGCGCCTCGTGCTTGTCGATGACCACGAGATGGTGTTGCAAGGGCTCGATGCGATGCTCGGTCACTTCCCCGACGAGGTCCTGATCGTTGGACAGGTGACGACCGCAGCGGCGGCGCTCACAATGATTGCGGAGCAGCGTCCCGATGTCGTGCTGTGCGATGTGCGCATCGGGAAGGAGAGCGGCCTGGACCTGTGCCAGCAGATCACCACGCAGTATCCGGACACGAAGGTCGTCCTGCTGACCGTGTACGACGACGAGCACTACCTCTACCAGGCCCTGCGGGGCGGTGCGTCCGGCTACATCCTCAAACGCACCGACGGGCAGGAGTTGGTCGGCCATCTGCGTCGGGTCCGCGAGGGTGAGACCGTCGTCGATCCAGCGCTGGCCGGTCGGGTGGCGCTCTCGGCCGCGCGCCTCAGCGCCGGGGAGTTCTGGTCCGGTGTGCACCTCGGCCTGACCCAGCGTGAGTCGGAGGTGCTGGAGCTGCTCGTCTCGGGCCACTCGAACAAAGCGGTCGCGAGCAAGCTCGTGGTCAGCGAGGACACGGTGAAGACCCACATCCGCGGGCTCTACCGCAAGTTAGGGGTCTCTGACCGGAGTGGTGCCATCGCCGTGGCGTTGCGGGAGGGGCTCTTCCATTGAGCTCTGCTGCCGGTTCGATTCCTAACGCGGCGGACCTCGCCCGACTGTTCGAGGCCGACGGTGCACTGCTCTACGCCGTCGAAGGCCAGGACCTCAGCATCGTCGACATCTGGCCCGAGCACGCTTCCGCGGGCTCCCTGAAGCTGCAGGTTGGCTTCGGGGTCACCGGGTTGGTCGCGCGCACCGGTAAACCGGTCCTGCTCGAGGCCGACTCGCCGCGCAATGCGCTGCACCGTCAGCTGCTGCGTCTCGAGCGGAAGCAGACCGTGGCCCGGATGTGCCTCCCGTTGCGGGGACTCGACGAGGACGGTGTGGTGGGTGTTCTCGCTGTCCATCGGAATCCGCAGCGGCCGTTCGGTCCGGACGATCTGGAGGCTGCGGGGCCGTACGCGACCGTGCTGGGGCTGCGGCTGCACGCGCAGCAGCTGTGGCGGGCTCTCAACCGGCACCGCACGGAGCGCGACCGACTCATCAAGCAGGCCATCTTGGCGCAGGAGGCGGAGCGGCGCCGCATCGCGTTCGACTTGCACGACGGCGTGACCACGGCGCTCGCGTCCATGTCGTTCCACCTCTCGGCCGCAGACCTGACCGTCTCCGAGCTCGCTGCGCACGACGCCTCGGACGTCTCGACGCGGGCGCAGGAGCTGCAGCGCGCGTGGGCCGAGTTGGTGATCGCTCGTGAGCTGGCCGACGTGGCGTACAACCAGACGAGAGCGGCGATCGCGGGTCTGCATAGCCTGGTGCTCGACGACCTCGGACTGGTCGCGGCGATCGAGTCGCTGGTGCGAATGGCCAGTCGCGACGACGGGCCTTCCATCGAGCTCGTGGTGGACCCCGCCGCCGCGACCGACGACATCCCCGATCATGCGGCCGCTGCGCTGTATCGGATCACCCAAGAGGCCTTGGCCAACGCGGTGAAGCACGCCGAGGCCGACCGCATCGTGCTGTCCTTGCGTCGGGTGGGCGACTCGATCGTGCTCGGGTGCGCCGACGATGGGAAGGGCTTCGATCAAGCGGAACGCCGTACGGCGCGCGCGCTGGACGCCAACGGGGCGCAGCACTTCGGCCTCAGCTCCATCGCCGAGCGCTGCGCCATCATCGAGGCATCGCTGCGGGTTGAATCCGTCCTGGGGCGCGGCACCACCATGCTGGTCGAGCTTCCGCTGTAGGGACTGCAGGCGAACTGCTGGCCGGTCAGCAGTTCGCCTTGGTCGCCGATCGACACGCGCCTTGGTGACCGCCGCGGCTCGGCTCCTGGTTGAGCCACCTATGCGTCTCGTGTGTCCGAGTCGGAAGGAGGTGGCCGGTGGCTTCGAGCACGGACATCCACAGGTCACCGTCGGGGTCGACCTGGTTGCGATAGCTGATGATCAATGGCATAGGCACGTGTACGAAACGCCGTCGCCAGCGTACGACGGCTGTTTCAGTACGCCCAGCCATGGCTGCGTGCACCGCGGCATGGGCTAGGCGTAGACAGTAGACGCTGTCGTAAGCATTGGCGGTGACGCTACGGATGGCGTAACTCGGGTCGATGTAGCGCACGGTGGGGGTGAGGCCGACATCGGTCAGGTGGGCGGTGATGCTCTCCCTGAGCAATGCCCCGATGTCACCGAGCTTGACGTTGCCCGAGGCGTCGGTGGCGTCCTGAAGGAGGCCACGCTCTGCGAGGAGGTCCTGGCCTGCCCCCTCGGCGACGACGATCACCACGAAGCCCTTGGAGCGCACGTGCTGCTCGACGCGGGCCAGCAGGCCATCTGTTCCCTCGAGGACGAACGGGACTTCCGGAATCAGGACCATATCTGCTGTGTTGAGGGCCAGGGAGGCGTAGCAAGCGATGAACCCGGAGTGCCGGCCCATCAGCTTCACAATCCCGATGCCATCTGGACTAGCTGCGGCTTCGGTGGAGACCGAGGATATGAATTCGGTAGCCTGCGCGAACGCGCTTTGGAACCCGAAGGACTGATCGGTGAACGGCAGGTCGTTGTCGATCGTCTTGGGTACCCCGATGACAGCGATGTCAAGACCGCGTGCCCTGATCGCCGCGGAAAGGCGCGTCGCGGCTCGCATACTCCCGTCGCCACCGATGACGAACAGGACGTTGACGCCTCGCAGGACGAGGCTGTCGACCATTTCGTCGGCATCCTGGCCGCCACGTGAACTACCCAGGATGGTGCCGCCAGCGTTATTGATATCGCGGACGCGTTCCGGCGTCAGCTCGATGGTGTCATTGCAGTGTTCGGCAGTCAATCCTCGGAACCCGTTGCGGAAGCCCAAGATTCGCTTGACGTTGTAATGCACGGTGAGTTCCTGGACTATACCGCGGATGACGTTGTTGAGACCAGGGCATAGCCCCCCGCAGGTGACGATACCGGCGGTGACGTGGGCGGGGTCGAAGTAGATTTTCCGGCGGGGCCCGGCGGCCTCGAAGCTTGGAAGCTGGTCGGGGGGGAGGTTGTGCTTGGCGAGCATGGAGACAGTGTCGTCGAGCAGGACACGGTCGCCCTCCGCAACGTAATGTGGGGAAGTCTGCTTAGCGGCGAGCATCTCGGAGAACGGTGAGTCATAGTGGCACTCACCGAGGCGGCGAACGCAGAGGTCCTCCAGGTGCAATGTCACCGTATCTCCTAAATAGTGATGGCCATATGGCATGGTCGGAAGAATGGATGCTGTGGAAGGTCCGGCGCATCGAAAGCATCCGCACTGCAGCGTCATCGCAGTATGAGCTGGGCCCGCCGCTGGGCGCGGGATCAGCCGGGAACACCGACCATCCGGGGAAGGGAGCCAAAGGTAGTATGAGAAATGTAGCGCACCTGTCCGCTGGAGATCAGGAGCGATTCTGCGAGTACCGTGCCCTCAGATTCCCGGGGCCGGCTTAGCAGTGATCCCCCACTGATGCCAGTAGCAACGAAGAAAGCATCGCCGCTTACGAGTTCGTCGCAGCTGTAGATGCGGTCAAGGTCCATGCCTGCGGCACGAATGGCATCTGCTTCCGCATCACGTTGGGGAGCAAGGCGGCCCAGCATGCCGCCACCCAGGGCACGGACCGCTGCGGCGGTCATCACTCCCTCAGGCGTGCCGCCGATTCCGAGAAGCAGGTCGGCGGCACCAGTTGGCAGGAGAACCTCAAGGCTTCCCCCGACGTCGCCTTCTGCCGGTGTCTGCACGGCGGCGCCCGCCCGCAGCACCCGCGCGATCAGTTCCTGATGCCGCGGCTTATCCATAATGACAACGCGGAGCTCGCTGACCTGCTTGTCGAGAGCCTTGGCGACGTTGTCCAGGGTGCGCTCGGGGGAGTCGGTAAGATCGACAACGTCCTTCGCTTGGGGGGGCACCACTATCTTGTCCATGTAGAACCCGGGGCCGGGTGACCACAGACTCCCTGACTCTGCGAAGGCGATGGTAGCCAATGAACCGGGGAGATTCTTCGCACAAAACTTGGTGCCCTCGAGAGGATCGACGGCGATATCGAAATCCGGGCCGAGGCCATTGCCTACGGTTTCGCCGTTGTACAACATTGGGGCGTCATCTTTTTCGCCTTCCCCAATGACGACTGTCCCCCGGCCGGGGGCGTCAGCCAATACCTGACGCATGGCCTCGGTCGCCGCAGCGTCGGCAGCGTCCTTGTCGTGCCGCCCAACCCAAGCGTGGCAGGCCACCGCCGCACTGTGGGTGGCGGCCAGAGCTACCGCCTCCAACGTGTGGATATCGGTGCGAGTTCGAGGTGCGACCTCATTTTGACGCTGCATCTCGGGCTCCTTGTCTGGTCTGGTCTTGTCTGTTGCGTCAAGTACGGCAGAGGGCTTACGGCACGCTAGCGAGCCCTGCGATCAGCTCAGGACTATCGCGCACCTTCCTTCGCGATGTGCAAATCGAATCGATGCGCTGGTTACTCGAGATTTGCGTGGAGGCGCCACAGCTCGCGGGCCTGAGACCCGCTGGACTTCCACATCGTGTAGAATAGCGCGTCAGTGAGGACCAGGACGGACTGTTCGAACAGGCTCCCTGCGTACTGCTCGGATGCTGTCCCTTCGAAATCCTGCTTGTCCGCAGCTGGGATCACGAGTACTTCGGTTGCTGTCTTGGCCAGCAACGAATCCGCTGCGGTGGTAATTGCCAACACATTCGCGCCTTGATCACGAGCGACCTCGGCTGCCCGCACTACGCGGGACGTGGACCCGGAGCCAGATGCCGCTACTAGGACATCGCCGGGACCGATCGCCGGGGCAGTCGTCTCTCCCACAACGTGGGCGGAGAGCCCGAGGTGCATGAAACGCATCGCGGCCATCTGCAGGGCGAGCCCGCTCCGCCCGGTGCCGACGGTGAACACTGCTGGTGCCCTGAGCAACAATGCGCCAGCACGAGCCCACGCCGCCGGATGGACACCCTCGCGTACCTGCTCCACCTCTCCGATGACGACCTTCATTGCGTAGTTAAAATGAGGAGGATTTAGCTTCTCGCTAAGACTCCGATTAAAAGTGTCCGTCTCTTCTGTCAATTTGTACACGCTCCACTGATCGGGTGGGACATATTCGTTAGTTTGGCGCACGATTACCGAGTAGGGACCAACAAGGAAGGGCCCTTTCACTCGATGATTGCCAAGGCAATCGTGGTGGCCGTTTGGAGCCTGCTGAGGAACTCCGGGCTCGTCACCGCTCTTCTTGCGCTCGGCATGCGAGATCTGTTGGTTGAGGCCGACGTTGAACGAGGCGCTGTTCAGGTAGCAGGAACACGTCCCGGAAGTCGATGTCGCTGTATCGAGCAGCCTGGACTGCTCTCCGGATGTCGCCACGTCCCAGTCGCCTGTGGCTGGCACAGATCATGTCGAATGCGTTGAGCAGCATGCGGTTCTCTGGTTCCTCCATGCTGCCCCCTTCCTCGACTCCGCGGTTTTCATCCATAACTAGGACGCACAACAGGTTGTGAGACTGCACGGATCTGTACGTCTAGGTCAACCTATGCAGCACGAAGAGATGCTGCGGGAGCACGAACGGTTCCAAATCGCGGCCAAGCGGACCCGCATCTACGCCTCGCTGCGACCATGGTTGCGATACAGGAGCGCGAGATTGATCTTCACCCGGCGAGACCCCAGACCTAGCGACCTCGTGCGTGGTTGGTGAGTGGACGCCGACGCGTTGGGGCCTGGATGTGGATGTGGTTCATCGGTTGCGCTGGTGCTCGGAGAGCAGACTGGCGACGGCACGGACGGTATCGTCGAGGTGTTCTCGGCGACCGCGGTGGCGGGCCAGGGTTAAGGCCAGGGTTTCCAGTTCTTCAGGTATTCGGTGCCGTGTTCGGCGCGGATGCGTTGCTGGCATGGTTTTTCCGTTGGTGGGCGTAGTACTGCTCGTACCAGGGCGGCGGGTTCTTGCGGAACTTTCGGTACGGAGGAGTCATGATCCGCCGGCTTGTGGCCCCAAGCCCTAGTATCCGGCATCAGCCAGGATCGCTGTTCTGGGGCCGTGACGAAGAAGATCGACCAATACAGAGTGCCGAGCCTGGGTGATGTCCGCACAGCTGCCCGGCCGTGTGGCTCCGCAATACAGCATTCGGCCATGCCAACCGGTGAGCATCATGGCCTTGATGGCGTTCTGCTTGCTCTTCCTGGAGGAGAACGGTGCCGATCGGCCAACAGGGGCCGGATTTCGCCGATGGTGCTGGTGATCGTGGACAGTCGACATCAGACTACTCGAATGCGCGTCTATCTAGGCTCCGATCATGCCGGACTCGAACTCAAGAACCACTTCGCCAAGAGGCTCGCCGACCTTGGCTACGCGGTGACCGACGTCGGCCCCGCCGTCTACGACGCGGGGGACGACTACCCACCGTTCTGCGTCGAGGCGGCGCGGCGCGTTGTCGCCGACGAGGGCAGCCTCGGTCTCGTCATCGGCGGCTCCGGAAACGGGGAACAGATCGCCGCGAACAAGGTGCCCGGCGCCCGCGCCGCGCTGACCTGGAACGTCGACACCGCCAAACTGGCCCGGCAGCACAACAACGCACTGCTGGCCGGCATCGGCGCTCGGATGCACACGGTCGAGGAGGCCGAGCGCATCGTGGACGCGTTCCTCACCACCGAGTTCGAGGGCGGCCGCCACCAGCGCAGGATCGACCTGCTGTCGGACTACGAGCGCTCCGGTGAGCCGCCCGCTCTGCCGGGCAACTGACCATCCGTGCCGGGCTCGAGACCCCTTCTCGCCCGGGGCCGCGCTGCTGTTCTTCGTCCAGGCCGAGTCGTCGACGCTGACGACGCGCACGCCCTGATCCCGCGCCGCTGAGCCCTGCGCGCGTCGGAGGCATGGCAGGCCGCGCGCGACGTGCTTCCCCTCCTCGACGTAGACCCCGCCGTCTCCGGGGGCGGCGACGACGCCTCCGGAGTCAGGTGCGGAAGGGGTCGTTGACGCGGCCGACGAGGTCTGCGATCGAGTTGATGACCTTGGTGGGGCGGTACGGGAAGAGTTCGGCGGTGTTCTCCCGGAGATGCCGGAGAGCACGAGGATCGTCTGCAACCCCGACTCCAGACCCGACCGCACGTCGGTGTGCATCCGGTCGCCGATCATCGCCCCCACGGTGCGCCAGGCGATCCGCGAGAGGTGAGGGGCACCCTTGAGTGGCTGTGGAGCCTGTTGCAAAATTACGCCCACCACGGACCGTGATCGATCGATCACGGCTGAGATGGCCACTGGCGGACAAACGGCGGCGATCGAGACTGATTTGGTACTTCGGTTCAGTCGTTTTCGCCAAAACCGCAACAGGCTCTGTGCCGCCCAAGGGTGCCCCTCACCTCGACGAGATCGCAGCGCCAGCCACGCCAGTGTGGCATCACACGCCCGCGTGCGCCCCGCGCCATGTCTGGCCCACCGCAGCCCTTCCACGGTCGGGCCGTGCTCCTGGCAGTTCACCCGCGGCGCGGCGGGCTCCACAAACTCCCCGGGTGGTCCCGAGATCCAGCGCCCGCCACCGACGACGCCCCTCACCCGAGCGCCAAGGATTGGGCTGGCACAACGACTACGGCGCTGGCCTGACCTCGACGCGATCTCCAGCGGGATCGAAGGCATCCGGAAGCCCCCGCCAAGTGGTACACCAGTTCCGCGAGACCTGTTCACCTGCAAAAGGGACGTATAGCTCAGCACAGCCCCGTCGCGGCAGTGGGATTCCCCGCGACGCGAAGGGCGCGGCTCCGTCCCGGATGCCCTACGACCCGTCCAAGGCCCGCCGCCCGACGATGTTCACCACGGACCTCGCGTTGCAGGAGATTCCAACCCATACCCTGACCGACGACCACGGCAAGTCCGCAGGGCTGTTTACCCTCGATACTTGTGCACGTCGCAAACGCAGTACATGAGACGGCAGCTGAAGCATGCGGGCTTGTCGACGCACGTGATGCAAGGCCCGCAGTGCACCGGCTCGATGTGCCGCGCGAGATCGCCAGGTTTGTAGGCCTCCCCGCAGTAGTGGCACGGCAGACGCTCAAATCCCTTGTCCTGCTGGGGCACCGACGACTGGTTCATGACATCACCTTGTGTTTCCGTCGCTAAACTTCCCCATGACCGACGTGCGTCTGGAAAAGGTACTAGGTAAAGATTGAAATACCCACCGCTGGCGGGACTACGGGGAACCTCGACGTAGCCCCGCTCTCCTCGTCTTTCAGGGCATAAGGGCACCCGCCCGGTGATCGGGCCGTCGCCGGGACGACTCGATCACCGGGCGGGTAAAGGAAACCACCAGGAAGTTACCTCGGGCCTCGCGTCAGTACCACGTCAGTGATACTTCCCTGTCACAGGGCGAACGTGATCAGCGCGGCACCGTGACCCTGACCGGACATGCCGGGGATGATGCCTTCGAGCCAGCCACCCCAGCCGACCGGCACCGTGATGTACTGCTTGCCATCAAGGAAGTAGGTCGACGGGCTGCTGTGGTGACCGCTGCCGCACTGGAAGCTCCAGAGCTTCTCGCCGGTCTCGGCGTGGAGCGCCATGAACTCACCCGTGGGTGTGCCGGCGAACACCACGTTCCCCGCTGTGCTAAGGGTCGACGCGGCCATCGGCATGTTGAGCCGGTAGCGCCACTTCTCTTCACCGTGGGAGTCGAACGCGCTGACCGACCCGGCCATGTTGTCGACGTCGACCTCGACGGCGGCACCCCAGTAGGGCATGCCTTCCTTGAACTCGCGACGACGCCGGGTGGCAGTGGCGCCCACGTCGGCCACCGGAACGTAGAACAGATCGTGTTCCGGGTTGTACGACGCGTGTGTCCACTCCTTCGCACCGGCGGGGCCGGGGTAGAAGTGGCAGGGTTCGCCTTCCTTGTCCGGGTACTTCCGCGGGGTCACCTTGCCATCGCGGGTGATGACGCCCCAGTCGATCCGGTCGACGAACGGCGTGACGTGCTGCAGCTCGCCGTTGGTGCGGTCGAGGACGAACATGTACCCGTTCTTGTCGAAGTGGGCGAGCAACTTCTTGCCGTCCCGCTCGAACAGGGTCATCTCCATGGTGGAGTCGTAGTCCCACAGGTCGTGGGGGGTGAACTGGTAGTGCCACTTAATCTCGCCGGTGTCGACATCCAGCGCGACCACGCTGTCGGAGTAGAGGTTGTCCCCCTCACGGACCTCGCCGTCGAAGTCGGGAGCCGGGTTCCCGGTGCCCGCGTAGTAGAGGTTCAGCTCCGGGTCGAAGGTTCCGGTGACCCAGTGGTTCGCGCCTCCGCGCTGCCAGGCCTCACCGTCGGCGGGCCAGGTCTCCGAGCCGGGCTCACCAGGTTTCGGCACGGTGTAGGTGCGCCAGCGCTGCTCGCCGGTCTCGAGGTCCCAGCAGTCGATGTGACCGCGGACGCCGTACTCGCCACCGGCGGAACCGGTGATGAGCGTGTCCTTGATGACCAGCGGAGCGATCGAGGCGCTCTCGCCCGCCCGTACGTCACCGATGGTCTTCTGCCAGACCTTCCGGCCGTTGGTGGCGTCGATCGCCACCAACTGGGCGTTCTGGGTCACCATGTAGACCTTGCCATTGGCCACCGCACAGCCGCGGTTGACGTTGGCGCAGCACAGCGTCACGTCGAAGGGGATCGCGTGCTTGTAGCGCCACAGCTGCTCGCCGGTCTTCGCGTCGAGCGCCCAGAGCCAGCCGTCCCAGCCGGTGACGAACATGACGCCATCGACGACCAAGGGGCAGGCCTCGAACGCGTAGGTCGAGGTGGAGGCGATCACGCCGGTCGAGCTCGCCTGGTGGATCCAGGCGACTTTCAGGTTCTTGACGTTGTCGACGTTGATCTCGTCGAGCAGGCTGTGCCGCTGGCCGTCATAGGTGCCGTAGTAGGTGATCCAGTTCTGCGATTCGCTGCGCGCCTGGAGGATGCGCTCGTAGTTGATGCCGCGCGTCACGTCCGGAGCGCTGTGCGGCATGTTGGAAAGCTTGCTGTGGTTGAACGCTTTGCCGGCGTCAACGTATTCGACGGTCATGGAGATTCTCCTTTTCTACGGCCGCGGCTGCGCGGGTCGGTCGAGCTTGGCCTCCGGCGGCACTTCGCCCGTCACGACGATGGCGCCAGTCAGGCCCCGGCCCTCGTCGTTGCCGGCCGGCGAGCCGTACCAGTAGCAGCCAGGACCGTCCAGCTCGAGCGTCGCGCTGCCCTTCGAATGGTTCAGCAGACCGATGAACTGCCGTTCGCCGTTGCTGGGCAGCAGGCAGGCGTGGGTGTTCTTGTCGTCGTTGATGATCGTCAGCTCGACGGTTCCGCCGTGCGGCAGGATCAGGATCCCCGGCTCCCACGCCATGGCGTCCTCCGGAATCCGGATGGTCGCTTCCATCGTCCCGTCGGCACGCTCGGTCGCCTTGCCGATCGAACCGGTCCCGAGCACGGAACCGATGGTTGCCTTGTTCTGTCCGTTGAGCTCGGCCAGGAGATCCTCTCGGAGATCCTCTCGGTCCTGGGTAGTCGTCATCGGACTTCACCTCCTCGTCAGCAAAAATGAATACATTGACAGATTTCGCGGGACATATCCGCTACACGAGATCGTCGGCTCGTCGACGACGAGATCGCATACGCTCTCAAGCGCTACGCCACAGCCGAGCTTGACGTTGCGGAAAAAATTACGAGTGTGATTACTCCCGTATTTCACCGCTGAGCCTGTAACGAGTTTGGACTCTACACCTGGGCAAGCCATTCCGATATCCGTCGCCACCGACCGGCCCGACGCCGCCATTCCCCCGGCAGGAGATACCGTTCGTGCAATCCCGCGCCTGGGGGAGGTTGAGCCGGCCGTCCTATCGGCAAGGGTCCGCCTACCCTTGCCCGCGGTCGTGGCGTTGGCCGATGTTGTTGCTGCGGCTGGGTTTTGGTGGAAATCCCGGGCGTGGTCAGGGTTGCAGGCCGGCTGTCGCTCGGACAACGAGCATCGTGCGCCGGACTTTTCGGGCGGAACCCGAATCTGCTGGATATTCTGGGCCAAGCGCTGCCGCATCCCCGTCTTCGTCGAGCTGGCCCGCAAAATCGTCAAACACCGCGCCGCCATCGACGCCGCCTTGGAACACGGCCTGTCCCAAGGACTCTTCGAGTCCGTCAACACCAAAACCCGCCTGCTGACCCGCATCGCCTTCGGCTTCCGCTCACCGAAGCACTCATCGCCCTCGCCATGCTCGCCCTCGGCGGCCGCCGACCCACCCTGCCCTAACATCCACAGAAGGAACAGTAGAGCCACAAAAACCGCCTCGAAGACCGGCTCGAGCACCATATTCGATGCGGCTTGCCCAAAACGGTCATCACCGCCGGCCGAGCACCTCCTGATCACTGGGCGCACCAGCTGGAGTATGAGCGCAGGTCGAAACGGTCGAGTTCCATGACCTTCACCCACGCGGAGACGAAGTCCCGGACGAACTTCCCGTCCGCGTCGTCGCTGGCGTAGACCTCCGAGAGTGCCCTCAGTTCGGAATTGGAACCGAAGAGGAGGTCGACCCGGCTTGCGGTCCACTTCACCTCGCCGGTTCCCCGGTCGCGGCCCTCGTAGGTCGCCGTCCAGATGTCCCCATCCTGCCTCAACGTCCACTCTGTCCCCATGTCCAGCAGGTTGGCGAAGAAGTCGTTCGTCAACGACCCTGGCGCCGAGGTCAACGCACCCACCGAGGAACGTCTGTGGTTGGCTCCGAGCACCCGCAGCCCGCCGATGAGCACGGTCATCTCAGGCGCGCTCAAGGTCAGCAGGTTCGCCCGGTCGACCAGCAGATGCTCCGGCGGCATCCAAAAGCCGTTGCCCAGGTAGTTCCGGAAGCCGTCCGCCGTGGGTTTCAACGCGTCGAACGACTTGACGTCGGTCCATTCCTGGGTCGCGTCGGTGCGCCCGGGGCGGAACGGGACGTCGACCTCGTGGCCACTGGCCGCGGCGGCGTGTTCCACCGCAGCACACCCTCCGAGCACGATCAAGTCGGCCATCGAGATCCGCTTGTCCCCTTGTTGGGAGGCGTTGAATCGCTCCTGGATCGCCTCCAGCGCGGACAGGACGACCGCCAGCTGCTCGGGTTCGTTGACCGACCAGCTGCGCTGCGGTTCGAGCCGGATCCGCGCCCCGTTCGCCCCACCGCGCTTGTCGCTGTCCCGGTATGTCGAAGCCGACGCCCACGCCGTGGAGACGAGCTGCGCGACCGTCAGGCCCGAGCCGAGGATCTCGTGCTTGAGGCCGGCGACGTCGTCGGTGCCCACGAGTCCGTGGTCCAGCTCCGGCACCGGGTCTTGCCAGATCAGTCGCTCGGCCGGGACGAGTGACCCCAAATAGCGCTGGATCGGGCCCATGTCGAGGTGAGTCAGCTTGAACCAGGCCCGCGCGAACGCGTCCTCGAACTGGTCCGGGTGCTCTAGGAACTGCCGCGAGATTGACTTGTATCTCGGGTCCTCCTGCAACGACAGGTCGGTGGTGAGCATGACCGGGTGGTGTTTCGTGTCCGGGTCGAAGGGGTCCGGCACGGTGCCCTCGCCCTGGCCGTCGCTCGGGATCCACTGCCACAAGCCCGCCGGGCTGAGCTCGACGTCCCATTTGTACTCGAACAGCGTTTCGAAGAATGTGTGGTCCCACTGGACGGGCGTGCGCGTCCACATCCCTTCCAGCCCGCTGGTGACGGTGTCCGCTGCGGTGCCGCTGCCGTACCCGCCGATCCAGCCCAGGCCCTGCGTGGTGAGCGGCGCTGCCTCGGGCTCGGGGCCGCCGGTCACGTTCGGGTCCGCCGGGCCGTGCGTCTTACCGAAGGTGTGTCCGCCCGCGATGAGCGCCACCGTTTCCTCGTCACCCATCCCCATCCGCTTGAAAGTCTCCCGGATGTCGCGGGCCGCGAGCAGCGGGTCGGGATTGGTGGCCGGGCCCTGCGGATCGACGTAGACCAGCCCCATCGCGGTGGCTGCCAGCGGCTCGTCGAGTTCGTGCAGACCGCTGTACCGGTCGTCGGCCAACCACCTGCGTTCCGGACCCCAGTACGCCTCGTCGGGCTCCCACACCTCGGCACGGCCGCCGCCGAACCCGAAAGTCTTGAAGCCCATCGACTCCAGTGCCCGGTTGCCTGCGAAGACCATCAGGTCCGCCCAGGAGATCCTGCGCCCGTACTTCTTCTTCACCGGCCATAGCAACCGGCGTGCCTTGTCCAGGTTGCGGTTGTCCGGCCAGCTGTTCAACGGGGCGAAGCGTTGCATTCCGGCACCGGCGCCGCCTCGGCCGTCGCTGACGCGGTAAGTACCCGCAGCATGCCAGGTCATGCGCAGCACAAGGGGACCGTAGTGACCGAAGTCGGCGGGCCACCAGTCCTGCGAGGTCGTCAGCATCTCGTCGACGTCACGTGCCAGTTCGTCGAGATCCAGAGTTTTGAATTGCTCGGCGTAGTCGAAGTCCGCACCCAGCGGGTTGTCTGCGGGTTGGTGCCGGCGCAATGCCCTCAAGTCGACCCGGTGCGGCCACCAATCGTTGGCATTGCCGCCCGCCGTCGGATGATTCCGCCGCCGAGCCGGCCGCGTCTCGCTCAGAACCTTGTCGTAGGTGCGGTAGACGTGGGTATCGGGATTCTCGGGCATCGATGTCCTCCCAAGTGTTGCCGAGCCTGAGATATCGAGCGCCTCGGCGCTTTGCGCCGTGCCTGGTCGTACGTCTTGGTGATGACGACGGCGTCAGGGTTCTCCGGCATGGAAGCTCCTTCCAGGTCCTCGAGGTCCCTCAGATATCCAGCGCCCGGCGCACGGCTGGAGCGTTCCGCCGCGAAACCGGCACCATCGTGTTCGCCTGGTCATCCATGACCAGGAACAATTCGCCTCTGAATCGACGCTCAACCTCCCGGATCCGGCTAAGGTTGACCACATACCCGCGGTGCACCCGCAGGAAGCCGGCATCGCCCAGCTCGCTTTCGAGCTTGTCGAGGCCCACCGAGGCGGCTCGCAACCGCCCCTGATCAGTGGACAGCAACACGTCGTTGCCCTTCGATTCGGCGAACGAGACCTCATGAAGCCGCAGCAGCACCATCCGGTTGTCGCGCATCGCGACAATGCGGTGCGGCCGCCCTCCATGGCGCGCGCCCCCTTCCGCCCGAGGCAACTGCTCCCCTTCGGAAACACCGAATGAGATCAGGTTGCCGACCAGATTCCCGGACAGGAAAACGGGCCGGATACTGATCGGTGTCGGCTCGTCGGCGAGATGGGTGAAGATCTGCGTCGAGCCGACCCAGTCGGGATTGCGGGTGGCCTGCTTAGAGGCATACCGGGCGGCCCGGATCAATTCCGGCAGACCCGGGTTCCACCGCACCGAGGGGTCGGTCGCCGGTGTGGAGCCCGGAACGCCGAGAAGCACGCTTGCCGTGTCGTCGGCAATCACCACCCTGCCCGCAGGATCTACGGCGGCGAGCGCCGCGCTCGAGCGTGACCTGGCGTGGTTGTAGGCGGCGACCAGCTCGGCGGCGCCATCCTGGGCGCGCCGTCTCAACATGTGCTGGGTCCTGGTGGCAGCGTTGCTCAGCCAAGCACCCGCAGCCCCAGGAAGCTCGCTGCGCCAGCACGAGATGTTGAGCACCGCGACCGGTTCCTTGGTCACCACATCCCGCACAGCCACACCCGCGCAGGTCCAGTCGTGGAAGGCCTGGCACCAGTGCTCCGCACCCCGGATTATCACCGGTGCGTGCGTTTCGAGTGCCGTGCCCATGCCGTTTGTCCCGGTGGCGCACTCGGACCAGCGGAACCACGGCGCCATGTTGGCTTTGGCGGCGACGGAGCGCGTGGCCTGGTCTCCCCATTGGGCCAGGACCCGGCCGGTGGCATCGGTGATCGTCACGACGCCACCGAGGTTGCTTACTTCGTGTGCCACCGAGGCAGCACGGAAACCGAGTTCGGTGAACACGACGTCGTGTTCGAGCGTGTGGTCGACCTCCGCGACGGCCACCGGGGCTTCGGTCAGGTACGGGTCGACCCGGTGCTGGTCCCGGCACCGGTGCCACGAGATCGCCACCTCGGGCCGCACGGCGCCGATATCGTCCTCGCCCTGCACGAATCGTTCCCATGCCCCGTACACCGTTGCCTTGCCCGGGCTACGGGAGATCGGGTCGAGCTGGTGCACATCTGCCATGTAAGACCGCCTTTGGTCTGTCTCCCACCCGAACGGCAGAGCCGTCCCTGCCGGCGACCGCTCCTGCCGCTTGCCGTACCGGACCGGGCCGCGTCGCTGGTCGGACTTCGCACACCGACCACTGGTCACGCTGGCGACGACGCCACGAACCCGAGCCCGACAAAGCTGCTACCAGCAGAAACGTTTCAAACATCACGCCCTGCCGCGGTATTGCTAGGCGGTTACCCGGCATGAGATTCCATTCCCCGCCCAGGTGCTGTTCGTGCGATGCGTTCGTCGGAATTCGCGGCTTCGTCGCACGACGCGTGGCTGGGCCGCCCCACCCGGATCGTGGATCGAACCAACCGGGAATTGACGGATTCCGCGCTCGTGGATTTCCTGCTGCGAGTTCGGAAGCTAACCTGTTCCTCGATTTGACGGCAACCAGGGTGGGACGAGTGTGGGCGAACGACCCACGAGCGGCAGCAACTCGACAACCACCGGTAGCCACCCACCCATCAACGGGTGACACGCGCGTTGCCGGCGACCATGGTCGGGCAGTTGCTGACCACCGTCGCGGTGCCGACATCCGGCAGCAGCTGGGCCGGCGCCAGCGCAGTGGTCGAGTCGTCCAGCAGGGCCGACATCCCGGGCGTGCGGAACTGCCGCGCCGCCCGGGCCAGCAGCTCCCTCTTCTCGGGGACGGGTCGCAGCCGGGATTCCGAACTGCTCGAACACCGTCGATGGCTGTTGGGGGAGACCCCGCCGCGAAGCTCGAATAGTGCTGCAAGGCTTGTGGTGTTGGGTGTGGTGGCGCAGGATGGGGCGCGTTGTCACGACATTGGCTGCCGTTGCAGGCCTTTCGCACATTGCGGTCAGGGTGCCCGGCGCTTTCCGGCGAATGACGGGTTGTGCGTCGCGGATTCGGCGAATGCGAGCCCACAGCACGCCGCGCATGGCATTTGAAACGACCGGTTCCGTGGTCCCTTCGCTGTCGGCGACAGGCCGTCGATCGCAGTCGGGATGTTGTAGGTAAGGAGCGCTGTGTTCGTCGTCCAGTGGCCGCAGGCCTCAACCTTGCGTTGCGGGTGGAACGGGATTGAGGACGCGGGGGAGCCCTGGTTCCGCACGCCACCCGGGGTCCCCCGGGTTTTTTCGGTTCCAGTGCGCTGTACCCGGTCGATCTGATGCCGCACTGGCTGAAGGTGGTCAACTGCGTGAACCCGCTGGGCTACGAGGTGGACGCTCTGCGCGGCCTGCTCATCGGCACGCCTGCGGATCTGTGGCTGGACCTCGGAGTGCTGGTGGCGGCCGCAGTGGCCATGACCGGGGTCGGATCCGTTCTGCTGGGAAGGCTGGTCCGCTGAATCACGTCTTCACCCATGCCTCCGCCGAGCGATGTCCTCCAGCGGCAGGAGTGCGGTCGCGCGGGAGATGTCCAAATCAGACGGAATGCTCATGCCGGAACCTTCCAGGTGGTTGGTCGTCTTTCGGTGTCCGACGAACTCGCGTAGCCAGCCTCGTTCCCGCAGCACCAGACGGCCAAGGACCAATGCAATGGGGCTCTTGTGACTGATCCGTGGGTGATGTGAGCTGCTGTTTTAGGCCCGGAGACGGGGGCACGCCGTTGCTTCGTCTAGGTTTCTGGCTTGTCGAAGGTCAGGAACCGAGGGGACGGAGAACGGCGTGCCGAAGGCCAGTTTATGGCGTGCTCTGGTGGGCGTCGACAGGCGCACGGTGATCGAGGATGTGGAGTTCGACGAGGCCGCGGAACGGGTGATGGTGCACGTGCGCCCGCGCAAGGGCGGGCGCGGCCGTTGCGGCCGGTGTGGCCGCTGGTCCTGGCGGTATGACCGGGGCGAGGGACGGCGCCGGTGGCGGGCCCTGGACCTGGGCACCATCCAGGTCCATCTCGAGGCCGCCGCGCCGCGGGTGCGCTGCCGGGAGCACGGGCCCACCGTGGCGCGGCTGCCGTGGGCGCGTCATGGCGCCGGGCACACCTTGGCTTTCGACGACACGGTGGCGTGGCTGGCGGTGCGCTCCTCGAAATCGGCGGTATGCGAGCTGATGCGCATCGCCTGGCGCACCGTGGGTGCGATCGTGGCCCGGGTGTGGGCCGACGCCGAAACCCAGAGTGACCGGTTCGGTGGGTTGCGGCGGATCGGGATCGATGAGATCTCCTACAAGAAGCATCACCGCTATCTGACGGTGGTGGTGGACCACGACACCGGGCGGCTGGTGTGGGCCGCGCCGGGGCGCGATTCCGCGACGCTGAACCGGTTTTTCGACGCCCTCGGCGAGAGGCGCGCCGCGGAGATCACGCATGTGTCCGCCGATGCGGCCCAGTGGATCGCCGACACCGTCGCCCGCCGCGCCCCGAAGGCCATCCGCTGCGCCGACCCCTTCCACGTGGTCGCCTGGGCCACCGAAGCACTCGATGCCGAACGGCGACGGGCCTGGAACGACGCCCGCGCCCTGGCCCGCACCGAAGGCACACGCCGCCGGGGCCGCCCGGCCACCGACTCCCCGGCCCGTCCCGGGCACGAGAAAGCCAAGAAGCTCAAAGACTCCCGTTACGCGCTGTGGAAAAACCCCGAAGACCTCACCGAAAACCAGCAGGCGAAGCTGGCCTGGATCGCCACCACCGACCGCCGCCTGTACCGGGCCTACCTGCTCAAAGAAGGACTCCGGTACGTCTTCACCGCCAAAGGCGAGCAAGGCAAACAAGCCCTGGACCGCTGGACCTCCTGGGCACGGCGCTGCCAGATCCCCGTCTTCGTCGAGCTCGCCAAGAAGATCACCAAACACCGCGCCCCCATCGACGCCGCCCTCGAACACGGCCTCTCCCAAGGACTCATCGAATCCACCAACACCAAAATCCGCCTGCTCACCCGCATCGCCTTCGGATTCCGCAGCCCCCAAGCACTCATCGCTCTCGCCATGCTCGCCCTCGGCGGCCACCGACCCACCCTCCCCGGACGCGCCTAACCCACCCACGGAAGCAGCAGAAGAGCCTGCAATGGAGCCAATTTCATGTACTGCTCGACCACCACCGATAAATGCGGTTGATCGCACCATCAGCAGAATCATTTGACTGCGGGCGGATCAGCTTGAAGCATGCGTGCTACCCGCACGCTTCGTGCGAGTCTGACGAGGTATTCGTAGCACCGCGTTGGCGGAGTCGTTGGAGTGAAACGGAAAGTGTGCCACAGTTAGGATTACCGTATCGACGTACCGTGAGGGCGGCGCACCCAGGGCGTGTGCAAGGTTAACCTGTCCGGTTTAGGTGGTTTCGGGTAGTAGGTCCAGGAGTCGTTCGGGTTTGCGGTTGCCGGCGCGGAGGGCGGGTTGGATGCCGGTGGCTCCGTTTTGGCGGTGCAGGGTGATTGCGGTGTTGCGTAAGACGGCGAGGTTCTGGGGTGCGTTGCCGGCGCGGGCCCGGTGGTGGTCCTCGTTGAAGGCGACGTCACGAACGAGGTGGAGTCTTCCCCCGATGCCCCAGTGCCCGCGGATGAGTCTGGCCAGGTCATCAGGTCCGGCGGTGGCCGGTGGCAGGTTGGTCAGGTAATGCACCGTTTCGATGCTGGCGGGTTTGCCCTTCGGCCGGCGCCGGCGCCGGACCCGGAGGGCCTGCCGGGCGTTCAGCGCCTCTGATCGCAGATCGTCGTCCAGGATCAGGACTTTCAGGCTGCGGGTCTCGGCCCGCCCGTGCCCGCGACTGCGATCGTGGGTGTCAAGTCGGGCGTTGTTCCAGGGCAGGGTTGTCAGCCTCCGGTGCAGGCGGGGGCGGTTGCCCTTCACCGGCAGGAGCCAGAACACCCCGGCTTTGTCGGCCTCCGCGGCGAAATCGGCGCTGGTGTGTTTGGCATCAGCGGTGATCACCGTGCCGGACAGGGTTTTTCGTCCTAGCCGGGCCAGAAGGTCGCGGGCGGCGGCATTCTCATCACCGGCCTGGACCGCGGTCTGGCCAACAACTTCACCGCGGGAGTTCATCGCGGCCACGACCTGGGTTTGGGGCATGTCGGTCTGCCCGGTGGTCGCGGCCCGCATCGTCTTGCCGTCGACAGCGACCGCCTCAGCGGGCTTGTCCTCCTGCATCGTCCAGCCGGATAAGGCCTGGTCAAGCTCGTCATGATCGACTTTGGCCAGGACCCGGGAGAAGGTCCAGTTCGACGGCGTGCCCGACCACGAACACACGCCGAGTTCGGCCGGCAACCGGGTTGGCAGATCCGCGGAATTCTCGGAGATCTCGAGGAAGGTCTTCGCTCCGGCGGCCACGGCCAGCACCGCCAGGGCCAGCAGCAACGGCAGCCGATACCGCAGGCCGCGGGCGTTGCGGGGATCAGTCACCGTTTCCAGGGCCTGCCACAGGCCGTCGATACGGCTCTGCAGGGACTCCACGGTGAGGGTGGGCTGGTTCAGCACAGTCAGGATCGGGGAGGATGAGGACACGAGGGCGCGGCTTTCGGGTAGAACATCACGGACTAGACACCCCGATGATCTCCCATCAAGGCCGCGCCCTCGTGCCGCTTGTCCAGCCTGCTCAGAAACCCGCCGCAGCCCTCAGATCAACCTTGCACACGCCCTGGCGGCGTAACCACGCGGGGGAAAGAATGGGGGGAGGTGGCGGGCGACGTTCACGGAGTGGCCGCGATTCCCCCCTCGTCTCCCCCCTGCGGGGGAGGTGCGGATCGTTGGCGCAAATTATTTTCGGGTGATGACCTCGCACAAGGAGATGAGCGACATGACAAGAGGCGGAGGACCGCATCCAGTGGGATGTGATGGACGGGCACTTCGTGCCGAACCTGACCTACGGCGCGGACGTAGTCGCTGCGGCGCGCCGCGAGTCCAGCGGACGGTCGACGGCGTTGGGCACTGGAAACAGCTCGTGTCGCATCCCGAGCGGTCCCGTCAATAAATTGGAAATCATCGGAGTGTCTCCGTGAGAATTTACCGTTCATCGGTAATCGCCGAATCGGGTCCATTGCCAGGATCATTTTCAGCGACGAGAAGCAGACGACAAGAAGCAGATCGGTCGTGACCGCGGCCGGAAGCGGGGTCGGTCGCGCGGGGAAGGCATGTCTTGAATCGCCGCTTTCCGAGGGCTACATTGTGACCGCTGTTACCGTCCGCGAGTCCCCGAGATCCGTCCCTCGCAACGACAAGGAGGTCATGATGACGGGGAGAGTGCCGCCCCTGGAGATCGCATCGAGCGGGACCGGCAGCCATGGCCACGTAGGGGGCGACTCCCTGGTAGCCACGGCCACAGTGAGCAGGGTTGCTCGTGCGTGGGAGAGCTTCGCCGCAGGCGAAGACATCGTGCAAGGCGTTCGACCGGAGATCCTGGCTTCGTGGTACCGATGTCGGGATCAGTACGAAGTGGACCCCACGCTGCACATCGCGCCCGGGGCGCCGGACGGCAACGACCATCGACTCGACAACGACGTGATCTTCACCCAGCTCGGCGGTCTCGGGGCGTTGGCAGGTCGGGATGTGGAGCTGGACGGCGGTGTCGTCGCCGTGACGGACGGTACCGGGCGTGTCCTCGGGTCCTGGGGCGACCCCACCGCGCAGAAGCGCGCTGATCTGAGCAACCTCGCTCCGTGGTCGTCGTGGTCGGAGCAGTGCACAGGCACGAACGGGATGGGGACGTCGTTCGAACTGCCGGGCCCGGTGACCGTGACTGGTGCGGAGCACTGGTGCGAAGGCTTCCAGGAGTGGGCCTGCGCGGGGATTTCCATACGCGACGTGGTAACCGGCTTGCCGGTCGCGTCGATCAACATCTCGCGGTGGAAGGCGCCGCTCTCCGAGCATGTGCCGACGTGGCTGAGGAACGCCGCCGCGAGCGTCGAAGAAGAGATCAATCGCCGCGCCTTCGCGGAGGCCAAGAGCGTGGTCGCCGCGTTCAAGCACGAGTGCGCCCAGACGAGTGGCCCGCTCATGGCAATGGACCGGGGTGCGCATGTGATCGCTGCGAACGGCGCAGCTATTTCGTTGCTCAAGCTGGCAAACGACAACCCCATTGCCACGGGTGTGGCGGAACTGGCGAAACGCTGGAAACCGGATATTCCGGAGCTTCCTGATGTCGTGCGGTGGGCAATGGGCCGGGCACTGCAACGTCCGCAGTGGAGGGGCTATGCGCGTCTGTCGGTGGTCCCCGGAGAGGATGCCATTCCGGTAACCATGCGGCCCGTCGTCGCCTCCAACCACGTAGTGGGCATGTTCTGCGCATTTGGTCTGCAAGAGGGTGAACCTTACGAGAAGTATTCGGAAGCGGTGGCTGTTTCTCTGCCGCCGCGCGTGATCGGGATTCGTGAAGAACGGCTGGTTCTGCTCGCCCCGTCGGAGATCCGCTATGCCCAAGCCGACCGGAACATCGTTTGGTTGAGTACGGACCGGGGAAGGATCCAAGCTGCCACCCGTGGCCTGGATAACGTCGAGGAATCACTGGCACTCCACGGATTTCGTCGAGTACATCGTCGCTTCCTGGCCAACCTCCGCCGGGTGGTCGAGTTGGAGCGGGGCATCAAGGGTGAGATGGTTCTGATCACGGATCCTCGTTGCCGTGAGCGCGTTCCCGTTTCGCGGCGCCACGCTCCGGAGATCCGCCGATTGCTCGGTGTGTGAGGCTTGTCCGCACGCAGACGGATTCCGCCAGGCGCCTCGTGCCTGCTTCTCAAATTGTTCGCGCGCAATGCCAGGTTGGCGCGCTTGCGCCGCGTTGCTTGGTCCGCACTGCGTGCCTGAAAAGGTCTCGGTCGCCGGGGTGTGTCGATGGCACCTACCGCGAGCTTGCTCATCGACGCTGCGCCGCATGACGCGTTGTCGCTTTCATCGGATGTTCGCTGGTCGCAAAAGCAAGGTGGGAAGGTGCCTGTCGCATGCCGGGAGTTGGCACCGCCGCAGTGTCCGCAGCGGACCGTTCGTGGCGAAACGGCGACCGTTCGTCAGTGATACGGTGCCGGTGGTTCATGAACTGTTGTCACGGCCCGGCGAAATCGAAGAAACTTTGAAACGCAATACCGAGTTTCGGGCGACGACACACGAAGCTTGCCCGGGCTGGAATATCGACAGGTGATGATACCTGTTGTTGCCCGACCGCCGTCAGCGGTCGAATTCAAGGGAGGACGCCATGAGGTGGGAAAAGCCGGAATATGCGGTAATCGAGGTGTGCGCTGAAGCCAGCGGCTACCTGTACCGGCGTTGACGGATTGCTCTCGCGCTGTGTTTCTTCATTGTCTGGGAGTTGCGGCAGGCGGTGGTTATCCGCAGTGGAACTGCGCTTGCGCCGGGTGCCGCAGGGCTCGTAGCAATCCGGAACTCGGGTCGATGCACGCGGGTCTTGCGGTCTCCGGAGACGGCGAGCGGTGGTTCCTGCTCAACGCAACTCCGGATGTCCATCATCAGATAGCGGCGGATCGCTGTTTGCATCCGGGTCCGGGAATTCGGACGACACCGGTTGCCGGCGTGCTGCTGACGGACGCGGAGTTCGACCACACGATCGGCCTGCTGATGTTGCGTGAGGAATCGTCGCTGACGGTTTACGGGACGTACCCCGTGCTGGAGGCGCTCGCTCTGCGGTTTCCTGTTCGGGAATTGCTGAGCGATTACGCCAACCTGTTGTGGTCCGTGGTCGAAATCGGCAAACCGCTCGACCTGGACGACCGGTTGCGCGTGACCGCCTTCCTGACCGGTAGCAAGGCGCCTCGCTACCTGGGGCGCTCGCAGCTTCAGTGCGAGTCGAGGGAGTGGGAGATGGGCTTCCGCTTGCAGGACAAGGTGACTGGCGGGACCGCGGTGTACGCGCCGACCCTGCCCCAGTGGGACGAGAAGTTCGCCGAACAGGTGGCGTCGGCTGATTGCGTCTTCTTGGACGGTACTTTCTGGACGGACGACGAAATGTCCTGCCGGGGTGCGGGAAGTCGTTCCGGACGCTCCATGGGGCACATGCCCGTCAGCGGCGAGGACGGTTCTGCCCGCGCTCTGGCTGCGCTTCCTGCGAAGCGCAAGATCTACACCCACATTAACAACACCAACCCCATTCTCGACGAAGGGTCCGAGGAGCGGCGTTGGTTGGCGGACTTGGGCATCGAGGTGGGTCGAGCTGGCCTGGAGGTGGAGTTGTGAAAGCTTGGTCTGCTGAGGAGTTCGAAGCACAGCTGCGGTCGATCGGAGAACAGCGGTACCACCATTTGCACCCGTTCAACGAGCGGATGCACGCGGGCTTGCTCACTGAGGAGGAGTTCCGCGGATGGGTGCGAAACCGCTTCTACTACCAGGTGAACCTGCCGGTGAAGGACGCGTTCATCCTGACCAAGCTCCCCGGTCGGCAGGATCGGCGCCAGTGGATTCAGCGCATCATCGATCACGACGGCCGAACGGGAGACGAAGGCGGGATCGAGAAGTGGGTCCGCCTCGGCGAAGCTGTCGGCTTGACCCGCCAAGAGCTGATCGACAGCAGCTCGGTGCTGCCCGGAGTGCGGTTCGCCGTGGACGCCTACGTGGATTTCTGCCACCGGAAGCCGTGGCTGGAGGCCGTGGCGTCGGCCATGACCGAGCTGTTCGCCCCAGATCTGCTCAGCCGGAGGATTGCCGATCTCCAGCAGCACTACCCGTGGATCGCCGCAAAAGGCTTGGAGTATTTCCGGTCTCGACTCACCCAGCAGCCCAAGGACATCGAGCATCTGCTCCACCTGGTGATCAAGGGCGCGAAGTCCAGGGAGCAGCAGGACGCGTGCGTACGAGCGCTGGAGTTCAAGTGCGATGTTCTCTGGAGCCTGCTGGACGCCGTGCAACTCGCTTACAGCAAGAGTTCATGATGGACGAGCCTGATCTGACGGCCACGCCTCGGCTAGCGACCAAGGCGATGCTCAAGCACGACAGCGTCCGCGACGCCGAGTTGCTTCTGCTGCCGGAGAGAGTCGTGCACCTGAACGCGTCCGGGGCGGCGATTTTGCGGCTGTGTGACGGCAGCCGGACCGTGCGGCAGGTGGTGTCCCAGTTGGAGCACGATTTCGAGGCCACCGGTCTCGCGAACGACGTCGTGGCGTTCCTCCAGGATGCGCACGGACTAGGTTGGGTGGTCACATGAACGGTATGCCGCAGCCGTACGGCCTGCTGGCCGAGGTCACTCACCAATGTCCGTTGCACTGCGTCTATTGCTCGAACCCGCTGGCGCTGCTCGATCGGCAGGATGAGCTCAGCACCGAGGACTGGCTGCGGGTGATACGCGAGGCAGCCGGGCTCGGTGTGGTGCAGGTCCATTTTTCGGGCGGTGAACCCCTCGTCCGCGGTGATCTGGAGACGCTCGTCGCCGAGGCCCGCCGCCTCGATCTGTACACCAACCTGATCACCAGCGGCCTGGGGCTCACGGCGAGCCGTGCGAGATCGCTGGTGTCGGCAGGGCTCAACAGCGCCCAGCTGAGCATTCAGGGCGACGCGGCTGAGTCGACGGATTTGGTCGCAGCGAGCAAGCGATTCGACAAGAAGCAGGAGGCTGCGCGCATCATCCGCGAGGCCGGGCTGCCGTTGAACATGAACGTGGTCCTGCACCGGCTGAACCTGGCTCGCCTAGACGCGATCATCGGCGTCTGCGTGTCGTGGGGCGCCGAGCGGCTGGAGCTTGCCAACACCCAGTACTACGGCTGGGCTCTTCGCAACCGCGACCTGCTGCTCCCGAGCAAGGCGCAGTTGGAGAAGGCCGAAGGCGTGTACGAACGCCGGAAGGCCGAGTTGGCGGATCGCATGGAACTCATCTGGATCCTCCCGGACTACTACGAGCGCTACCCGAAGCCGTGCATGGGTGGATGGGCGCAGACAGCACTGACCGTCGCCCCGGACGGCATGGTGTATCCGTGTCCGGTAGCCGCGGACATGACCACGATGAACTTCCCCTCGGTTCACGACCACGACCTCGAGTGGATCTGGTCGAAGTCAGCTGCCTTCCAGGCGTTCCGGGGAACAGAATGGATGGCTGATCCGTGCCGCAGCTGTCCTCGCAAAGAGATGGATTTCGGTGGATGCCGGTGTCAAGCCTTCGCCTTGACCGGCGATCCGGGACGCACCGACCCGGTTTGCTTCCACTCGCCCGACCATCACCTGGTGCAGGACGCGCTCGTTCGTGCCAATCAGGACGATGTCGCAGCCGACGACGAAACGGCCCGAGCGAACCTCGTTTACCGTCGCCCACCTGCGTCGGCAAGGAGGCGATGACCGATGTCATTCGAAGGCAGTGCCGTGTGCATGAGCAACCTGACGCAGAACGAGGCGGCAGCGCGTTCGGCTGAGGTCTGCGACGTCCGCTACGCGGTGGACCTCGACTTGACCGGGGATGAGCAGGAGTTCGCGACGAGTACCGTGGTCCGCTTCCGGGCCCGTTCCGGGGGTGCGAGCGTCTTTCTCGACTTCGCGGGTAAGGCCGAGTCGGTCGAGTGCAATGGCCGTGAGCTGGGGCCCGGCGCGCATGACGGGACGCGTGTCCGGCTGGATGTGAGACCCGGTGAGAACACGGTTCGAGTGGCCGGTTCCGGTTCGTACTCGCGAACCGGGGAGGGGCTGCACCGTTTCCGCGACCCGCTTGACGGACAGGTCTACGTGCACACCAAATTCGAGCCCTTCGCGGCGCACAAGGTGTACGCCTGCTTCGATCAGCCGGACGTGAAGGCAACAGTCGATCTGACCGTTACGGCTGACGATCAGTGGGTGGTGGTCGCCAACACCGAGTCCGGCGAGGAGCAGGCGCCTGCGGGCGACAAGCGCTCGACTTGGCGCTTCAGGAGCACACCACCGTTGCCGCCGTATTTGGTGGCCTTCGCCGCCGGCCCGTTCGGCCGACTGCGTTCCAGCCACCGCGGAGTGCCGCTGGCGCTGTACGCGCGGAAGTCTCTCCTCGAAGACCTCACCGGCGATGCGCCCGAGCTGTTCGACGTGATCAGCCGCGGCCTCGACTTCTACCGCCAGCTGTTCGACATTCCGTACCCGTTCACCAAGTACGACCACGTCTTCGCGCCCGAGTACGCATTCGGCGGAATGGAGCACCCGGGCTGCGTGACGCTCAACGAGCGGTTCGTGTTCCGGCATCGGGTCACCGAGGATGCGCGGCGACGACGAGCCGAGCTGCTGTTGCACGAGATGGCGCACATGTGGTTCGGCGACTACGTGACGATGCGCTGGTGGGACGATCTGTGGCTGAACGAGAGCTTCGCGACGATGATGGCGGTCGTCGCACAACCCGAAGTGACGCGGTACGGGAAAGGTTGGACGGCATTCGCGCACCACAACCTGCCGGTGGCTCGACATGCCGACCAGTTGCCGACCAGCCACGCGATCCGGGTCGAGACCGCCGACACCAATGCCGCGCGGACGAACTTCGGTCCAATCGTCTACCGGAGAGGGGCGGCCGTACTCCACGAGCTCGCGGTGCGCATGGGCTGGGACTCCTTCGTCTCGGGCGTACGGACATACCTGCGGACGCACGCGTGGGGGAATGCCAGCCTCGATGATTTCGTGGCGGCGCTTCGGCAGGTGTCGGACGCAGATGTGGATCGCTGGGTGGACGAGTGGCTATTGCGCCGTGGGGTGAACACGGTCGAGGTGTCTCGCCTTCCGATCGGTGATCGGGTGGTGCAGCTTCCCGATCCTGAGGTGAGGCCACGCCACTTGCACCTGCGGGTTGGCGCGTTCGACGACTGCGATGCCGGCCTGGTGCTGCGGCATCGAGCGCACGTGCCGCTCAGCCCGCGTGATTCCGAAGGAGAACTAGCCGCGTTCGGTAGCCGAAGCCCGGACCTACTGGTGCCCAATGACGATGCGGTGAGCCACGTCAAAGTCAGGCTGGACCCCCGGTCTCGACGGATGGCCTTGCGTCGGCTGTCCGCACTGGACGATCAGAGAACTCGAGCAGTCGTCTGGGGAGCATTGTGGGACGACGTCCTCGACGCCCGCTTGCCCGCTCGGAGTTTCGCATCGGCCGTACTCACGCATGGAGTGGCGGAGAGCGATGTCGGCGTCCTGGAAGTGCTCCTGGAGCGTGCCGTGTGGGCGGTGCGGGTCTACGGGGATCCATCCACCACCAGCCGGACACTTGAAGCCCTGGCGCGCCGAGTGCGCGATCACTTGGCCGGCGCCGTTCCGGGCAGCGACCGCCAAGTGGTGCTGGCCCGCACCCTCGTAGGGGTCGTCCAGGCCGACAGCCACGGCCTGCTGATCGAAATGGTGGCCGGGCGGTTTCCCTGGCCAGGACTGGAAGTGGATCGAGATCTGCGCTGGCGCGCATTGCTTCGCCTCGCGTCGGCCGGTCACGACATCGACGGACTTCTCGACATCGCGATGGACGCTGATCCGGGGGACAGCGGTCGCCGGCACGCCTTGATGGCACAGGCCGCACGTCCGACCCGTGCCGCCAAGGAGCAAGCGTGGACCCAGGTGTTGACCGACACTTACTCGCTCGCGGAACGGCAAGCCGTCATGGCAGGGCTGCGACAACCGGGGCAGGAGGAGTTACTCACTCCGTACGCTAGACGCTACTTGCGTGCGTTGGAGAGCATGGCCGGAGCTGCCGAGCCCGAGTTCGTGCTGGCATTCGCTCGTGCGCTTTATCCACGTTTCACCCACGTCGGGCACCGCGTACTGGCGGATACGGACGACGTGCTCGCGAACAAGCGGCTCCCCGGAGACGTGCTCAGGGTCCTCAGGGAGGAGCGAACGGAACTGGCCATGATGCAGGCAGCGCGGGCGTGCGACGCGGCGCAGAGAACGAGGCAAGCCGGAGGCTCCGTGGCGTTGGCAGCGGAACGCAGGAGCGGCTGTTGACTGCGCGGTTTCTTTCCGCCTGCGCCATTGGAACGCCACAAGGGACACGCGAAGGTGCGCCGTGCGATGTATGGATCGGATGGTTACGGCCGATGGTGGTCCGGCCACAACGGAGGTTGCAGCCATGGACACCGAACGCAGAATCGTCGTAGGCGTGAATGGATCGGTGTCGGCGAAGGCGGCGCTGCGCTGGGCCGTCGAGCAAGCCGAACTCACCGGCACCGCGGTGCACGCCGTGATCGCCTGGGAGTTTCCCGCGTTCTACGCCCTGGTCTGCAGTTGGGAGGGACAACCGGTACCACCGGAGGAATTCGAGGAGAACGCGCGCCTCAACCTCGACCGGACCGTGGACCTGGTCGAGTGCGAGACCGCCACGGAGGTGGAGATCCGGCGCGAGGTGCGATGCGGTCATCCGACGCAGGTGTTGTTGGAAGCCGCTGAGAGCGCGGCGTTGCTGGTACTCGGCAACCGTGGGTACAACTTCTTCTACGAAGCGCTGCTGGGCTCGGTGAGCCGACGCTGCGCCGTGCACGCCCGTTGTCCGGTCGTTGTCGTACCAGAATGGATACCCGCGCCTCGCGAGCGATTCCTTCCTATGAGAGTGCGCGTGAAATCTGACCGTTGAGGATGTACGTCGGTAGATAGCGCCAGTCTCTCAGCACGCCGGATGGAAACCTGCGGCGGTGCATTCGCCTGGGCGAGCCTGCGTCATAGCCAGGAGCGAAAGTCTTTTCCGTGGCGGGAAATTCGATCCTGTGACATGCTCTCTACGGTGGTTGACGGTGGAGTGCTCCGCACCGCGAGCAACTCATCAGAATGTGTCGGTGATGGCTCGATCATGGGCGCTCGACTGGCCGGGGCTTCTCGGATCATCGTGGTCGACACGGACCTGAAGAAGCTGGAGCGGGCCAAGGAGTTCGGCGCAACGCACACAGTGGATGCTTTGGAAGTCGACACGGTGTGCGGGATCAAGTCGTTGACTGGGAAAACGGCGCAGACGTCGTGATCGACGCGGTAGGGCGGCCGGAGAGTACCAGCAGGCTTGCGCGATATCGCACCTACGCGCCACTCGTCCTTGCCAATCTTCGGTGATATTACGGGCCGGCCCCGTGCCACCCTTCTCCAGGTACGACGTGTCGGGAAGGAGGACATGTGCGATGTGGAGGTCCGTTGCGGAAGAGGTCCTGCACGCCAACGGGCTCCATCGCCGACCGGGGACGGCGCTTCGGTACTGCGGCGACGCCCGCGGTTCCGCTCGTGGCCGCACAGACACCGTTCGGTACCGATCTCCGACCACCGGTTCAATGTCTGTTGCAGCAATCTGTTACGTCGAAGATGCTCTGTTGGAAACGCTGAATTTCGAGGTTCTGCTCTCGAAATTGCGCGGGTCACGTTGTCCGGTTGTTGCCCGCTCATCGGGCGAGTCAACGCGAGGAGGAAAGTATGAAGTGGGAAACTCCGGAGTACACGGTCATCGAGGTGTGTGCTGAGGCCACCGGTTACTTCTACCGGGGCTGACGGTCGGGGTCGAAGCACCGTGTTGCTTCAATTCTCGTAGTCGCGGCAGGTGTCGGATATCTGCAACGGGACTACGTATGCGGCGGCGCAAGGCTCCGGATCCGGCAGCGGAACGCGCAGGGGCCTTGCGCCACCCGCCGAAAAAGGATTTGGCAGAGCCACCCGAGTCGTTCAGAGTTCCAAGCGTTGTGGTTCGGAAGCGGTAGAGGTACGTGCCGACATCGAGCTGTTCGGGCCGACTGAGAGGTGGGCGTTGTTGTGACATCACTACTTGTTCTTGCAACGCTTTCGATCGTCTGAGTCGCGTTGGCGCTGACGGTGATCGTGGTTCCCACCGAGATCCACATGCCCCGCGATTGCATCGTGGTCTTCGCTGCCGCGCTGATCGTGGTCACCGGGTTCGCGCTGGTCGGCCGGCGCAGCGCCGACGTTGGCGCGGTACTCCTAGCGGTGGCACGGTTGTGCGCTGCTCGCGTTCTACGCGATCTGCTGGTTCGTGACTCTTTCCGTCGTCGGCCAGCCGCAGGTCGACGATTCGTGACGCCGCTTCTGATCAGGGCAGCGCGGAAATCCGTGGAAAGGACGTGGCATCGATGGAACGGGCCACTCATCGAGTACGCGCGTGCAGCCTTCGTGAGGTCCCACCTGGTACGGCACGACGGCTGGATACCCTCCCTCGGATCTTGATTTTCAACGTCAACGGAACCGTCTATGCCGTTGAGGACGTTTGCACGCATGAGTTTGCGGTGCTAAGTGAAGGTCACTTTGACGGCGTGTCGGTGGAGTGTCCGCTCCACATGTCACGGTTCGACGTGCGCACAGGGGAACCGCTGTGCTTGCCCGCAATGGAGCCGCTGCGCACGTACAGAGTCGAGGTGATCGACGACGATGTAATCGTGCATATCGAAATCGGTGGCAACAACTAGACGGTGGCTTGGACGGGACCCAGATTCAGGTTGGGTCGGTTGATGCTGCCTCGGTACCGCGATTTTCTCGGCATTGGAATAGATCAAAAAGAGCGACCTGTCGAACAGGTGATTGGTAATGTCCCGTACAACATTCACAGCCAACCGCTACACGGCCTTGGATGCCGTGAACCAGGGAAAAATCTGCTATCACAACGGGCTCCTCCAGCCCGCGCTCGGCTATGACTGGGTGATGGGTATTAGTCCCATGGCAGATGATCTGCGTCAGACCCTCCGTGATCTGTGGGTTACGGATTTGATCGACATCGACACGCACCGCCTGTTCGCGCTACGAGGTCATCGGGTAGTGATTACCACGAAGGGCTATCGCACACTGCGCGACTGGTCTGCTCTCGCCCGTGGCGAG
Organism: Saccharopolyspora pogona; assembly: GCF_014697215.1. GTDB lineage: Bacteria > Actinomycetota > Actinomycetes > Mycobacteriales > Pseudonocardiaceae > Saccharopolyspora > Saccharopolyspora hattusasensis. The sequence goes on from NZ_CP031142.1 coordinate 1,110,058, forward strand.
TGGGCGGCGTAGCGAAGTTCCAGTGGACCGTCCAGCCGAGTTCGTCACCGTTTCACTTGCCGAAAACCGCGTTCGCGGAGTAGCTCGGCGGGGCGCAGGACCCATTCCGGTGCCCGGCCAAGCCTGCGGCGCGGATTCGGGGAATGACTGATCGGTGGCGAGTGGCGGAAGGCGTGCATGGGGGTGCGGTTACTGGGGTCCGAAGCGGGCGGCGGTTTTCCGCAGTGGGACTGCGACTGCCCTGATGTGTCGCCCGCACGTGGCGCCTCTCGACCCCGTCAACCGCGGGCACGATCCTCGATCGCGGGTGAGCGCCGACTACCGGAAATGGTTCCTGTTCAACGTCTCTCCCGACAAATTCGGGGGTAGGTAAACGATTTTTACGGGGTGGTTTTTTCAGATGGCTCTTGAAATTCTCCCGCTTTTAGCGCTGGCTTTTGGTCTCAGTATCGACAACTTCCGGTCGTCGATCGCCATCGGTACCATTCCCTTCGGCTGGCGCCGTGCTGTGCAGATCGCCCTCGTCTTCGGGATATGGGATACCCTGGCTCCCCTGGCAGGAGGATTCATCGGCCACTACGTAGGGGAGTTCATCGGTGCGGGGGCGGAGTACATTGGATTTATCGCGATGGGAGCGTATGGGCTGTACCTTCTGGCCGGAGCCATGCGGAACCCGGAACCAGACGAGGTGGATCATCGATGGGTGACGCTCTTCGGCATGCCGCTGTCGCTGAGTGTCGATAATTTTATCGCCGGCACCGGACTGGGTTTCGCCGGTTTTTCTCTCGTGATCCCGATGATAACTTTCGGTGTCGTGACAGCGGTCATGTCATTGGCTGGATTGTGCCTCGGACGGATGGCTGCAAATGTTGTTCGGATCCGATCCGACCTGCTTAGCGGTATCTCGCTCGTCGGTGCTGCGATCGTGCTGCCGCTGGTATTCAGCTGAACGTCGGGCACGAGCGTCCACATGCACCAAGGAGAGATCGATCGCGGCGTTTGCTGCCCTGGCGGTGCTGGCGGTGACCGGCGGGGCGAAGACGTTCGTCGAGATCGCTGAGTATGCCGCAGACCTGCCGGCCTGGTTTCTCCGCCGGGCTCGGTATGCGTTCGTGGTCGGGTACCCCGTCGGGCTGGGCCTTCGCGCGGGTGTTGGCCCGAGTCTGCCTGAGCGGGCGGAACCCGCAAGTTCCATTGAACCCGCCCCTTCGATTTCACGATTTCAATGGAAATTGCGGACCGTCGGCGTGTCGCACCCCGACATGCCGACGCCTGTGGACAACCTCCGCAATTTCCATTGAAATCGTGGGCGGCCGCGGGCACGGGCACGGGCGTGCCGAGACCCGCAGCCTGAAAGTCCTTGCCCTGGACGAAAACCCGCGAACCGGCCCGCTCGGGGCCCGGCAGGGTCATCCGGATACGGCGCTGACTCCGCCCGAACGGCAAAGCCGCCAGCATCGAAACGGTCCACTACCCGACCAACCCGCCACCCACCTCCGCCAGCCCCGCTGAGCCGGCAGAACTACTTCAAGGACATGGGGGCATAAAAAATCGCCTTCACTCCGGTGGGTATCTCCGGCGACACCCACCGGCACAGCTCCAGGCGGATTGCTGAGACGACGATCATCCAGTGACCCGACTCCGCCCAAACCGGGGCACATCAAGGTCTCCACCGAAACCTGGACGGTTCAGTACCCGCGTTCGATCCATTCGGCCAGGTGTGGTGCTTCGGCGCCGATCGTGGTGCTGTCGCCGTGGCCGGTGTAGACGCGGGTGTCTTCGGGCAGGGCGAAGAGACGGTCCCGGATCGAGTCTATGATGGTTGGGAAGTCGGAGAACGATCGGCCGGTGGCGCCGGGGCCGCCCGAGAAAAGAGTGTCGCCGGAGAACAAGGCTTTGGCCTCGGGCAGGTGCAGGCAGATTGAACCGGGGGAGTGCCCCGGTGTGTGGATGATCTCGAGTGTCGTCCCGGCGATGGCGATGCGTTCGGTGTCGGCTGTCTGCCAGAAGGCCTGTCCGGGGTGGGTCATCTCCCACAGCTCTTGGTCCCCGGGGTGGAGCAGGATCGGCGCGTGGAACTCCTTGCCCAGCTGTGGTGCGAAGGTGACGTGGTCGTTGTGTCCGTGGGTGCACACGACGGCGACGACGTTGCGGTTCCCGACGGCTTTGGCGATCGGTTTGTCGTTGTGGGCTGCGTCGACGATCACGACCTCGTTGTCATCGCCGATGAGCCACACGTTGTTGTCCACGTCCCATGTGCCGCCGTCGAGTTCGAAGACGCCGGTGGTGACGACGCGGTCGATCCGGAGGTCGCTCACAGGATCACCACCGAGCGCAGCACCTCGCCGGAATGCATGGTGTGGAAGGCTTTTTCGACGTCGTCGAGCGTGATGCGTTCGGTGACGAACTTTTCCAGCGGTAGCCTTCCCTGCAGGTACAGGTCGACCAGCGTCGGGAAGTCCCGCTCCGGGAGGCAGTCCCCGTACCAGGAGGACTTCAGGGCGCCGCCGCGGGAGAAGAAGTCGAGCAACGGCATCTCCAGGCGCATGCCCGGCGTGGGCACGCCGACGAGCACGACGGTGCCCGCGAGATCCCGCGCGTAGAAGGCTTGTTTCCACGTCTCCGGACGGCCCACCGCGTCGATCACGACGTCGGCGCCGAACCCGCCGGTGAGTCCGTTGATCGCGGTGACCGCATCGGACTCGGCCGCGTTGATGGTGTGGGTGGCGCCCAGGTCGCGGGCCCAGGCGAGCTTCTGCTCGTCGCGGTCCACCGCGATGATCGTAGACGCACCGGCCAGCCGGGAGCCCATGATGGCCGCGTCGCCGACGCCGCCGCAGCCGATGACCGCTACCGAGTCGCTGCGGCTGACTGCGCCGGTGTTGATCGCCGCGCCCAGTCCGGCCATGACGCCGCAGCCGAGCAGGCCGACGACGGCCGGGTCTGCGGCGGGGTCGACCTTGGTGCACTGGCCGGCGTGGACGAGCGTCTTGTCTGCGAACGCGCCGATGCCCAGCGCCGGGGAGAGCTCGGTGCCGTCGGTCAGCGTCATCGGCTGTTCGGCGTTGTAGGTGTCGAAGCAGTATTGCGGACGCCCGCGTTTGCAGGCACGGCACTGGCCGCAGACAGCGCGCCAGTTATTGATCCGGGTGGCAAATGTGTGATGTTAGGCGGCGTAGCGAACTTCGGGTTTGCCGAAGTAGGAGCGAACTCGGTCGGGCAGCTTCTGGAGCCGGTGGAGGAAGGAGCGGACCGCTTGTTTCAACTCGGCGCGGGTTTTGGGGGCTGTGCTGGTGGAAACGGTGCGTTTGAGGTCGGCATTGAGTAGCTCGTCGGGGTTGAGTTCGGGGCTGTATCCCGGCAGGAAGTGCATCGCGATCGCCTCAGCGTGCTTGGTGATCCATTGCTGGATAGTCTTGCGGCGGTGGACGGGGTGTCCGTCAACGATCAGGTGGACCTTGCGGTCCAGATGGCGGGTCAGCCGGTCCAGGAACGACAGGAACACCTTGCCGTTGAACGAGCCGGTGTAGACGGTGAAGTACAGCTCGCCTTTGTTCCCGATCGCGCACATCGCGTTCACGCTGAATCGTTTACCCGTTTTGCCCACCACCGGTGTCTGGCCCGCCGGTGCCCAGGTGCGGGCCACGGTGGCGTCGGAGCGGATCCCGGTCTGATCCAGCCACAGGATCAGTGCGCCCTCGCGGCGGGCGCGGGCGGCGATGGCCAGGTAGTCCTCCTCCAGCCATCGGCGTACGGACTCGGGGTCCTGTTCGTAGGCCTTGCGGATCGGTTTCTGCGGCGACAATCCCCAGGAACGCAGGTAGTTGCCGACGGTGCGCAGGTTCAACACGATGCCGTGGCGCACCCGGATCAGCTCGGCCACTGTCTTGCGGGTCCACACCAGGCCGGCCAGCCCGAACGTGGCCGGGGTGTGCTCGGCCACCGCATACCGCAGCTTGCGCTGCCGGCGGGCACTCAACGCTTTCTGCTCGCCGGGCTTGCGACCCCGGCGACGCCCGGTGAGACCCTTCGAGCCACGTTTCCGCCACGCCTGCACCCATCTGGACACCGACTGCGGGGCCACCGCGAACACCCGGGCCGCCTCGACCTGACTCATCCCACCATGAACAGCAGCGACCACCCTGCGCCGCAAATCCTCCTGCGCCTCAGGCGACAACCTCCGCGCGTCCCGCACACCAGCGATCATGCCAGAACAACGAAGATCACACCTATAAGTTCCCGATCAATAAGCACGACGAAGTCGCCCGGCTGAACGGATTCGACGCCTGCACCGACGCTTTCCACGGTGCCCGCGGCTTCGTGCCCCAGCAGGAAAGGGAACTCGTCGTTGATCCCGCCGTCGCGGTAGGTCAGATCGGTGTGGCAGACCCCGCAGGCGGCCACCGCGACGACGACCTCGCCGGGACCCGGGTCAGGGATCACGATCTCGGTGAGCTCGACCAGAGCTCCCTTCGAACGGGCGATCACACCGCGTACCTGCTGTGGCATGTAGGCTGGTTCCTTCATCACTCGACGAAAAAGCATGCGTCGCAACGCATGTCTCTTGCGAGGCTAATCGGGCGCTCAGTGTCCGTGACCTAGTCCGAGGGCCAGGAAAACCTCGACTTCCGGATAGGTGAGGGGGTGGCTACCCTGACCGGGATGCTTGACACCGAGACAGGGCTGCCCGCGCTGCGGGAGGTCATCGACGGCCCTCTGCACGAGATCGCTGGCCGGTTCTCCCGGTTCCTGGCCGACCGATGGCCGCACACCGCGCTGGTCATCTTCACCCGCGAGTGCACCGGTCGTCCGCGCAAGGTTGCCGGGGCGACCGAGATGATCAACAAGATCACCATCGACGAGCTCGAACGGCTCAAAGCCACAGTCGAGCCCGGCCATTCACTCAGCACGACTGCGACGATCGCCGGGGCGACCAGGGCAGTGTGGGTGGTGCTCGATCCGGTGGGCACGCTGCTCGTCCTCTTTCCCCGCGCCGCAAGGAAACGCTTCCCGCAGCCTGCGGCGCTGGCCGAGATCTTCGGTATCGTCGCGACCTCGATCCGGCAGCAGGTCGCCCAGGCCAGCCCTGATTACCTCGCCGAGTCCCGTGCCGCGTCGAGCGAACGCGCCCGCACAATCGCTGAGATGGTCGCAGCACACGAAACCGCGCTTGTCAGCATCCTCACAACGCTCCGCTCCACCGGACTCGATGACCGCCACGCCCGACTCGCCGCGATTGACTCCGCCTCCGCCGCGCTGGTGGCGTTGCGCTCCGCGCAGCAGTCCGACCTCGCCCTGTCCGAGGAGCCTGTGATGGCTGCGTTTGCCAAGCTGCGCAAGGAAATCCGACAGGCGCTACGGCACCACGGGGCGGAGATCGAGTTCGTCGCCCCACTCAAGCCCGGGCGCCCGTTGCCGGGCGAGGTCGCGCACGCTGCCCGCGCGATGACCCGAACCGCAGTACTGGCCTTCACCACGCAGTCGGGCTTGACGCGCCTGCGGATCTCTTGGATCTGCGGTGGCACATCTCTTCGCATCGACGTACGCGACCACGACTCGGGGCGTCTCGACATGACATCCCTGCGCCGTCAGCTCGACGGTCGGGCACGCACGCTCGGCTCCACGATTGACCTTGACGCGGTACCGGATTGGGGCAGTCGCGCCACCATCGAACTCCCGCTCGACCCGCCAGTGGACCGCACGGGTGAGTCCCGCCTGGCCAGACTCAATCGGCGTGAAATGGAAGTGCTGCGTCTGGTCACCCAAGGCAAACGCAACAAGGCCATCGCGGCGGATCTTGGTGTCACCGAGAGCACCGTCAAGTTCCACGTCGCCGGGGTGCTGAAGAAGCTGGAAGTCACCTCACGCGGCGAGGCCGCCGCGATTGCCCAGGCAGCGGGGATCAGTCCGCTGGTCACGTAATTCCGTGATATCCCCACTTAGCCCTAGCTAGCTCGATGCGGCAGCCGCCCGAACGAGGTCTCGGTACGGCAGGGTCACCACCATGCACGCAGTGAGGCCGAGCTGACGTTCGACCTCTTCCAGCAACGCGACCCTGTCACCGTCGGCGCCGTCTGCGCTGACCTCGGTCTCGACGAACGTCCCGAGACCGCTGATCACGTCCACTGCAATGGTGACGTCGACTCGGGAGGGGTGCCGGTACTGCGTGCGTGCTTTCTCGACTCGAGCCAAGGTGACCATGCCGATGCAGGACATCAGTCGGTTCGCCGCCTCGGCCTGGTCGGCATCCCACAGTACGACGTCGGTCTCGGGTTTCGAGATGACGCTCGTCGCGCTGTGGGTCTTGGCGTCCGAAGCGGGCTTGTAGGTGATCTCCGCCCACCCGTCCCGTCGCCGGACACGAAGGCACTCGACGGTCGCCAGGTAGTCGACGTGCTGCGGGCTGTAGTACGTATCAACCTCGACGAACGCACCCGCCTCGCGGTAGCCCAACTCTGTGAGCCGAGCCTTGACCGCCTCGCCGCCGTCGACGAGCTCGCGTTTGCGCTCAACCTCGATAAGGGTCATGACCGGGCATTATCTCCTTGCGTGAATGGCCGTGTACGCACGGGCAAGGCTGGACTTGCCGCAGAAGCATTCCAGAGCTCCGAGTGCCCCGCGCAGCGCATCAGCGTCCGCGAGCGGGACGTTCTGAAACAAGACCAGCTGTTTCGCATCGACCAACGGGTTCGGTAGGCGTTTGGTCAAAAACCGGTTGTAGTACGCGCGTTCCTTTCGAAGAACGTCGCCGAGCTGAACGGGGAGCAGAACCGTCTCGCCCTGGGACTCGACCGAGCGCACCGCGAAGGCTGTCAGTAGCTCGTGTCACGCGCCGGAAATCCGTGAGATATATCGTGCGAGGGAGTCAAGGATCTCCTCCGCGGTCTTCTTCCAGACGAACGGCTTCGGATCCTCGTTCCAGCCCTTGATCCACTCCCGGACGTCTTTCTCCAGCGCCGCAACGCTTTTGTGGACGCCGCGACGAAGGAGTTGATCGGTGAGGAAGCCAAACCAGCGCTCGACCTGGTTAATCCAGATCCAGCGCCCGCCACCGACCACGCCCCTCACCCCGGTCATAGCACCCACATCTACGGCCACACTGGCCACAGCGGCCCCGCCCCCGCCTACGCACGTGCACCACCACCACTTCGGCGGTCTCGTCGAACTCGGCATCCTCGATGACCGTGCGCCGGTCGTCGCCCACCACAGCACGCCATAAACTGGCCTTCGGCCCGCCGTTCTCCGTCCCTCGGTTCCTGAAGCCAGAAACCTAGTCCTTCGAATCGCCCGTCGCCCCCGCGAGTTGCCTGCGCTGCATCTCGTTCTCGTGCCGGAGCACCAGCAGCCCGGCCTCCTTCCTTCGAGGTCTCTCGACGCAGCAGCACCGCTGGGACAGAGAGCCACTGCCATGCCAGCTGGTACACCAGAGAAGAAAACACCGGGGCATGCTCCTAGCTCGGCCGGGTCGCACCAGACCCCTGCAAGCTGCGGCAACACAATGCTGAACGGCACAGCATCGCAAGGCCTACGACTTCAATGTCGTCGGTCTTCTCCGCCTCTGCTTTGAATGTGGGGGCTCGGTTCGTGCCGCGGAGTTGGTCAAAACCGTTCCACCTGCGGAGAGCAGAGCCGGTTGCGGGTGTCCAGCACGCGGTCGGCGTAGCGCTCCAGCAGCGCCCAATCGAGCATGTCGTGGTCGGTTATTATAAAACACGTCCTAGTGTCCTGCGCCGGAGATTCGTTGACAATATGATCGGAGTGACTCCAAGATCTCGTCAGCGCTCTTCGTCCAGATGAACGGCCGGGGATCGTTGTTCCACTCGTCGATCCAGTTGCGGATATCGGCCTCGAGTGCCTGGACGCTGGTGTGCACGCCGCGTTGCAGGAGTTTGGTGGTCAATTCGCCGAACCAGCGTTCGACCTGGTTGATCCAGGACGATCCGGTCGGGATGAAGTGGATTTGGAATCGGGGATGCTTCGCTAGCCATTTCTGGATGATCTCGGTTTTGTGGGTGGCGTAGTTGTCACAAATGACATGGACGCCTAACTCCGCCGGTACGGTTTTGTCGATCTTGGTGAGAAATTTGCGGAACTCAACCGAGCGGTGCCGGCGGTGCAGCGAGGAGATGACCTTGCCGGTGGCGATGTCGAAGGCGGCGAACAGGCTGGTGACGCCGTGACGGACGTAGTCGTGGGTGCGCCGCTCGGGCATGCCGGGCATCATCGGCAACACCGGCTGGGACCTCTCCAGCGCTTGCACCTGGGATTTCTCATCGGTGCACAGAACCACTGCGTTCTCGGGCGGGTTCATATACAGGCCGACGACGTTACGGACCTTCTCGATGAACTGCGGATCGGTAGAGAGCTTGAATGTGTCGGCCAAGTGGGGTTTAAGGTTGAACGCTTTCCAGATCCGTCCCACGGTCGATTTACTCAGCCCGGAACGCTTCGCCATCGATGTACGCGACCAATGCGTCGCGTTGTTCGGTTTCTCTTCCAACGTCGAGACGACCACCTTCTCCACCTGTTCGTCGGTGATCTTCCGCGGCGCGCCTGGGCGATCCTCGTCGACCAACCCCTTCAGTCGTCGCTGGACAAACCGCGACCGCCACTTGCCCACCGTCGGCCGCGACACCCGCAACTTCTCGGCGACATCCACATTGGACAAACCATCGGCGCATGCCAGCACAATCCGACACCGCAACGCCAAAGCCTGCGAACTCTTCGCCCGCCGAGCCCAACGCTGCAACGTCGAACGCTCATCGTCGGTCAGCACCAACTCAGCCTTCGGCCGCCCAGTCCTCGCCATTCCCGCAGTATAGCCATTTCGACCATGAATTTCCGGTGCAGGACACTAGCACAGTCGCCTACTCGCTGCTCGTAGTCATCCACATCGCGATCTGGGTACGGGAGGTGAAACCGAGCTTGGTCAGGATGTGCTCCACATGGGACTCGGCCGTGCGCGGGGAAATGACGAGGCTTGCCGCGATCTTGCGGTTGCTCATCCCTTGAGCGACGAGTTCAGCAATCTCGGCCTCGCGGGGGGTGAGCACGGCGCGCTGGCCCTTTCCCTCAGCCTCGGTACGCGGCTGCTCAGGCACAGGATGGGGAAGCGACAGTGCCACCGCTTCCTCCAGGGTGCACCGGGCGCCCTCGGCGTAGCACCTCGCGAAGAGATCCGCATCGAGCGCCATGCGCACCTGCCGCTCGACCTCGTCGTGCGCGAACCGGTGGATCGCGTCGTAGGACGTGTTGGCACCGCTGCGTTTCCACACGGCAGCCGCCGCTCCGAGTAGGGCTGCGGCCCGTTCCCACTGCGCGTTTTCGGCCTCGCACCACGCGATGACCTCGATGCAGAACGACAGCCCCGTTTGGTCGTTGACTGGCTGCTGCAACCGAATACTCTCGTGCAGCAGGTACAGCGCCGTATTCGGGTCCCCGCGCCGCCAGCTGTACACGGCCTGCAACCACAGGGCGTACGACTTCGACCACAGCGCACCATAGCGCTCACAGAAGTCGAGACAGCGGCCCACCAAGTCCTCGGCGCCCGTCTCGTCCCGGTGCAACGCGATCAACGCAAGCTGGAACATGCAGTCGAACGCGCAGTGCAGATGACCTGGACCAGCGCGGAGGTGCCCTTCGAGGGACTTTTCGAACAGCTCCTGGGACCGGTCGAGGTCGCCATGAATGAACGCGACGAGGCCGGAGCACTGCCAGATCTTCGGGTAAAAGACGTTGGTGTGGTCCAGTTGCTCGGCCAATGCCCGGCAAGCCTCCAGCGTGCATTCCGGCACGCCCTGCTCGCCGAGCAGGATCGCCAGCAAGCTGCGCACCCAGAGGGCCTTGGCGCGAACGGCGCTGGGCTCGTCGTCGATGGCCAGCGCCCGATCCAACCAGCCGAGCCCCTCCTTCAGGTAGCCGGAGGAGATCCAATGGTACGTGGGTCCGGCGACCTCCAAGGCAGTGCGGCTCTCACCGCGGCTGAGGCAGAATTCGATGGCGGCCCGGAGGTTGGGGTGCTCGCGGCGCAAGTGCAGCAACCACTCGATCTGACGGGGCCCGAAGCACTCAACCTCGTAGCGCAAGGACAGCTGCCGGAAATAGTCGCGGTGGCGGATGCGGAACGCCTCTTCCCCCCGGACGCGGCGAGCCGAGCGAGGCCGTACGACTGGACGGTTTCAAGCATTCGATAGCGCGCCTTGCCATAGGTGTTGTCGAGCCGGATGACCACGGACTTGTCGAGCAGACCTGCCATCAGGCCAAGCATCTCGTCGCGCGGTACGTCGTCGCTAGAGCAGACAGACTCGACCGCCTCCAGATCGAACCCTCCCGTGAACAGCGACAACCGGCTCCACAGCGCCTGCTCCTGAGGCGAGCACAAGGAGTAGCTCCAGTCGATGGTGGCCTGCAAGGTGCGTTGGTGCGGCCGCAGGCCGCGGTGTCCATCGGTGAGCAGTCCGAACCGGTTGGCGAGCCGGGATAGGATCTGCGCGGGGGTCAGTTTGGCCACCCACACCGCGGCGAGTTCGATCGCCAGCGGCACCCCATCAAGTCGCTGGCAGATGGCCACCACGATCTTCCGGTTACTGTCGGTCAGCTCGAAGGCCGGTGCCGTGGCCTTGGCGCGCTCAACGAACAACTGCAGGGCCTCATAGCAGTCACTATTTCCCGACGAAGAGACGGGGAACGGATCGACGTGCATGATCTGCTCACCCTCGACCCCCAACCGCTGGCGACTGGTGGCCAGGACGATAACGCCGGGTGCCACCGGCAGCAGCTTGCCCAGCAACAACGCGCACGCGTCCGGCACGTGCTCGCAGTCGTCGAGCACGATCAGTGTGCGTTTGTCAGCCAAATGCTCCGCGAGCTGCAGCGCGGGCGTCACGAACTCGTCACGCAGTCCGACCGCGCCCGCCACGGTCTGGGCGAGCCTCGTGGGGTCAGTGAGATCGGCCAGCTCCACCAGCCACACACCGTCAGGAAAGGCACGCTGCGCCGCCGCGGCTACCTCCATGCCCAACCGGGTTTTGCCGACCCCGCCGGTGCCGGTGAGCGTGAGGACCCTGCACTTGGAAAGCAGCGACCGAGCCACTGCGATCTCCATGCGCCTCCCGATGAAGCTGGTCAACGCGACCGGCAAGTTACCTGGCCGACCTGCCCGTTCGATGACAGCCATCGGACCACCCCCGATGGACGGGTCTTATCAACGTCAGTATGCGCCTGCTTTCTCAATCTGCCAACGACCGAGGTGCCGCTCACACCACACCCTTAATAAGATATGTGAGTGGGTGTGTCGCGCGTAAGAATTTGTGGCTCAGGGGTTATGTAGGAATGCCGCTTAGCCTATTTTGATCAGGCTGCTGTGTGGGTGAGTTGGGTGCTGGGCGGGCTGTCGTGGCGGGTTCCGGTGTCGGTGGGTTTTTTTGACTCGGTAGGCGTTGTGGCGGCCGCGTTTGATCACGCGGGGGTAGCTGCGGTGGCGGCGGCGGGGATTGAGGTTGCGGGCGGCGGTGATGTCGGAGGTGATAGCGGCCAGAGATCGTTTCTGGTGTTCAGGGGGAAAAGGCCGCCGGATCGGCGAACCGGCGGCGGACGATGCGGACGGTGCGGGTGAATTTGACCCGGTCGGGGTCGATGTCGGCTTCGGTGGCCGCCCGGCAGATCAGCGCGCTGATCGCGTAGTGGGTGAGCAGGTAGCCGTAGAGCTCCTGGCGCACCATGTCGGGGCTTTTCGACCGCAGCACTCTTCCCGGTCCGCGCAGGACGGTTTTGATCTGGCCGTTGGCGGTTTCGTGTTCCCACCGCTGGTGGTAGCTCTCGGCCAACGCCGCCGCCGGCGCTGCGGTGGGGTCGGTGATAGTGGTGATCAGCCGGATCAGTTCGCCGTTGCCGTTGCCGTCGCGGTCGGGCACCGTGTATTCCACGACCCGCACCATCCTGGCCTGATCAGGCCGGAGATCCTCGCCGCGGGCGGGGCGGTGTCACGCCAAGCGTGTAAGCCACGGATGGGCCAAGGATCAGAAGCGGTTGCGTGGCCTGTTCGGAAGCCGCTCCACTTCCCCCTGGGCCCGTCGCTGGCCGCACAGCCGGGACGACGCCGAACGCCTCGCCGATGCCACCCGGATTGCCTTCCTCGGCTGCACTGGCCTCACCATCGGCGGCTCGGCGGTCGTACACGGCGTCACCTGGCGGGACTGGCTTCCCGGCCTTCAGCTCCCGGCACCGCTGTGCCCGACCGGGTTCACCGGCCACGGCGTGCTCGGAGCTGCTGCCCACCACGCGCCCGGTCACCTGCAAGCGGTGCTGCGCTCTGCTTGACCGGCCGCCGCTGCCCCTCACGCTCGCCCCGAACCCCGCCGCGCTGGTGCAGCCCGCGCTGTTTGAGATCGGCTGTGTGTGCTGCTCATCCTCGGGCTGCTCACCCGGCTGGCGACCATCCTCGTGATCATCAATATGCTCGGCGCGGAGATCCTCACTAAGTTCCCCCTCCTGGCCCATGGCGGGATGCCCGAGATCGAGTTGGATAGTTGTGAGTCCTACCTGGTCATCGCGACGCGGTCGTGTCCGCATTGGTTCGGATGGTTGCCTTGCGCGTGGTGCGACCCGGGGCCGAGGTCTCGGACAGTGGACGGCCTTTGGTCTCGGGGGCCCAGAGGATGCTCACGAGCAGGCCGAACGCTGTGATGGCGGCTCCTGCGAGCATGGCGAAGTCGATCCCGAGTCCGGAGATCGCCAGCGGGACGAGGAAGGTCCCGGCGGCTGCGCCGATGCGGGTTGCGCTCGTGATCAAGCCGGTTGCAGTGCTTCGTGCCTCCGTGGGGAATAGCTCGCCCGGATAGGACCAGACGAGCAATCCTGTGATACCCGAGAACAGCGAATAGACGCTGAATCCGATGATTACGGCAGTTGTGTTGTGTTCCGAGGCGAGTCCGAGCAGCACGAGCGCCCCTACCATTGGGATGAAGGGAAGGATGAGCACGGGACGGCGTCCCGAGCGGTCCATGAAGAACATGCCGAAGACCGCACCGACCAGCACGATGGCGCTGGACAGGATGCCTCCCACGTAACCGGTGCCGTCGTCGGTGAATCCCAGACCGCTGAGCATCTGCGGCAGGTAGGTGTAGATCGCGTAGAGCGGGATGATCTGGGCTGACTGGAAGGCGATCACAAACAGGATCCGGCCAACGTAACTCCTGTGCCGGAGCACAGTGCTGATCTTGGCGGGGTTTTCCGGCTCGTCGAGATCTTCGATGTGGGCCTGCGGGCCGAACACCCGCCGCAGGACGGCTTCTGCCTTGCCCCGCTTGCCGTTACTGAGCAGCCAGCGCGGAGATTCTGGAATTCCGGCGCGAAGCAGCACGATGGCGAGTGCGGGAACCGCTGCGCTGGCGAGCATCCATCGCCAGCCGTTCGCTCCGAATCCGCTCAGCAGGTAGCCGACTACATAGGACAGACAAGAGCCGACGAACCATGCGGTGACGAGGGAGGCGAGCAGCACACCACGGCGGCGGCGGGGCACGAACTCGGCCAGCAACGACGATGCGATGGGGTAGTCGGCTCCGACGGCGATGCCGATGACGAATCGCAGGGCGATGAGGTGCCACGGTTCGGTGACCAACGCGGACAGCAGGGAGCAGACGACCAGCGCGACCAGGTCGACCGTGTAGGTGATCTTGCGGCCGAGCACATCGCACAGGTAGCCGCCGACCAGGCCACCGAAGAACATGCCGGCCAGAGCTGAAGCCCCGGTCAGGGCCGATTCGAAGCTGGACATGCCGAGGGCGGGCTCGGCCTGGATGAGAACGATTCCGATGATGCTGAGCACCCAGCCATCCAGGAACGGCCCGCCGGCTGAGAGCGCGGAAATACGCCAATGAAAGCCGCTCATCGGAGCGTCATCGATAACGCTTCTTGGCATGGGTGTATTCCACCTTCCAAAATAGACATCCCAGTTGACCGGGATTTCGTAGAGCGTGCGCTAGGCGGACGGCGACGGGCAATTGTTGGAAACGAAGGACAGGGGCGTTCAGCCAGGAGTTTTCACTGTCCGCGCAGTCGTGTGCTCGGGAGCGGTGGAAGAGATGATGCCGGGACCGTAGGTCACGGTCCCGGCATCAGTTGGCTGGCGAGGTTCAGTCGGTGATTGCGTTGTTCGCCAGGTGGCGGAGGATCTGCTCCGCTTCGGCGACCATGTTCGTCACGATCGTTCCTGCGGGAAGGATCTGGTCGATGATCTGGATCGCCTGACCGGCGGGCATCATGCCGCGTTCCAGGTCGCCGTCTTGGTATCCGGTCTCCACCAAGGTTCCGGCGACCGCGTACTGCTGGGGGAATGGGGCGACCTCGCCGGCTTTGTCTTCCCACTGCTCGGTCCAGTTGTTGCGGAAGGCCCGCAACGGTTTACCGGTGTAGGCGCGGGTGAGGGTTGTCTGATTGAGGCGTCCTTCGACGACTCGGCGCTTGAACGCCTCGTGGCCATATGCTTCCGGGCTGGCGATGAACCTGGTCCCCACCCATGCACCCGCGGCGCCAAGGCTCAAAGCAGCGGCGAGGCCTCGCCCGTCGGCGATGCCACCGGCTGCCAGCACAGGTTGCTCAACGGCGTCGACGACTCCGGGGACGAGGGCCAGGGTTGAGGCGTAGCCGGTGTGGCCTCCGCCCTCGCTGCCCTGCGCCACGATGAAGTCGACTCCGTCCTGTGCAGCTTCTTTCGCTTTGCCGATCGAGCCGACCAGCGCGAGTACGAGGATTCCGCGTGCGCGGCATTCGTCGATGAACCAGGCGGGAGTGGCGAACGTGAGCACGACCGCTGGCGGGGCGGCGTCGAGCACGACGTCGACCTGCTTGGCCACAGCGCCCGGGGTGAGTAGCGCTTCGACACCGGCGAGCATCGCGCGGTCTTGCTCGGGAAGCGATCCCCACAACCGGCGAACTGGTTCCCACTGGGCCTCGTCCTCTGTGGTCAAGCTGTCCGGGAGAAGCAGATTGACCGCGTAAGGATTGGCAGTGCCTGCCTTGATCTTCTGGATCTCGGAATGCAACTGGTCTGGCATGAAGCTGACACCGCCGAGACAGCCCATCCCCCCGGCTTCGGTCACCGCCACCACTAGTTCGGCTTGGGAGACCCGGGCCATCCCAGCCGACACAACCGGGTGCCGAATTCCCAGACGGCGAGTCAGTTCTGTTCTGATCATGGTGCTCTCCCGTGAGATGACAATGCCGCGGAGACGGCGTCGGGCAGCGGTCGTGCCCGGTTCTCGGACGCGTCCACGTTCGCGTACACGACGTTGATTTCAGCCAGTTCGGTCTCGGATCGGGTTACCACGTGGCGGAGTTCGAAGCTGCTGCGCCCGACTCGTGTGCACTCGACCCGGAAATCGATGAGATCGTCGAAGAACGCCGGCGCGCGAAACTCGATTCGTGCACTGACCACGGAGGGGTCGACGCCCCCGGCGTTCAACGCCTGGTAGGGCCAGCCGAGGTGGCGGAAGAATTCCGTCATCGCCACGTCGGCGATTTCGAGGTAACGGCTGTTGAAGAGGTAGGACTGCGCGTCCGTCTCGTGGTAGCGCACTTGATGTGTGTGGGTGAAGGGCACGGCGTCATCCCTTTTTGTCGGATACGACGCCCTCGTTGGCGAGTGTACGTCCATGGTCTGTGGTGGATTTGATGCCACGGCTGACGACGAGCGCGGAGAGCGAGATCGCGGCACCGACGCCTGTCATGACAGCGGCAGGTACCCAGCTGCCGGTCGCCGTTTGCAGTGTCAGCGCGACGACCGGGGTCAGTCCGCCAGCGACTGCGAAGGCAACCTGGTAACCGAACGAGATTCCGCTGTAGCGGACTTCCACCGGGAACAGTTCGGCGAGGAACGCTGCCTGCGGGCCGTACATGGCGCTGATGAAGAACAGCCCAACGGCAACCGCGAGCAGCATGAGACCCCACGATCCGGTTCCGATCAATGGCCAGAAAGCGAATGCCCAGGCGGCTGTTCCAATCATTCCGAAGGCCATCGGCTTGCGGCGGCCCAGGTGGTCCGAGGTGAAGCCCCAGCCGATGATGAGCGGAAGATAGATCGTCTGAGCCAGTGTGGTGAGCCCGAGGAGGCTGCTTCCATCCGTGCCCCGGCCGGTGGCGTAAGTGACCATGTAGACCAGCACGAGCGAGTAGCTGACGGCGATGCACACCGGCAGTGCGATCGAAACGTAGACCTGGCGTGGAAACCGCCGGAAGATCTCCACGAGCGGGCTGCGAACTGTTTCGACGGCCTGTTTGGCGTCGGCGAAGGCAGGTGGCTCGGCTACGCTGCGGCGGATCCAGTAGCCGAAGCCCAGGAGGGCAGCGCTGGCGACGAAGGGGATTCGCCAGCCCCATGACTGGAACTGCTCGGACGTCGTAGCGGCGGTCATCAGGGCCATCGTCGCGGAGGAGAGCAGGAACCCGACTGAAGCCGAGGCGCTGGGGAAGGATGTCAACAGGCCGCGTCGGCGCGTGCGGTAGCCCTGTTCGCTGATCATCAGGATCGCGCCGCCGTACTCGCCGCCGACGCCGATGCCCTGCAGGACGCGCATCGCCACGAGGATGATGGGCGCCGCGAGGCCGATCGTTTCGTAGGTGGGCAGCAGCCCGGTGACGAGCGTGGCACTGCCCATCAGGACCAGCGTTGCCGAGAGGACCCGCTTGCGCCCGATCTTGTCGCCCAGGTGACCGAAGATCATCGCACCGAGAGGGCGGGCGATGAATCCCACGGCGAATGTGGACAAGGACGCGATCGTCGAGATCACTGGGCTGACGTTCGGGAAGAAGGCGTGGTTGATGACCAGACCGGCGACTGCGGCGTAAAGGAAAAAATCGTACCATTCGATGATGGTGCCGACGATGCTGGCGACGAATGCCTTTTTCATGTGCGGTTCCTGGTGTAATGGAATTTCTGTGCCATTGAACGTACGACTCCAATTCGGGCTGGTCTATCGGTGTCGCTACTGCGCTCGTCGAGCTTTCTTGGGAAAGCTCCAACGAGAAGCTGCCCGTGTGTCGTGAGTTCCACCTGGGGAGCGTCGCGGGTGGAGCGGGCGTGATTGCTGGAGTGCGGCTCTATCGTTCCGGCCCGAAAGCTACGCCCAGGCCGCGGGTCAAGCCTCCTCTGTTCTGTTCGCCGCGGAAGTCCGTGTCGGTGTCCGAGGCGAACGACGGTCCTGGTCTGGGTTCGCGATCGGAGCGGTCCGGTCGGCGCGGTGCCTGTGTCCAGGAAGCCATCGCCATCGCGGTAAGGGCGAGGAAGAGGGAGGACACCGCGGCGGGGTCTTTGAGGTTCAGGCCGAGCAGATCCTCGGCCCGGGACAGTCGGTAGCGCAGCGAGTTGTGGTGGATTTTGAGGGCTCGCGCCGCGGAGACGATGTTGAACTCGTGCTCGAAGTAGGCTCGGAGCCCGTCGAGCAGGATTTGCTGTTCGGCCAGCGGCTGAAGCATCTCCGCTGCCCACTTCGACATCCGTTCGACGCCAACATCGGAGAAGAGCCTGGTCGCGAAGTCGAAGTCCTCGTAGCTCATCGATGTTCCGGTGCGGCCGGGGGCACGTAGCGTCCGCACGGCCAGGTGGGCATCGTGGTAGGAGTCGACCGCCTCGCCTATGGACGACGTGCGCCGGCCGATACCGAGCAGGAACCCGCGTAGGGAACTGTTGATCTTGTTGAAGATCCGCTGGATGGTCGGCCCGGATGCCTGGACCAGGCCGACGATCGCCCCATCGCGCAGTGCGAGCAGGTGCGGCGTGCCCAGTGCGGTCAGTTCTAGGTCCAACCGGTTGTACATCGCTTCCACCGTGGCAACGCCGTGGCTTCGCTGCTGGCCACGCAGCAAGGAGACGATGATCACGCGGGACTCGTCGGTAAAGGAGATGCCCAGCGCTGCGGCCCGCCCCTCCAGTTCGGTGTCCCGCCGTTCCAGTTGCAACGACAGGATCTGCTCCAGGAGTGCCCCGCGGACTGCTCGGTCTTGGCGGCGTGCCAGGAGGTCAACGCGGATGTGGGTCTCCGCCAGCGAGGCAGCGACGTGTGCGGCTGCTGTGGCGTAGGGTTCCGGGAACGCGTCGCGACGGCTGGCCACGATCAGCCATCCTGCGCGGCTGTCTTCGCCCGCTATGCGTACGCACATCCCGTGCCAGCCGTTGACGGTGAGGATGTGTGACTCTCCGAAGTCGTCTCGCAGTTCGCTCATCAGCCGCGTCAGCGGCAGGGGACCGCTGGCCGCTTCCAGCTCGCCGTTGGCTTTCACCACTGCGGTGACGGCGTTGCAGGTCTTCGCCAGCCGGTGGGTCAATGCCTTCAGCGGTTCCGGTTCGGCAAGCGTCTGCGTCAGCGACCGTTGTAGGGCGGTCAGCCGTCGCGTCATGGCCTGGTCCGGAGGCCGGGTGGCGCGGGCGAACTCCGCGATGACCGATGCCGGATCGCTGCCCGCACCCGCTCGCACGACGAGGTGTTCGCCAGCTGCTTCGACGAGTTGGTTGTCGCTGATTGCATCAGGAGGCCACAGACAGACCACGAGTGACCCGGGAAGAGCGAAGATCCGTGCAATCTCCTCGAGATAGGGGCTCTCGCCCGCCCCGCCCACGTGGACTAGGAGGGTGCTATCCGGGACTGTGCCGACATGACCACCTGCCATGAGCTGGGCCCGGGTGATCACGCGGCCGAAATTGGACTCGGCGGGCTGCAGCAAACGGCCTGCAGCAGCGTCGCTGCCGAAGAGATCGCCCAGCGTGACGCCGGATTCCACATCGGCCATCGGTTGGTCCTATACGTCCACGACACGAGTAGTTGGAGCACGCCCGGCGACGCGTCAGCTCACGCTACGAGACCGGCGACCAAGGCCGCTATCGTGATAAGTCCAACGGTAACCACCGGGATGGTAGATTTTCCACTAAACCTCGGCGCTGTTGCTCGGTAGCGTCAAGCGCGTAACGACGTGTGAGCCCGAGGTTGTGGTCGACATGCCAACTGCGCCGGACACTTACTGGCGCTCCGAGGTCAGCAAGGTCAAGGACGGAAAAGTGTTCGTCCGAGGGTATGACCTGGAGAACTTGATCGGGAAGCTGCCGTTCACTGCGGCGGTCTTCCTCCTCGTCCGCGGCCGGTTGCCCAGTCCCAGGGAAAGCCGCGTATTGGATGCGGTGCTGACCGCGGTCCTGGACTACTCGCTGCAGAAGCCGGGTACGGTCGCGGCACGCTACGTGGTGTCGGCGAACCCGAACATGCCGGCCGGCCTCGCGACCGCTTCTCTGGCGGTCGGTGAGTACACCCTCGCCACCGAGGAGGCGGCGAGGTTCATCAGCACGACCCACGAACAGTTCACCGCCTCGGGGGTGTCCCAGGAGAAGTTCGCCGAGCAAGTCGTTGCGGAATGCGCCGCCAACCGGACCCGCATTCCGGGCTTCGGTCATCCACTGTTCAAGAACGTCGATCCCCGGGCCGCGATCCTAAAGCAGATTGCAATGAAGGCAGGACTGTGGAACGAGGCTTGCCGTCTCTACGAGGCGATCCACAGCGAGTTCATCCGCAGTCCTCGCAAGGCGGACTTTCCGATCAACGACGTCGGAATGATGGCGGCCGTGATGACAGGCCTCGGCTTCACACCCGAGGAGTCGACCGGTCTTGCCATCATCTCGACCTTGCCGGGCGTGGTCGCCCACGTCTCCGAAGAACTCAGGTCGGGCAAGCCGATCAGGGTTGTGCCTGAGACGGACGCTACCTACGACGTGGCCGAGGATGGCAAGTTCCTCGCCGACTGGAAGGACGCAGGGTGGAACCACGCGGAGTGATCATCACCGGTGCTGCTGCGGGCATCGGGCGGGCGATCGCCCGGCGCTTCGTCGAGGCCGGGGACAGCGTCTACCTCGCCGACATTTCCGAGACGCGGCTCTCGGCCGCGGTCGAGGAGCTGGCGGGATGCGGCGGACCGGTGCAGGGGCGGCAACTGGATGTCACTGACTTCGCCGCCGATGAATCCCTGGTGGCTGAGGTGGCTGGCGCGGTCGGCCATCTCGATGTCTTCGTCAACAACGCCGGAGTGTTCGACGGCTACGCTGGCGTCTCGGAGACCAGCCCGCAGCTGTGGCGGAAGATCATCGACGTGAACCTCACCGGGTACTTCCACGGCGCAAAGGCGGCTTCGGCTCCGATGATCGAGCACGGGACGGGCCGGATCATCAACATCGGGTCGGTCGCCGGGCAGCGTGGCGCGGCGGACGGCCTCGCCTACGCCGCGGCCAAGGCCGGGATCGAAGGTATGACACGTCGCCTGGCCATCGATGTCGGTCCGCACGGCGTGACCGCCAACGTGGTGGCGCCGGGGGTGATCGCGACCGACATCCGGGCCAACTCCAGCGAGGTGCTGGGTGACCTCGTGGACACCAACCGCGGGGTGGGGGTCTCACCGGACCTGATGGACTTCCTCATCCCTGCGCACCGGTCCGGGCAGCCGGCCGAGATCGCGGCCGCGGTCGAGTTCCTGGCGAGTCGGGAGGCGTCCTACGTGAACGGTCAGGTGATCCATGTGGACGGCGGGTGGACCGCGACCTGACTCGGTCCGGTCCGCGGAAAGGCAGGCGGTGTGAGGGAGATCGGTACGCTGGACACAGCGGACATCGTCGTGGTCGGCGGTGGTGTCGTCGGTTTGACGACCGCACTGGAGTTGCGCAAGCGCGGCTTCGACGTGGTCGTGGTGGAGCAGCGGTTCCTCGCCTTCGGTGCCTCCGGACGCAACTCCGGTGCGGTGTGGCTGCAAACCCGGCGGGCGGGGATCGAGCTTGAGCTCGCGCGTCGGGGGTTGCACAAGTACGCCGAATATGAGGACAGCCTGGGACCGACGTTCGAGTTCCGGCAGCGCGGCGGCCTGTTCTTCTACGAGACCGAGGCGCAGCGGGCCGTGTTCGAGGGCTATGTCGCCGACCGTATCGTGGCAGGACTGGACGTCTCGATCGTCTCCCGAGACGAGGCGATGGGTCTCTCGCCGGTGGTCCCTGATACTGCTTTGGGCGCGGTGTACTGCGCTGACGATGCTCAGGTCGATGCCTCGGCGTTCGTGCGAGCAGTGGGCGGGGCGTGCCTGCGGATGGGCGTGAGGCTGTTCGAGAACACGGCGGTCCTGGGCACCATCCGCAAGGTCGACACGGTCTCCGGTGTCAGTACGGTGCGCGGCGAGATCCACGCCGGGGCAGTCGTCTGGGCCACCGGGGCTTGGTCGGTGAACCTCCGTGCCGAAGGTATCGACCTGCCGATCGACACCTATCGCGTCGGGCAGCTCGTGACGCAGCCGGTCACCTACACGCCGGGCAGCATCCTGCACGGACCGCGAGGTGTCGGGCGTTGCGGAGCGCTGGCCGACCTCCCCGAATTCGACCCAGAGGTGTTCAGCCCGCCCGCTGGCGCGGGCGGAGCCGAACTCGCCTACGACGACACCGTTGCCCAGAACACCGAGGGTGCGGTGCTGATCGGTAACAGCATCGACGGACGAGGCACGCTGAACCCGCACATCAGCATGCGCGCAACCCACGCGATGATCGACGCCGCGCTTGGGCGCTCCGAGCGCTACGGAGGCCTTGGTGTCACCGGGCTGTGGGCCGGCCTTGTCGCCGAGACTGCCGACCAGCTGCCAATCATCGATGCCATCGACGGGCTCTACGTCAACACCGCGCATTCGTTCGGCGTGGCCAGTGGACCCGTTGGGGGCGAGGTCCTCGCCCGCCTGCTGATCGGTGAGTCTGATCCACTGGCGGACAAGCTCGGCGTAGCCCGCCCCTCGCTTGCCCCCTAGACACCACAGGAAGAGAATTGTGACCGACATTCATGATTTGCACGCCGAGGGGCAGGCGCTGGTCCGGCAGGTGATCGCGTTCGTGGACGACGAGGTCGTCCCGGCGGCCCGCCGCAGCGACGCGGCGGGGGAGTACCCGGAAGCTCTCGTCGCACGGATGAAGCAGATCGGGCTGTTCCGCTCGTCGGAGATGTCCTTGCCGGTCTACGCCATGATCCACGAGGAGATCGGGCGGGGCTGGATCAGCCTCGCCCCGATTCTCAACGCGCACGGGTCCATGGTGTGGGCGATCACGAGCCACGGCACGGCAGAGCAGCGAGAAAAGCTGCTCCCCGAATTGCTCACCGGAGATCGAACCGCTGCGCTCGCTCTGAGCGAACCGGCCGGGGGTACGGATCTGGGCGCGGTGCGATCGACCGCGATCGACGTCGGCGGCAAGCTGAAGATCGACGCCCACAAGACGTTCATCACGCACAGTCGGCACGCGGACCTGCTGTTGATGCTGGTGCGCACAGACTCCAACAGCGAGTCCGGTCACCGCGGCCTGAGCCTGGTGATCCTCGAATCCGGCGAGTGGGAAGTCGTTCGCGATCTCGGCAAACTTGGCTCGCGTGCGGTTGAGACCTGCGAGCTTCGCGTGACGGACCAGCACGTCCCTGTCGACCGCATCGTCGGCGGCGTGCCGGGGCGGGGATTTGCCCAGGTCATGGATTGCCTGGAGGTCGGCCGAATCGCGGTCGCGGCGGCAGCTATCGGGGTCGGGCGGGCCGCACTGCACGCTGCGGCGCAGCGCTCTACCGTGCGGGAGGCGTTCGGGAAACCGATCGCCGATTTCCAGAACGTCACGACTGCACTGGGAAAAGCCGCCATCCGGCTCAAGGCCGCCCGTGCGTTGCTGATGCAGGCGGTGGCCGAAAAGCAGCGTGGTGGGCGCCACGATGCGGTCACTTCGGCAGCCAAGGTCTTCGCAGCGGAGACCGCGGTCGACACCGCCCTGGCAGCGATGGAGATCCACGGAGGCTCCGGGTACCTCACCGAGAATGATCCCGAGCGTTTCCTCCGTGACGCCACCCTCTATCTCGCCGGCGAAGGTGCGAACTCGGTGCTCACCGACCTGGTTGGCCGCCGTCTCGTGACCGGTGGGCTGCCACCGGAGTGGATTTGATCAAGGAAGTCGCATGGTTCTCAAGCTGCCGCAGGGCAAGCACCTAGCCGTGTCGATCGGTAGTGACTTCGACGCCCAGAGCGTCTGGATGGGGACGTTCGGTTCCGCTTCCCAGAGCCATCTTTCGCGCGGCGAGTTCGGCGCCGTCGTCGGAGTCCCCAGGTTGCTCGAGGTTTTCGAACGGTTCGACATCAAGACCACGTGGTGCACACCCACGCACACGCTGCAGACCTTTCCGGAACAGTCACGCGCCATTGTGGAAGCCGGGCACGAAATCGCCGCTCACGGCGTCTACCACGAACCGATCACGCGTCTGGATGCCGATGAGGAACGCCGGCTATTGGCGCTGCAGATCCGGCAGCACGAGCGGATTCTCGGCGAACGCCCGCGCGGATACCGTTCTCCCGCCTGGGATGTCAGCGATGTGACCTTCGACCTGCTCGAAGAGTTCGGCTTTGGCTGGGACTCCTCGTTGATGGGACGGGACTTCGACGTCTACCGGCCACGGTTGGTCGAGCGAATCGACCGCGAGTGCGGCAACACCTTCGGGCCCGAGCGGGACATCCTGGAGATCCCGGTGTCGTGGTACCTCGACGACTTCCCGGC
Source organism: Saccharopolyspora pogona (assembly GCF_014697215.1). Classification (GTDB taxonomy): domain Bacteria; phylum Actinomycetota; class Actinomycetes; order Mycobacteriales; family Pseudonocardiaceae; genus Saccharopolyspora; species Saccharopolyspora hattusasensis. The sequence goes on from NZ_CP031142.1 coordinate 1,133,636, forward strand.
ATTGGAGAACCTGCCGCGTAGTGTCGGCATGCAGCCGACTGAGGCGGTGCTTGCGCGGTGGCTCGACTCGTTCCGATTCGCCTACGAGCGGTGTCCCGGCGGCGTTTTCGCCCTGACGGTCCATCCGCAGACGATCGCTCGTGCCCATCACCTGTTGATGTTCGAGGCCTTCCTGGGCGAAGTGGCCTCACATGACGGCGTGTGGTTCGCGACCCTGTCCGATATCGCAGCTTGCTGGCAGGACTGAGCGGTAGAACGCGGCTGTTCCCGCTACGTACTCGACGCGGGTTGGCTGCCGACGCCTGAATTGCTTCACTGCCAGAGCAATGTGTCGCCTGGTTCAGGGCCTGTTGTGAAATTTCCAGTACCTGGTCGTCATGTTCGGCACTGTGACAATTCCACCGCCGCGACGTGGGCCCGCAGACTAATTGCATCTGAATCTCGCGTTGCCGAGAGGAATCACATGAGGCAGACCGTCTATGACAAGACTACTGAGACAGCTGTGAACAGCGGTACGGGATTGCACGGCAAGCTCGGAACGCGTGATCTCGTACTGGCCGCGCTCGCCTTCGCGGGACCGCTCGCCGGAACTTCCGGATATATCACGATCATCATCGCCTACGGAAATGGTCTCGGTGCGCCGAGCGCCTTCCTCGTCACCACCGTGGCGTTGTTGTTCTTCGCCGCGGGATACGGTGCCATGACCCGGTTCGTGCCGAACCCGGGCGCGTTTTACGCCTACATCACCGCGGGCCTCGGACGCCGGCGGGCCTGGGAGCATCGTTTCTGATCCTGCTGTCGTACATCATGATCGGTGTCGGGTTCTACGGATTCGCCGGGATTTCCATCGCGGAGTTCATTGTCAGGATGGGCGGGCCGGAGTTGCCGTGGTGGTTGTACGCCCTCGTGTGCTGGGCAGTGGTGGGTGTCTTCGGGTATCTGCGAGTTGACATCTCCGCGAAAGTCCTGGGGATCCTGCTTTTCGCCGAGGTCGTCGTGGTGCTGGTTTTCGATGGGGTTGTCGTGGGTGGCGGCGGTCCCGAAGGTGTCAGCGGGACTCCGTTCACGTTGGATGCCCTCACTTCGGGACAGTTGGGGATCGCGCTGGTGTTCACGATCGCGTTGTTCACCGGATTCGAAGCCATCGCCATCTATCGCGAGGAGACCGTCAATCCGGAGAAGACGACCCCCGCGCCACGTTCATCACTGTTGGTTGCATCGGGGTGTTTTACGCGATCGCGGCGTGGGCGGTGATCACCGGCCTGGGAGCGACGAACGCCATCGCAGAATCTGCTGAGAATCCCGCGGGCGCGTTCTTCTCGATCGCCGAGAAGTACGTGGGCACCACATTCGTTGACGTGACCTCAGTGCTGCTGCTCACGAGCATCTTCGCTGCGCACCTGGCCATTCAGAACGTTGCCACACGCTACGTCTACTCACTGGCCAAGGACGGGATCATGCCACGTTGGCTGGGCGTCGCACACGAACGCCACCGTTCGCCCCATCGTTCCTCCATTGCGACGAGCGTGGTCATGTTCTCCGGCACTGCGGCTTTGATCCTGCTCGGGCTCAGCGCGGAACAGATCTACGCCTGGTTCGCGGGTTCGGCGGCGTTCACGATCATGCTCGCGATGGCCGTGACGAGCCTGGCCATCCTGGTCTATTTCCGGCGGCATCGTGAGCATGCCGTCTCATTCTTCCGTAGCACGGTCGCGCCGGCAGTCGCCCTCCTCGCGCTCGGCACCGGCGTAGTGCTCGGAATGCTTCATTTCCCGACGCTCATCAGCGGTTCCCGGCTGCTAGCGGACTCGATCCTCGCGGTCTCTTACGGGGTCTTCGTCGCCGGAATCGTGACGGCGGTCGTGCTGAAGAAGCGTCGGCCCGATGTTTACGCGCGAATCGGAAGGCAGGAAGTGTGAGTCAGGAACAGTTCGACTACGTCATCGTGGGCGGGGGCAGCGCCGGAGCGGTGCTGGCGCGCCGTCTCGCCGACGATCCGGGCGTCGAGGTGTGCCTCGTCGAGGCCGGACCGGCCTACGAGCACGATCCGAAGGTGCTGCTGCTGAAGGAGTCGCTTGCGCTTGTGGGCGACGAAACCTACAACTACGACTACCCGATCGCACCCCAGGCTCGCGGGAATTCCAAGTTGCGCATCAGCCGGGCCAAGATGCTGGGTGGTTGTAGTTCCCACAACGATGCATGGGCCCTGCGCGCTCCTGCGGAGGACATGGATCGTTGGAGCGAACTCGGCGCGCGCGGATGGGACGCCGCCGGTACCGACTCGCACTTCGAGCGGGTTTTCACCGAGATGCGGGTGCACCCGGTGTCGCGGAACTCCGAGCTGTCCCAGGCCTGGATTGAGGCAGCAGCTCAGATCGGCCTCGCTCAGGTCGACAGCACCAAGGGCGACTACCGTGAGGGCATCTCGTGGGTTTCGCTCAACGAAGATGACGGCGTACGAGTCTCCAGCGCGGTCGCCTACCTGTACCCGCTGAACGAGCTGCCCGCGAACCTGACTCTCAAGCTGGAAACCAAGGCTCGCAGGATCACGTTCGACAAGGGGCGAGCGGTCTCAGTCGAAACCGACCGCGGGGTCATCCGGGCTCGACAGGAGATCATCCTCAGTGCCGGTGCGATCGATACCCCGAAGCTGCTGATGCTGTCGGGCATCGGCCCCGCCGCGCACCTGCGGGAGCACGGCATCGCTGTTGAAGTGGACCTGCCCGGGGTCGACTCGAACCTGCAGGACCACATCGAGACGCCCGTGACGTGGGAAAGCACGCGCGACGCCGGAGAAAGCATCAACGGCCCCGACCTCGGGGTTTACGCCGCTGTCAACAACCACGAGTCGTTCGACCTGCAAGCCACAATCGGGCACTTTTCGTACTGGCTGTGGGCGCCACCGTTCGACGAGCTTCCGCGACCGGAGTCGGCCTTCACCTTTGCGCCCAACGTGGCGCGTCCGGCCAGCCGGGGGACCGTGCGACTCGCCTCGGCCGATTCCGCCGACAAGCCGATCGTCGACCCGGCCTACTTCACCGACCCCGACAACCAGGACGAGCAGGTCCTGGTTGAGGGGATTCGCCTCGCACGGAGGTGCGTAGAGACCACTGCGTTGAAGGACTGGGTGGTGCGAGAAGTCTCCCCGGGGCCGGAACTGCAGTCCGATGAGGAGCTCGGCCAGTACGCCCGCAAGTATTCCAACACGGTCTATCACCCGAGCTGCACGGCGAAGATGGGTGCGTCAGACGACGCATCGGCGGTCGTCGATTCCGCTCTGCGCGTCCGGGGTGTGCAGGGGCTTCGCGTCGCGGATGCCTCTGTCTTCCCGGAACTTGTCCGGGTGAACCCGAATATGACCGTGGTCATGGTCGGTTCGAAGGCGGCGGAACTGATCCAGGGAGGTGCCTGATGAACAGCCCGGCATTTGAACACGACGCGATCAGTGCGCCAGGTACCCGCCGCACTGATGATGACCGGTCGGTGTTGGAGCTGGTCAATCCTGCAGACGAGACGGTCATCGCTGAGACGGCCCTGGCCTCGGCTGACGACGTGGACCGAGCCGTGCGAGCGGCGGAAGCCGCGTTGCCGACGTGGCGCGCGGCCATGCCGCACGAGCGGGCGAGTGTGTTGCTGGCTCTCGCCGATGAACTCGAACGTCACTCGGAGGAACTCGTTGGCCTGGAGTCGCTCACTGTCGGCAAGCCGATCTCGGCAGCTCGCGAAGAGGTGCCCGTGGTCATCGACGTGCTGCGGTTCTACGCCGGCGCGGCGCGGGTGTCGCACACGGCCGCAGCCGGTGAGTACAGCCCAGGCAGCACCTCTTACGTTCGCCGGGAGCCGGTGGGCGTGGTCGGGCTGATCGCGCCGTGGAACTACCCGCTGCTCGAAGCGGTCTGGAAGATCGCCCCCGCGTTGGCCGCGGGCAACACGATGGTGCTCAAGCCCTCAGAGCTCACCCCGCTGACCACAATCCGGCTCGAGCAACTCGCGCAACGAGTCCTGCCTGCCGGTGTGCTCAACGTCGTCGTAGGTGACGGGCGAACCGGCGAGGCATTGGTGAGCCACCCGGCCGTCGCGATGGTCTCGCTGACCGGGGTGACGTCAGCACCGGGATTAAGGTCGCGGCCACTGCGGCACAGGGGCTCAAGCGGGTGCATCTTGAGCTGGGTGGAAAGGCGCCCGTCCTTGTCTGCGACGACGTTGACGCCGCAGCGGTGGCACAGGATCTAGCCGCGGTCGGGTTCGTCAATGCGGGCCAGGACTGCACTGCCCCGTGCCGGCTCATCGTGGCTGATGCCGTTTACGACCAGTTCGTCGACAGTTACGTGCAAGCCGCCTCGGGGCTGGTAGTGGGCGCGCCCGCGGACGAGCGGACCGAACTCGGTCCACTTGTCTCCGAGCGGCAGCTGAACCGGGTGGCGGAATTCGTTGATCGTGCGCGGAAAGCCGGAGCGACGGTCCGTTGTGGTGGCGAACGGCTGGGCAAGCCGGGGTACTTCTACGCGCCGGGCGGTGATCACCGACGTGGCGCAGGACGCGGAGATCGTGCAGAAGGAGGTTTTCGGGCCGGTCGTCACCATCCAGCGCGCGTCCGATGACACCGAGATGCTCCGGCTTGCCAATGATGTCCGCTACGGCCTGTCCGCTAGCGTCTGGACCCGTGACTTGGAGCGAGCGCACCGGTTCACCGCCGACCTCGGCTTCGGCACTGTCTGGGTCAACCAGCACCTGACCACTGTGCCCGAGATGCCCTTCTGCGGATTCGGGATGTCCGGCTATGGCAAGGAACTGTCCACGCATTCGCTGGACGACTACACGCGGCTTAAGCATGTCATGATCAAGCCTCGCTGAGTCGAGCTTCGGCGGCTCCCGCGTGCCAAGCGGTGCGCGGGAGCCATACTATTTCCATTAGTTAGCAACCATTTCGGGCCCCTCGCCCGAAGGCGAGGGGCCCGAACCGAGCGCGGGCTCACCAGCGCACGATCTGCCCCGGGATGATCGGATCCAGCTCACGACCGTAGCGGACTTCCGTCATGTCAATCTCCGGGGTTCGGCCCAGAAGCATCTGGCTGATCAGTTTGCCGGTCATCGGTCCCGACGAGTTACCGAAGACATGTCCGGCGGCGACGAAGAGACCGGGCAGCACGGTGTCGACAATGGGCACCATGTCGCTGGTAAAGGGCAGGACACCGGCCCAGAAGCGGTCCAGCGCCGTGCCGGCCAGAGAGGGGAAGTCCTGCTCGATGTACTGCAGGACCTTGCGCAAACCTGACACCGAGGCGGACATGTCGACATCGGCGGGGTAGTCCATCGGACACCCGAACAGCACTTCGCCGCTCGCCCGTTGCGCCGCAAGTGTCAACATCCAGGCTCCGGAGCGCCGTTCCTCCTCGGTGCTGAACGCGTCCTCGTCCCAGGCTGGCAGATCCCGGAATAGCGTGTACTGCTTGGCGGTCTGCGGGCCGTAGACGACCGGCTGGATGGACTGGGGGAGTGGTTCGGTCGCGACGACCTGGAGCCGCTCGCGACCGACGCGTGCCTCGACATTGCTCGCGGCGAGCAGTTTCTCGGTCCAGGCGCCGGTGGCGATCACGGTCGTGTCGGCGAGGAAGTTGCCCTGCGTGGTCTCTACTCCGATGATCGCATCGTGCGAGTAGATCAGCCGGTTGACTGTGACGCCCTCCGCCACCTTCACACCGTGGGCGATAGCGCCCTCAACCAGGGCGTTGACCACGGTCGGGGTGTTGATCTGGGCGTCGTTCGCGCAGAAGCTGGCGCCCAGTACGTCCGGGCGGATCGGCCCGACGAGGTCGCGCACCTCCTTGTTCCCGATCAGCGTCATATCCAGCCCGTCGCGGCGCCGGGCCTCGACGAACTGCTCGAAGACAGGCGCCTGGCGCTCCTCGGTGAAGTAAACAAGGCCTCCCTCCGCCCGGAACTCGAAGGGCACCGGCAGCTCCGCGGCAAGTTCGTCGTACAGCTTTCGCCCGGCGAACGAAACGTCGAGGGCCCAGCCGGGGTTGCGGCAGTGCAGCCAGACGAAGCCGGGGTTGCGGCCAGACGCCCCGTACCCGCGGTGCTGTTGCTCCAGCAAAGTGACTGACAGTCCTTCGCGTGCGGCAAAGTAGGCGGTGGAAGCCCCGACAAGCCCGCCACCGACGACAACGATCGAATCTGTCATGGTCAACCTTCCCTTGAAACGGGGCGTCAGACGCTGAGGATGGACTGAAGCTGCTTGGCCTGGGCCTGGCTGTGGGCCGCCAGCGGCTGGTAGTAAGCGGCCCGGCTGATCCGGTACTGCCCCTGGGCTGCCAGGTCGGCGAGGATTTCGGCTTGCTTGACCGCGATCACGTTGGGATTGACCACCGAAAGACTGGCAAGCCGGGCGTCGGTACGGGCCGCCTTTTCGTAGCAGGCGGAGACGATGGTGCAGCCGATGATCACGGTTTCCGCACGGTGCGCCTCCATCGTGGCGATACTGTGCGCATAGGCATCCTCTGCGACTTTCGCCGTGTCGAGGATCATGTCGTCGATGAACCAGCCGATCGACGTCACTGTCCGGCAGTTGGCGCCTTGGCCGTAGACGCGCAACCGGTCCTCGATCTCACCGACGGCTTTGTGGTGGTCGGTGACGATCGCGAACCGGTGCCCGAAGGGACGGGCCAGCGCGACCGACGCTTCCAGCGGCCCGACGACCGGGATGTTGACGATCTCGCGTGTCTGGGTCAGCGCCGGGTCATAGCAGCAGCCGATCACGAAGGCATCAAACCCGTCGTGCTCGGCCTGCACGGCTGCCTTCATGATCTCCACCTCGACGAGGTGTTTGGCGGCGAAGTAGTCGATGTTCTCGGGAACCACCTCGAGGTGCCGGACGGTCAGCTGCGCGTCCGGCCGCAGCGATGATTCCAGCACTTCCCGGATGAGATCGTCGTAGGCCGCCGTGCCAAAGGGATTCAGGAAGCAGATCTTCATGGTCTCCTGCCACGGTTACGTGCGGAGTGCCCGCACGGGCACTCGTCCAGCACACTAGGCAGAGGTGCCCCAGGTCTCTATTGGAACTCTCCCATTTGGATCTTCGCGCAATTGGAGCCACTGACAAGAGTTTCCCGCGCCTGGTTGCCGCCACCAAGGAAGCTTCGCGCTGGTTTGGAATTTTCCCGACGTTCGCGAGCTGTCTTCGCGTATCAGCCAGTGGCTCGTGGCCGAGACGTACGGGCACAGTTGGGACGACGCTCCCACGGGAGGGGCGCACCGAGGAGGTGGGAAAAGCACGATGACCGTCGAACAAGCATCGGCTACGACCGCGAGCGGTCTCTATTTCGACGACTTCCAGGTGGGAATGTCGTGGACGACGCCCTCACGGACGATCACCGAAGCCGATCTGGCAACTTTCGCCGGGCTGTCGGGTGACTACAACCCGCTGCACACCGACGAAGAGTTCGCTCGCGGTACCCAGTTCGGCGGCCGGATCTTCCACGGACCGGGCGTATTTGCTGTCGCCACCGGACTGGAGTCGCGGCTAGGCATCAAGGACGGAACGGCGATTGCGTTTCTGGGCATGACGTGGAACCTCAAGGCCGCCGTACGCCCCGGGGACACGATCACGGTCCGCCAGGCAGTGGCCACGACCACGCCGTCGTCGTCGAAGCCCGATCGCGGCGTGGTTACCTTCGATGTCCAGGTCGTCAACCAGCACGACGAGGTGTGCCAGGACGGACAATGGGTCGTGATGTTCAAGAGGCAGCACGCAGCATGACCAGTGAATCGCCGTCCCCGTTTCTGAACGCTCTGCGCGCATGGGCTGACAAACGACCCGACGCGCTCGCAGTGCTCGACGGTGGCGAGACTACGACGTACCGGAATTGCGTAGCACGAATCGATCGACGCGCCGAAGAACTCCGCCGGGCTGGCCTGCGCGCACACGATCGGGTCGCCGTCGTCGCCGACAACTCCACGGACTACTTGGTCTCGGCGTTCGCGGTATGGGCTGCTGGGGGAACACTGGTGACGGTGTACCCATCGTCCGGTCAGGCCGACCTTACCTACTGTCTGGACAGCAGCGAGCCAGCACTGGTGCTGGCCGAGGAACGGGTGCTCGCCATCGTGGCAGCTGCAGCGGGTCCGGACGTCCCGGTGGCCGACGTGCGCGCTGCCCTCCCCGCCGAGGTGACCTGCCGCCGTGCCAGCACCCAAGACGCGACGCCCGAGGAACTCGCCCTGGTCTGCTACACCTCGGGCAGCACCAGCAGACCGAAGGCGGTGATGCACAGCCACGCCGGACTCTTCGCAGCCGCTTCGGCCTATGCCCAGGTCTGGCACATCGACCAGCACGACCGGACGATCGTCTGCTTGCCGATGGCATGGGCGTTCGGACTGGTGACCACGTCGATGGCGACACTCGCGGTCGGCGGCACAGTGCTCCCACTGGCGCGCACGAAACCCGCCCTCATCATCGAGGCCATCACCAGTGACCGGGCGACGTTCCTGGCCGGCGTGACGACCACGTTCCGGAAGATGGTCGATCACCTGCGGGGCCTGGCCGACCAGCCCGACCTCTCCTCGCTCCGGCTGTGCATCTCCGGCGGTGAACCGCGCAACGAGAAGGTCTTCGCCGAGTGGACGACTCTGAGCTCGTGTCCGGTGCACGACGTCTTCGCGGCCTCCGAATGCTTCCCCGTGGTGACCTACGACCCGATCGACGACCCCCATCCGGTTGCCGGCTCCGCAGGCAAGGTGGTGGCAGGCGCCCGCATGCGGCTCATCGACCCGGCGACCGGGCAGGACGTGCCGCCTGGCGCGAGCGGCGAGGCGCTCTGGCAAGGCCCTGCGCACTTCCTCGGGTACTGGCGTGACCCGGAAGCGACGGCGAACGCCACGACAGCTGACGGCTGGTACCGCACCCGTGACCTCGTGCGGGTGGATGAGCACGGGTACGTGTTCGTCGAGGGCCGGTTGTCGGACATGATCATCCGAGGAGGCAGCAACGTGTCGCCGGCCGAGGTCGAGCAAGTCGTCTGTGCGCATCCCGACGTGCACGATGCGGCTGTGGTCGGCGTGAGTGACCCGGACTACGGCCAAGCCGTCGTCGCGGTACTGGTCGCTGAGACCGATGCGCGGGTCGACGCCGAGGAACTGGCCGGATGGTGCCGTTCGCAGCTTGCCAGCTACAAGGTCCCGACGCGGTTCGTGACCGTCGAGGCGCTGCCGGTCAACCACAGCACGGGCAAAGTCGACCGCCGGAAAATCGCCACATCGATCGAGAACCTTGCAGGAGCATCATGACGACGCTCACCGTGGCCGCCGTCCAGTTCGAACTCCGGGCAGAGCCCACATTGGAGGGTTTCGCGGCGCATCTGTCTGAGCTCCTCGACAAGGCCGTCAGCGCCGGAGCCGAGCTGGTCGTGTTCCCCGAACTGGTCACCACCGGCCTGCTCGCCTCGGTGCCCGGGGAGCCCGTCCACACCCGGACGGTGGGTAAGCATTACCGCACAGTGTTTCCGGCCGTCACCGACGACCTGGTCGAATTGCTCCGGGAGCTTGCTCGCAGTCGTGAGGTGACGATCTTGGGTGGCAGCCACTACCGGTTCGCCGCGGATGGCAGCCTGCGCAACACCGCCATTCTCGCGCACCCAGACAGCCGGATCGAGATGCAGGACAAGTTGCACTTGACCCCACCCGAGCACGAGCTCGGCGCTGTGGGCGGTGACGACGTCCTGATCAGCCGGATCGGACCCTTCACCGCGGCGATCCAGATCTGCGCGGACATCGAGTTCCCCGAAGTCCCCCGGTATCTAACCGAACAAGGCGTGGATCTCATCCTGACCCCATCACTGACCTGGAACCGGCGTGGCGCCAACCGGGTCCGGTACGGAGCACACGCACGAGCGATGGAGAACCAGCTCTACGTCGTCACCACGCCACTGGTCGGGACGAGCGGACTGCCAAAGGACGCGCCACTCCACGGCACGGGGGCCGCACTCGTGGCCGGGCCGATCGACCGGGCCACCGGCGCCAATGACGGAGCTCTGGCCCGGGGAAGCGGAAGCATCGAAGAGATCGTCACCGTAACTCTCGACCGAGCCGCGCTGAGTACGTCCCGCGCGAAGCCTGAGGTGCCTGGCCTCTCACTACGCCGCCCGGAACTCTACGAACGGCTGCGTGGCGTCCCCCCGACTGCGCGTTGGTCGAACGCAACCAAATCCACAAGCGGCTGACCTCGAACCGACCGGAGAAGCCAGCTGCATATGGTTTAACGGCCGCCACCCATTTGAGCCCGGCCACTGGGGCGCACCCAGGGCGTGTGCAAGGTTAACCTGTCCGGTTTAGGTGGTTTCGGGTAGTAGGTTCAGGAGTCGTTCGGGTTTGCGGTTGCCGGCGCGGAGGGCGGGTTGGATGCCGGTGGCTCCGTTTTGGCGGTGCGGGGTGATTGCGGTGTTGCGTAAGACGGCGAGGTTCTGGGGTGCGTTGCCGGTGCGGGCCCGGTGGTGGTCCTCGTTGAAGGCGACGTCACGAACGAGGTGGAGTCTTCCCTCGATGCCGCAGTGCCCGCGGATGAGTCTGGCCAGGTCATCAGGTCCGGCGGTGGCCGGTGGCAGGTTGGTCAGGTAATGCACCGTTTCGATGCTGGCGGGTTTGCCGTTCGGCCGGCGCCGGCGCCGGACCCGGACGGCCTGCCGGGCGTTCAGCGACTCTGATCGCAGATCGTCGTCCAGGATCTCGGGTCTCGTCAAGGTATCGACCACGACCCCCTACCGCGCCCAGCTCTGAAATTCGACGCGAACCCGAACAGCAGTTTCTGCCCGGCTCGGACCAGCGGGCGTTTGTGGATATCGATTCACTGCTGCGCCCGGTGTATGGGCATGTCAAGCAGAGCGCGTCCTACGAGTTCACCAAGATCGCGGGCAAACAGGTTTTGCGTAAAGGGCTTTCCCGCTGAGAACGAGGAATGCTTGAAACCTGTGGATCGGCTGGGAAGGGGCGTACCTTCCCAGTGATCGGATGAAGGTTCCAAGCATGGCCGACGTTGCCGCGTCGGTCGGGAAGGTACGACCCGATGCTCAGCGTAGCCCCTGACCCTGACTCCCGTGATGATGACCGCTCTGCCACGGATTCAGCGTCGTTGATCGACGAGATCGTGCGAGAGGGTGCCCGCCGGATGCTGGCCGAGGCGTTACAGGCCGAGGTAGACGCCTACCTCGCGCAGTTCGCCGATGCCCGCGACGAGCGTGGCCACCGGCTGGTGGTCCGCAACGGCTCTCACCAGCCCCGCGAAGTCCTCACCAGCGCTGGCGCCGTGGAGGTCACCGCGCCACGGGTCAACGACAAGCGAACCGACCCGGCCACCGGCGAGCGGATGCGGTTTTCCTCCGCGATCCTGCCACCGTGGGCGCGCAAGACCCCGAAGATCACGAGGTACTGCCGCTGCTGTACCTGCACGGCCTGTCCAGCGGGGACTTCGTGCCCGCACTCGGGCAGTTCCTGGGCAGCAGCAAGGGATTATCCGCCGCAGTGATCACGAAACTGACCGAGTAGTGGAAGACCGAACACCGCGTGTTCACCGAACGCAATCTGTCCGAAGTGGACTACGTGTATTTGTGGGCGGACGGCATCCATATCAACATCCGCTTGGAAGAACACAAACTCTGCCTGCTGGTCGTGATCGGCGTGCGTGCTGACGGCCGCAAAGAACTCGTCGCGCTGGCCGACGGCTACCGCGAATCCACCGAGTCCTGGGCCGATCTGCTGCGCGACTGCAAACGCCGCGGCATGCGCGCGCCGGTGCTGGCCGTCGGCGACGGAGCGCTGGGGTTCTGGGACGCGCTGCGCGAGGTCTTCCCCAGCACCCGGGAGCAGCGCTGCTGGTTCCACAAGATCGGCAATGTGCTTGCCGCGTTGCCGAAATCGGCGCATCCCGGGGCGAAGAAGGCCCTGGCCGAGATCTGGAACGCCGAGGACCGCCGGCACGCCCTGGATGCGGTGAAGGCGTTCGAAGGCGCTTATGGTGCGAAATTCCCCAAAGCCGTCGCCAAGATCACCGACGATCTCGGCGAACTGCTGGCCTTCTACGACTATCCCGCCCAGCACTGGGTGCATTTGCGCACGATAAATCCCGTTGTTATTGATCGGGAACTTATAGGTGTGATCTTCGTTGTTCTGGCATGATCGCTGGTGTGCGGGACGCGCGGAGGTTGTCGCCTGAGGCGCAGGAGGATTTGCGGCGCAGGGTGGTCGCTGCTGTTCATGGTGGGATGAGTCAGGTCGAGGCGGCCCGGGTGTTCGCGGTGGCCCCGCAGTCGGTGTCCAGATGGGTGCAGGCGTGGCGGAAACGTGGCTCGAAGGGTCTCACCGGGCGTCGCCGGGGTCGCAAGCCCGGCGAGCAGAAAGCGTTGAGTGCCCGCCGGCAGCGCAAGCTGCGGTATGCGGTGGCCGAGCACACCCCGGCCACGTTCGGGCTGACCGGCCTGGTGTGGACCCGCAAGACAGTGGCCGAGCTGATCCGGGTGCGCCACGGCATCGTGTTGAACCTGCGCACCGTCGGCAACTACCTGCGTTCCTGGGGATTGTCGCCGCAGAAACCGATCCGCAAGGCCTACGAACAGGACCCCGAGTCCGTACGCCGATGGCTGGAGGAGGACTACCTGGCCATCGCCGCCCGCGCCCGCCGCGAGGGCGCACTGATCCTGTGGCTGGACCAGACCGGGATCCGCTCCGACGCCACCGTAGCCCGCACCTGGGCACCGGCGGGCCAGACACCGGTGGTGGGCAAAACGGGCAAACGATTCAGCGTGAACGCGATGTGCGCGATCGGGAACAAAGGCGAGCTGTACTTCACCGTCTACACCGGCTCGTTCAACGGCAAGGTGTTCCTGTCGTTCCTGGACCGGCTGACCCGCCATCTGGACCGCAAGGTCCACCTGATCGTTGACGGACACCCCGTCCACCGCCGCAAGACTATCCAGCAATGGATCACCAAGCACGCTGAGGCGATCGCGATGCACTTCCTGCCGGGATACAGCCCCGAACTCAACCCCGACGAGCTACTCAATGCCGACCTCAAACGCACCGTTTCCACCAGCACAGCCCCCAAAACCCGCGCCGAGTTAAAACAAGCGGTCCGCTCCTTCCTCCACCGGCTCCAGAAGCTGCCCGACCGAGTTCGCTCCTACTTCGGCAAACCCGAAGTTCGCTACGCCGCCTAACATCACACATTTGCCACCCGGATCAATATCTGGCTCTTCTGCTGCTTCCGTGGGTGGGTTAGGCGCGTCCGGGGAGGGTGGGTCGGTGGCCGCCGAGGGCGAGCATGGCGAGAGCGATGAGTGCTTGGGGGCTGCGGAATCCGAAGGCGATGCGGGTGAGCAGGCGGATTTTGGTGTTGGTGGATTCGATGAGTCCTTGGGAGAGGCCGTGTTCGAGGGCGGCGTCGATGGGGGCGCGGTGTTTGGTGATCTTCTTGGCGAGCTCGACGAAGACGGGGATCTGGCAGCGCCGTGCCCAGGAGGTCCAGCGGTCCAGGGCTTGTTTGCCTTGCTCGCCTTTGGCGGTGAAGACGTACCGGAGTCCTTCTTTGAGCAGGTAGGCCCGGTACAGGCGGCGGTCGGTGGTGGCGATCCAGGCCAGCTTCGCCTGCTGGTTTTCGGTGAGGTCTTCGGGGTTTTTCCACAGCGCGTAACGGGAGTTTTTGAGCTTCTTGGCTTTCTCGTGCCCGGGACGGGCCGGGGAGTCGGTGGCCGGGCGGCCCCGGCGGCGTGTGCCTTCGGTGCGGGCCAGGGCGCGGGCGTCGTTCCAGGCCCGTCGCCGTTCGGCATCGAGTGCTTCGGTGGCCCAGGCGACCACGTGGAAGGGGTCGGCGCAGCGGATGGCCTTCGGGGCGCGGCGGGCGACGGTGTCGGCGATCCACTGGGCCGCATCGGCGGACACATGCGTGATCTCCGCGGCGCGCCTCTCGCCGAGGGCGTCGAAAAACCGGTTCAGCGTCGCGGAATCGCGCCCCGGCGCGGCCCACACCAGCCGCCCGGTGTCGTGGTCCACCACCACCGTCAGATAGCGGTGATGCTTCTTGTAGGAGATCTCATCGATCCCGATCCGCCGCAACCCACCGAACCGGTCACTCTGGGTTTCGGCGTCGGCCCACACCCGGGCCACGATCGCACCCACGGTGCGCCAGGCGATGCGCATCAGCTCGCATACCGCCGATTTCGAGGAGCGCACCGCCAGCCACGCCACCGTGTCGTCGAAAGCCAAGGTGTGCCCGGCGCCATGACGCGCCCACGGCAGCCGCGCCACGGTGGGCCCGTGCTCCCGGCAGCGCACCCGCGGCGCGGCGGCCTCGAGATGGACCTGGATGGTGCCCAGGTCCAGGGCCCGCCACCGGCGCCGTCCCTCGCCCCGGTCATACCGCCCGGACCAGCGGCCACACCGGCCGCAACGGCCGCGCCCGCCCTTGCGCGGGCGCACGTGCACCATCACCCGTTCCGCGGCCTCGTCGAACTCCACATCCTCGATCACCGTGCGCCTGTCGACGCCCACCAGAGCACGCCATAAACTGGCCTTCGGCACGCCGTTCTCCGTCCCCTCGGTTCCTGACCTTCGACAAGCCAGAAACCTAGACGAAGCAACGGCGTGCCCCCGTCTCCGGGCCTAAAACAGCAGCTCACATCACCCACGGATCAGTCACAAGAGCCTGTTATCTGGAGCTTCCGTGCGTGTGTCTTCCATGTGTGCCACGGGTTTGTCGTGGGCTGCGGTCGGCGTGGTGGACATGGTTATCTCCGGGCTCGTCCAGCATGTCGATCACGTTGGAGGAGCAGGTGCAGGTGCAACGGGTGGCGATGCCCGCCTCGCGGGTGCCGTCGTGGACGGTCCTGGGCGATGACGACGCCCCGGTCGAGCCGATCGAGCCGATCGAGCGTTATCTGGCCTATCTGACCGATATCGAGCGGTCACCGAACACGGTCAAGGCGTATGCGCATGATTTGAAGGACTACTGGGTCTTCCTGGAGCATCGGGGCCTGGACTGGCGGGAGGTGCGCCTGGAGGACATTGGTGAGTACGTCGCCTGGCTGCGGCTGCCGCCGACCGGCCGTGATGGCCAGGTGGCCGTGCTGCCCTCGCTCCAGCCGCATGTGGCTGGGTCCACGATCAACCGGAAGCTTTCGGCGCTGGCGGCGTTTTATGCGTATCAGGCGCGGCATGGCGTGGATGTCGGTGAGCTGTTGACCACGTGGCAGGTGCCCGGTCGGCGGGGCGGGTGGAAGCCGTTTTTGCACCACATCAGCAAGGACAAACCCCAACCGAGCCGGATGATCACGGTGAAAGCACCGAAGAAGCTGCCCCGGATCCTGACAGTCACTGAGATGCAGTCCATTGTGGATGCTTGTGACCGGCTGCGAGATCGCTTCCTTTGGTCCTTGTTGTGGGATTCCGGCTGCCGGATCGGGGAGGCGTTGGGCCTGCGGCATGCCGATATCGCCGCCGCGGAACGGGAGATCGTGATCGTGCCCCGGGTCAACGACAACGGCGCCCGATCCAAATCACGCGAGCAACGCGCCGTCCCGGTCTCCACGGAGCTGATCCGGCTGTGGGGTGACTATCTGCACGGCGAATACGGCGATGTGGACTCGGACTACGTGTTCGTGAACCTTTTCGCCGAACCACGGGGGCAGGCGTTGTCCTACCCGGCGGTCTACGAGCTGGTGAAACGGCTGCGGCGACGCACCGGGATCGACTTCGATCCGCACTGGTGCCGGCATTCGGCGGCGACCAGGATGCTGCGGGACGGCGTGCCCATCGAGGTCGTGTCCAAGGTCTTGGGCCATTCCTCGGTGACCACCACGATGTCCGTTTACGGGCATTTGACCGCCGAGGACGCGCGGCGGGCGTTGGAGAACGCAGGTTGGTTCACCGGGCGTGAGGTGAGCTGGTGAGCCTGTTCGAGATCACCCACGCCCAGCGCGCAGGATGGCAGCGCCGCGCAGCTGGCGAACTGGCCGCGATCCTGGATGCCCACCC
The DNA here is from genome assembly GCF_014697215.1 of Saccharopolyspora pogona. Lineage (GTDB taxonomy): Bacteria > Actinomycetota > Actinomycetes > Mycobacteriales > Pseudonocardiaceae > Saccharopolyspora > Saccharopolyspora hattusasensis. Next base: position 1,149,650 of record NZ_CP031142.1, read on the forward strand.
ACATCTGCCGATCATCGCGTGGACGCTGGCGCCCTCCGGCAGCCTCGTGGTGGGGCAGGTGAACGGACCCGCGCCAGCTGAGCAGCTCCGCGCGACATTCGAGCATTGGCGGTCCGCCCTGCGGCTTGCCGAGCCCCACGAGGTCACCTTCAGCGGCGGATCGGTGTTGCTGACCACGCAGGCGGCGTTCAACCATGTCCGGATCAAGCTGACCGCCACCCTTCCGCCCGACGCGCGGCAGGTGACGCCATGAATCGCGAAATTGCCAAGGCGCAGCGGCAAGCCACGGCCTCTCCCGGGCTGCTGGAGAAGTTGATGGCCGCGGTGCGCCCGGAGTTCCGCAGCGACCTTGTCGTTTTCGATCCTCGCGATCCGGTGTTCGGTGGTCCGGCATGCGCAGTGCCCGGATGCGTCCGGACAGCGCGCAGCCAGGGATTGTGTCCCGGGCATCATCAGCGGTGGTGGCGCAGGGAGGGCAAGCCCGATCTCGCGCGGTTCATCGCCACCACAGACCAGCAGGTCGCCGGCCCGTTGAGCGACAGTCCCACCAGCAGTGTGGTGCCCGCCTGCGAATGCAAGGTCAGCCTTGCCGCGCTGGCCCCGCAGCTGAAGCTGGAGGTGCAGTATGTGCTGCAATGCCGCCGCGACGAGCGGCTGGTCCGGACCCAGGTCACCACGGTCGCTCGCATGGTGCGGCTGTTGGCGGGCCTGCCGGTCGCCTCGCTGCTGGACTGGGACGAGGAGACCTTACGGACCGCGTTTGGTCGCCCGGCGCCGAAGGACGCGGGACCGCGGACCCTGGTTATCTACGGGGTGCGCAAGCTGGAGGATCTAGCCGAGGACCACGGATGGGACACCGAGTATCGGCGGGATGTGTGGCGGTTGCGGCGCCTCGGGCGGCCCACCGGAGGCGGGTCTCCCGCTCGCCTGCGATTCAATGCCATTGCCCAGCCGTGGTTGAAGGAGTTAGCCAAGCGGTGGGTGCGGTGGCGGTTGAGTACAGGACTGGGCAGCACCGCCGCGGCCCGGTGTGTCACCGCGATCACGCGGTTCGCACAATTCCTTGCCACCCACGAGATCAGCATTGACAGCCTGGCCAGCGTGGATCGACCGGTCCTGGAGCGGTACCTGGCCGACCTGCACGTCGAGTTCACCGGCCGACCGGCGCATCGCACCCACGTCGGGCTGTTCAACCAGTTCTTCAACGCGATCCGCCAGCACAGCTGGGACTCCTCGCTGCCGACGACCGCGACATTTTATCCCGAGGACTACCCGAAACACGGCGAACAACTGCCTCGCGCGGTAGCCGAGTACGTGATGGTCCAGGTAGAACATCCGTCCAATTTGGACCAGTGGGACCACCCGGCCTACCGGCTGGTCACGCTCATCCTGATCCGCTGTGGCTTGCGCGTCTCCGACGCGCTCAAGCTGCCGTTTGACTGTGTCGTCCTAGATGCCGAGGGCGCACCCTATCTGCGCTACCACAATCACAAGATGAACCGGGAGGCACTGGTCCCGATCGATGAACAACTCCAGCAGTCGATCAGCGAGCAGCAGCAACACGTCCTGGGCCGCTGGACCGACGGTGTCCCGGTGCTCTTCCCCCGCCCCCTGACCAATCCGGACGGCTCCAAGCCTGTCAACAGCGCCACCTACCGGCAGGCCCTGCACCGATGGCTGCAACGCTGCGACATCCGCGACGAACACGGCCGCCCGGTGCATCTCACTCCCCACCAGTGGCGGCACTCGCTGGGCACCAGATTGATCAACCGGGACGTGCCGCAGGAAGTGGTCCGCCGCATCCTCGATCACGACTCGCACCTCATGACAGGCCACTACGCCCGGCTGTCGGACACGACGATCCGCCGGCATTGGGAAGCCGCACGCAAGGTCAACGCCAACGGCGAGACGGTGACCCTGGACCCCGACGGGCCGCTGGCCGAGGCGTCCTGGGCCAAGCAGCGGATCTCCCGCGCCACCCAGGCTTTGCCCAACGGCTACTGCAGTCTGCCGCTGATCAAGACCTGCCCGCATGCCAACTCGTGCCTAACCTGTCCGATGTTCATCACTACCACCGAGTTCCTCCCCCAGCACCGGCACCACCAGCAGCAGGTGTTGCAGATCATCACCGCGGCCGAGGCGCGGGGCCAGACCCGCATGGTGGAGATGAATCGCCAGGTCGCCGACAACCTCGCAAAGATCATCACAACCCTCGAGAACGGCGAAGCCAACACCAGCAGGGAGACGTCAGCCGATGCGTCCTGACAACACCGCCCCGATCATCGCCGCGGCCCAGCGACGCCGCGAATTGACCCGAGCGAAGGCCCTCCAGGCACCGCGCGAACTCGACCGCACCGGCGCGCCGATCACTTTCCAGTCAGTGGCCGCAGCAGCTGAGGTGTCCCGGTCCTGGCTCTATGCCCAACCCGACATCCGGGCCGAAATCCAACGCCTACGGGAGGCAACCCGGCGCGCTCCCGCAGCGCCGATTCCTGCAAGTCAGCGCACCTCGGAGGAATCTGCCCTGGCACGACTGGACATCGCCCTCAAACGAAACCGCGAACTCGCCGAAGAAAACCAACGGCTTCGCCGACAACTCGCCCGTGCACTCGGTGAGCACCGCCGATCACCCCATTCGCGAGACCCCGGCGATTCACCCCCACCTCCAGCCAAACCGCATCGCACTTCAGTAACGATCGGACCCTGCTGAACCCACCCCGACAACCGCCGGCGGTTGCGTCGACAACACCATCTACGACGCAACCGCCCAGGCCAAAGCAATGATCATCCGCCGAACTCAAGATAACCATCGAATCCACGTTCGCGACCGTGCGGCACCGCAGCAAAGTCACCAAGGGACCAGGCTCTCGCGCGGCCGGGCTGGCGATGGCCTTCAAGCTGATCGAGTCAGCGCAGACACGCTGGCGCGCGGTCAACGCACCCCAACTCGTCGCGCTCGTGCGCGCAGGAGCACGCTTCGAGGGCGGCAAACTCGTCGAACGCCCCGACGAACACGCCCCACCCACCGCCGCCTAAAAAAGATCTTCATCCACAGGTCTTGACTATTGCTCCACCCACCACACGCTCCGACCAAGTGGTCTTGGTTGGCCGCGGCGAACAGCGCTATCGGGACGAACTCGCGATCGGACGAATCCAGGCTGCCACGCGCGATGACGGCCACGGCCAGTGCGTGTTTCTTGGCGGCGAGGTACATGCCCAGGGAGCAGTAGATGTCCACGATGTTGGCCATCGCCCGTAGCGCGCCGTAGAGGGTATCGCCGTGGAACCAGTTGACCTTGGCCTGGTGAAACTCGCGCAAGGCATCGAGCAGGCGGCCGGCCTTCTGCAACGGTAGCTCGCTGTCGGCACTTGTCGCCGACCGCGGCGTCACCCTCCTGTCGCTTGACGGCATCGTCCAGCCCGTCGCATACCTTCCGGTACAGAGGATGATCACGCAGGCTCGGCGCGAGGAGATCGACGACGGTGCTGAACGTGTCGATCGGGTAAGCAAGCGCTTCGGGTAGCAGGTCGCTGAGTTCGAGCAGGCGCCGCATGCCGCCGTCGAGGTCCACCAGCGGTGCCGCATCGAGATGCTGCTGGAGCGCACCCTGGTCAATTGCGTCCATCAGCGCCTCGTACTGCTGGTCGATCTCGGCGAGAGTAGCGCTGCCCCGGACCTGCGCGTCCGAATAGTCGATGTGCAACGCGAGGTGCGCCGAGACCTGGAGCAGGCCCGCTCGGGCGTTCGGTCCAAAATCTCGTTCGAGAAGCTGATCGACATGGCGACGCAGCCGTGGTGTCCAGGCGATGATCTCGGATAGTGGTATGTCGGTGTGGTTGAGCATGGCCGCGATCGTGCAGAACTGGACTAGCCCGGGACTAGCCGGTTCCGCCCCGGCCTGCGCGATCACCTCCGCAGCCAACCAAACCGGCGAACCCGTCTGGCTGACCTGGCGTTCCCTCAACGGCGACTTCGCCCTCGACCACAGCCAGTGCGGACCCGACCCACGAGTCGACGTGTACGTCTGCGAGAACCCCACCATCGTCGCAGCAGCCGTAGACACCCTGGCAAGCCGTTCCCATCCGCTGATCTGCACCAACGGCGTCCCAAGCGGAGCAGTCCGCAAACTGCTCGCCGGCCTTGCCGTGAACGGTGCCCGCCTGTGCGTACGCGCCGACGACGACCCCACGGGGCAAGCAATCGCGGCCCAGTTGATCGCGACACTGCCGCGCGCCTCGCTGTGGCGATATGAACAACGGAACCCGGAATCCGCCGCAACGAGCCCAGAGTACGAAGAACGCGTCCTCAGCATTCTGCTCAACGACCTTGCCAGGGCAGACTCACCTCACACGAGCCGAGACGGTGCTGACCTGCCAACAGCAGATACATGACATTCTCGGCAGGATGGGGGGGAAGTAGCGCAAGCGCAGCTGAGAGCCGGTAGTAGCCGATGGGCGTAGGTATCGGGTGGCCCTGTCTGGGGCGGGACCCTGCAAGCCACGGTCGGAGAGGCGATCGATGAGCTCGCCGAGGGGCAGCGGCGGCTTGGTTGTAGTGGAGGGTGCCGCGAGCCCGCTGTGTTCGGGGCATCGCCGCTCCTCCTGATCAGGGCAGAGAAAATCCCCCAAGCGCGCATCGTGGAGAGGCGTGGGGGATGTAGTAAGACAGAGAGTAGCAGGGGCCGCCCATCCAGGCCGAGAACTAACTGAACTCATTCGAAGTTTCACGAGCATCTCCTTGATGGGACGAGACCCGACCTGTGGAGCTTCACCAGGGATCAGGTCTCAAGACTCCGTCTCGCCGGGCCACCTGACCAAGTGCCCTTCGAGGAACGCCGCCTCGAGCACGTATGCCTGGGCCTCGGTGAGCGGGGGAGCAGCCGCCGCTTGTCTGGTGACCCATTCTTCGTAGGTCTCTGCCTCGGTGTCGGTTGCATCGCCGGCGCGTTGCTCAGCGTGACGCGCACTGGTCTCGATGATCGCCGTGCGCACGGCTTCGGAGACCGACATCCCGTCCGAAGTGAGGTCGGCGAGCGCCCTGCGCGCCGTGTCGTCGAGGCGTACGGGGATGTTCCACGGGACGGATACGTCAGTCGGCGATCCACTCCGGAGCTCCCGGACGACCTCGCTCATGGCCTTCGCCTCGTATATGAGCGGCTGACACGAAGAACCTAACTGGAAGTGATCGCCTCCTGGAAGCGATGCCACCTGAAGGTATGGGTACCTAACAAGACGCTTGATGTGTGGCGAAACCCCTCAAGACGGTCCTGGGCGCGCAGGTGCGCGACTTTCGCCGTTGACTCAGGACGGGCTCGCCGATGAACTGGAAGTCACTCCACGCTACCTGGCTGGCAACCAGCGCTTTCGGCGCGTCTCTGCGTCAGTTCAACCCACCTCCGAACTCAACTTTGCCGGGTGCGTTCGTCGGGATGCTGCTCGGCGGCGCCACCCCGATCCAGGCCGGGATTGTCCAGCTGTACGTGCTGGTGGCGCTGCTGGCGGTGGAGTCGGTGGCGATCCTGGTCGTGCTGGAGATCGTCGCGCGCGGCCTGCTGACCCGGTCCGGCACGCACTTATTCTTCCGGTCGTGACGCTCCTCCAGCGACGGCCGTTGCGCGGCCTGGTCGCCGACCTGGCCCAGGCGCCGGTCGTGGGCTCGGTGCTGTTGCGATTTTCGGTCAACGCCGGCGAGTTCCGGCCGCCGCCGCCGGAGGTCGACCTCGCCGGGTACCCGCGGCGGACCGGAACCCCAGCCGGGCAATGGGATCAGGGGCATGGACGAACGCGCGCGGGCGCTCGGTAAGGAACTGTCGGCGGGGCCCGGCCGACGGTGGCTTCCGGGTGCGCGCTGGCCTGGAACGTCGCGGGCATCCCGGCGGTCTCAGTCCCCGCTGGAACCATCGGCGAACTCCCGGTGGGGCTCCAACTGGCGTGCCGCCCCGGGCAGGAAGGCCGCATCCTCGGAGTCGCCGCCCGGATCCTAGAAGACGTTTCAAAGGGGTTTGCGTAGCGGTGCGGGTGGCGGAACCTCTTCTTGCTGTCGGATCACCGACATCTCAGCCCTGCACCGCGGTGGCGATGGCCTTGCCGAGGTCCTTGGTGGTCGCCTTGCCGCCGAGGTCCGGGGTGCGCGGCGCCGAGCCATCGGTCAGGACCTGCTCGATGGCTCGGACCACGTCCGCCCCCGCCTCTCGCAAGCCGAGGTGGTCCAGCATCATCGCCGCCGACCAGATCTGGCCGATCGGGTTGGCGATGCCCCGGCCCGCGATGTCCGGCGCCGAGCCGTGCACCGGCTCGAACGTCGACGGATAGGTGCGCTCAGGGTTTATGTTGCCCGACGGCGCCACCCCGATCGTGCCGGTCACGCCGGGCCCCAGGTCGGACAGGATGTCGCCGAACAGGTTGCTGGCGACCACCACGTCGAAGCGTTCCGGCGACATCACGAACCGGGCGCACAGGATGTCGATGTGGTCCTGGTCGACGGTGATCTCCGGGTATTCGGCGGAAATGGCCGCGAACCGCTCGTCCCAGTACGGCATCGAGTAGTAGATGCCGTTGGACTTGGTCGCCGAGGTGACGTGCGGCTTGCCGAGCTTGCGGGCCAACTCGAAGGCGTAGCGCATGATGCGGTCGGTGCCGCGCCGGGTGAACGCGGCGGTCTGCAGCACCATCTCGTTCGGTGTGCCCTCGCCCTGCCGGCCGCCGAGCTGGGAGTATTCGCCCTCGGTGTTCTCCCGGACCACCCAGAAGTCGATGTCACCGGGCTGCTTGTCGCGGACCGGCGGGGTCACGCCCGGCAGCAGCCGCACCGGCCGCAGGTTGACGTACTGGTCGAACTTGCGCCGGATCGGCAGCAGTAGCCCCCACAGCGAGATGTGGTCGGGCACGCCGGGCCAGCCGACCGCGCCGAGCAGGATCGAGTCGTGGTCGCGCAGCCGGTCCAGCCCGTCGGCGGGCATCATCCGCCCGGTGCTCTGGTAGGTCTCGCAACTCCAGTCGAAATGCCGGTAGTCGAACCGCACGCCGTACTTCGCGCCGATCACGTCGAGCACCCGCAACGCTTCCGGCATGACCTCGTTGCCGATCCCGTCGCCGGGCAGCACCGCCAGTTCGTACTGCTGCACTCTGCACCTCGCGCCTCGTCGAGAAAAACGGTTTCCTGGCCGCCATCTAACGCCGCGCATCCGCCCCGGGCCAAGCCCCTGGGGCGAATCGCCGGTGGCGCGACGACCGGGCAGCGGCTACCAAGGACGACGTGGATGCGACACGGGCACTGCGCGAAATCGCGTTCTGGCTGGAGCGCGAGGGTGCGCCGACCTACCGGGTGCGGGCGTTCCGCCGCGCCGCCGCGATCGTCGACGACCTCCCGGACCTGGACGAACGGGTGGTGTCCGGCCGGCTGACCGCGCTGGAGGGCATCGGCCGGACCACCGCCGCCGTGATCGAGGCCGCGCACCGCGGCGAGACACCGGAGTACCTGGCGCGCCTGCGGTCCGAAGTGGACGTTCTGGAGCAAGGGCAGCAGCTGCGCGAGGCGCTGCGCGGCGACTGCCACACGCATTCCGACTGGTCCGACGGCGGCAGCCCGATAGCCGAGATGGCCACCACCGCCCGGGCCCTCGGGCACGAGTGGATGGTGCTCACCGACCACTCGCCCCGGCTGACCGTGGCCCGCGGCCTGTCCGCCGAGCGGCTGCGCCAGCAGTTGGACGTGGTCGCCGAGCTGAACGAGCGACTAGCGCCGTTGCGCATCCTCACCGGCATCGAGGTCGACATCCTCTCCGACGGCGCGCTGGACCAGGACGAGGATCTGCTCGCGGAGCTGGATGTCGTGGTGGCCAGCGTGCACTCCGAACTGCGGATGGCGGCGCCGGCGATGACGCGGCGGATGTGCGCGGCGGTGGCCAACGCGCACGTCGACGTGCTGGGGCACTGCACCGGGCGCCTGATCGGCGACAAGAAGCGGCCCCAGTCAACGTTCGACGCCGTGGAGGTGTTCGAGGCCTGCCGGGACAGCGGCGTCGCGGTCGAGATCAACTCGCGCCCGGACCGGCTCGACCCGCCGCGGGAGCTGATCCGGCTGGCCCGCGACACCGGCTGCCTGTTCAGCATCGATTCCGACGCGCACGCACCCGGCCAGCTGGACTGGCTGTCCTACGGGTGCGCGCGGGCCGAGGAGTGTGGGATCCCCGCCGATCGCGTGATCAACACCCGGACCGCGGAAGAGCTGCTGGTCCGGCGGTGAGGGTGCGGGCCGCGGCGGCTAATATCCTCCCGGCAGGCGGTGCTGGTCACACGTGGTATTTGAATGCTCAAATACTCTCGGCGTATGCTGTTCGCGTGACCGAACCGCGATGGCTGACCGACACCCAGCAGTGCGCCTGGCGGAAGTTCGCCGCCCTGATGACCGTCGTTCCGGCCGCGCTGGACGCCCAGCTGCAGCGGGACGCCGGGTTGACCCACTTCGGCTACTGGGTGCTGGCGATGCTCAGCGAGGACCCCGAACGCGCGCTGCGGATGAGCGATCTCGCGGCCCGGTCCAACGCCTCGCCGTCCCGGGTGTCGCACGTGGTCGCCCGGCTGGAGCAGCAGGGGTGGGTGCGCCGCCACCGCGCGTGCGGCGACGGCCGTGGCAACGTCGCGGAGCTCACCGAAGCCGGCTACGAGAAGCTCGTCGCCTCGGCCCCCGGGCACGTGGACAAGGTGCGCGACCTGATCTTCGACGGCCTCTCGGAGGCCCAGGTGCGTCAGCTCGACGAGCTCTGTGCCGCCGTGCTCGCCCACCTGGACCCCGAAGGCGACCTGACCACCGCCCCGCCGCAGAAGGGCTGACTCAAGCGGCTTCGTCGGCGTCGTCCTGCTGCGCGAACTGGGTGCGGTAGAGCTCGGTGTAGAGGCCGCCGCGAGCCAGCAGTTCGGTGTGCGTGCCCTCCTCGGCGATGCGTCCCTCGGAGACCACCAGGATCCGGTCAGCCTCGCGGATCGTGGCCAGCCGGTGCGCGATGACCAGCGCCGTCCGCCCGGAGAGCGCCGTCTTCAGCGCCTTCTGCACGGCCGCTTCGGATTCCGAGTCCAGGTGCGCGGTCGCCTCGTCGAGCACGACGATCGGCGGCGCCTTCAGCAGCAACCGGGCGATCGCCAGCCGCTGCTTCTCCCCACCGGAGAGCCGGTAGCCGCGGTCGCCGACGACGGTGTCCAGCCCGCCCGGCAGCGAGGAGATGAGGTGCCCCAGCTGCGCCGTCCGCAGCGCCTCGACCAGCTCCTCGTCGGTGGCGTCGGGCCGGGCGAAGGCGAGGTTGGCTCGGATCGAGTCGTGGAACAGGTGCGCGTCCTGGGTGACCACGCCGACCGTCGAGTACAGCGAGGCCAGCGACGTGTCGCGGACGTCCACGCCGCCGATGCGCACCGCGCCGGAATCGACGTCGTAGAGCCGCCCGGCCAGGTTGGTGATGGTCGTCTTACCGGCGCCGGAGTGGCCGACCAGCGCGATCGTCTGGCCCGGCGCGGCGTGGAACGAGATGTCGTGCAGCACGTCGTGCGCGGGCGCGTTGTCCTGCCGCGCCACCGATTCCAGCGACGCCAGCGAAACCTCGCTGGAGGCCGGGTAGCGGAACGAGACCGCGTCGAACTCGACATCGGACGCCCCGGCCGGCAGCGGCTTCTTGCCCGGCTTTTCCTGGATCATCGGACGCAGGTCCAGCACCTCGAAGACCCGGTCGAAGCTGACCAGCGCCGTCATCACGTCGACGTGCACGTTGGACAGCGCGGTCAGCGGCCCGTACAGGCGGCTGAGCAGCGTCGCCAACGCCACCAGGGTCCCGAGCTGGAACGCCCCATCCAGCACCAGCCCGCCGCCGAGTCCGTAGACCACCGCCGTGGCCAGCGCCGCCAGCAGCGTCAGCGCGACGAAGAACACCCGGCTGTACATCGCCGACACCACACCCATGTCGCGCACCCGCGCCGCCCGACGGGAGAACCGCTCGGACTCCTCGTCGGCGCGGCCGTAGAGCTTGGCCAGCATCGCCCCGGCGACGCCGAAGCGTTCGGTCATCAGCGAGCTCATCTCGGCGTCCACCTTCATCTGCTCCCGGGTGACCCGCTGCAGCCGCCGCCCGATCCACCGCACCGGCAGCAGGAACAGCGGCAGCAGCGCAAGCGCGATCAGGGTGATCTGCCAGGACAGGGTGAACATGGTGGCCAGCACCAGCACCAGGCTCAGCACGTTTGACACCACCGACGACAGGGTGCTGGTCAGCGCCCGCTGCGCGCCGATGACGTCGTTGTTGAGCCTGCTGACCAGCGCGCCGGTCTGCGCCCGCACGAAGAACGCCACCGGCATCCGCTGCACGTGGTCGAACACCTCCGAGCGCAGGTCGTAGATCAGCCCCTCGCCGAGCCGCGCGGAGTACCAGCGCTGCAGCAGCGACGCCGCGGCTTCGAGGAGCGCGACGCCCGCCACCGCCACCGCCAGCCAGACGACCACCGACATGTTCTGCGGCACGATCCCGTCGTCGATGATCGCCTTGAACAGCAGCGGGTTGACGATGCCGAGCACCGCCGCGAACGCCACCAGCGCCAGGAAGGGGACGATGTCGCGGGTGTAGGGCTTGGCGTAGCGCAGGATGCGCCGGGCCAGGCCGGGGGAGAGGCGTTGCCTGGTCACGGAACCGTCGCTGGCGAAGGAGCGCATGGTCTCCCAGCTCATCGTCATGGTCACAGTCTCCTTCAACCGGGTTCGAGGTCGAGCACCATCCTCAAACTTCAAGCTAAGTCGAAGTCAACGCTGCGGGACGAGCTTCGATTCCCGCCCGGAAGTTCTGGTGCCGCAAGTATTCGGCCGCGCGCCGCCTCGGACCGGTGCCGCTCCGGACGGTGGTCTTGAACAACGCTTCAGGTACGTTACTCTGTGCGCTGATTCGGACACGGTCCGAACTCGGGGGCTGACTGGCAGGGCATGGCGCAGCGTCGGACGGGAGCGACCGCGTGTTGATCGGCACTTCGGCCGGGGGTGGCCGTTGACGGTTTCCGGGCAGGAGCCCGCACGCATCCCGCTGCGCGTGGCAGACCGGTTCTTCCTCGCCGCGCACACTGGTGAGCAGCGCCTCTCCGCCAGGGTCGACGGCGCGCTGGTGGCGCTGGGCTGCGCCGGGGCGCTGCTGGCGGAGCTGATCCTGGAAGAGGAGATCGCGGTGACCCCCAGCGTCCGGCCCAGAGGCAAGGGACGCTGCCCGGACTTCCTGTCCTGGACGATCCTGCGGGAGGTCCGCCAGGAGTCGGGCCACGACATGCGGACCTGGCTGGAGTACCTGGGCCAGACCGCCACCGAGAAGGTGCGCGCCCGGCTGACCATCATCGACGTGCTGCGGGAGGTGCCGGTTTCGGGCGGCTGGCGCGGCGGCACTGCCGCGGCGTGGCAGTTCGCCGAGGACGGCGCCAGCAAGCCGGAAGCGGACCTGGAGGCGCTGTTCACCAGCGTCGAAACAGCCGGCGGCAGCGGCATGATCACCGTCCCTTCCCGGATCGCCGAGATCTCCCTGGCGCTGCTGCTGCGGGAAACCGGGGTGCTGCGCCAGATCCGGCTCCCCAAGCACATCGCGCGGCAGGGCGAGTACCGGATGGAGTCCTGGGAGCCGCGCATCCCGGGAGCGCTGCGCAGCCTGATCAACGAGGTCGGTGCCGCCCGCGGGCAGACCGCGATCACCCCGAGGCACTGAGCGACGTGGCCGAACCGGGAGGTCGCGCCCGTTCCACGGCACCGTGACGCCGGGAGGCGCCAAGCGCGGAATTCGCACCGCCACGCAACGAGAACCGATTATCCCCGTTAGGAGCGAGCTGTTGCCACCGTCCAAAGTGTCCGCCGCCCTGGCTCGCGCCCGCTTGGGCGTGACGTCGATCGTGTTCTTCACCGTCGCGGCCGCGGCGCCGGAAACGGTGGTCGGCGGCGGCGCGGTCAGCGGGTTCGCGGTCTCCGGGGTGACCGGGATCCCGCTGGGCTACCTGGCGATCGCGCTGGTCCTCGGGCTGTTCGCGATCGGCTACGTAACGATGTCCCAGCACGTGGAGAACGCGGGCGCGTTCTACGCCTACGTCGCCAAGGGGCTGGGCAGGGTGACCGGGACCGCGGCCGGTGGGGTCGCGCTGGTCTCCTACCTGATGATCCTGGCCAGCCTGGCCGGAGGTTTCGGGGTCGGTGCGTCCGGCTTCGTGCGGCAGGTCAGCGGCGTCTCGGTGTCGTGGTGGCTGCTCGCCGCCATCGGCCTGACGGTGATCGCGCTGCTCGGCGTGCTGCGCATCGACGTCAACGGTCGCGTGCTGGGCGTGCTGCTGCTCGCCGAGGTGGCGATCATCCTGATCTTCGACGCGGCGTTCGTGTCAGTGCCGTCGGAAAGCGGAGTCGTGCTGGACACGCTCAACCCCGACCAGCTGATCACCAGCGCGGCCGGGGTAATCCTGGTGATCGCCTTCACCGGGTTCATCGGGTTCGAGAACTCCACGGTACTGGCCGAGGAGGCGAAGAACCCGCGCACGGTGATCTACGCGACCTACATCTCGCTGGTGGTCATCGGCGGCTTGTACTCGCTGTCGACCTGGGCGATGACGGTGGCCACCGGCCCGGGCAACATCGTTTCGAAGGCCGGAACCCACTCCACGGAACTGCTTTTCGTGCTCGCCGGGGAGCGGCTGCCGGACGCGGTGGTGACCATCGGCTCGGCGCTGTACGTGACGAGCCTGTTCGCCGCGACGCTGTCGTTCCACCACGTCTGCGCCCGGTACTTCTTCGCGCTGGGCAGGGAAGGCGTCGGCCTGCACTGGTGGGGGACGACCAGCTCGCGCACCTCGGCCCCGGCGGCGGGCTCGGTGACCACCACCGCGATCGCGGTGGTCGTGGTGGCGCTGGTGGCGATCACCGGCTTGGACCCGATCACCTACCTGTTCTTCTGGGGAGCTTCGCTCGGCGCGCTCGGCGTGCTGACGCTGGTCCTGCTCACCTCGGTTGCGGTGGTCGGCTACTTCATCCGCGAGCGCGACCACGGGCACGGCAGGTGGCGGACCACCGTCGCACCGGCACTCGCCGCACTGATACTCGCGGTGGTGCTGTTCCTGACGGTGGCGTCGTTCGGCACTGTGCTCGGCGTGGACGACGGCGACCCGGCGGCCTGGATTCTGCCGCTGGGCTTCCTGGTCGTGCTCGTGCTCGGCGCGATCTGGGGCGCGGTGCTGAAGCGGGCCCGACCGCGGGCGTACGCGCGGATCGGGATGGGCGCCCGCGCCACCACGGTCCAGATCGACAAGGAGCCGGCCGATGTCCACTGAGGATGCGCGGGTGCGCACGCTGCTGCGGGCCTTCGGCGACGACGCCTTCGCCCAGTGGCTGGTACCCGACCAGGAGCACCGGCACCACGTGTACCGCGAGTGGTTCGCGATGGTGCTAGCGCACACCGAAACGGCCGGTCGAGTGATCACCGGCGAGGACGATCTCGCGGTCCAGGTCTGGCTTTCGGCGCGCACTGGACCGCCGGACATGCTCGACGAAGCAGGCGTCCAACGCCTGTTGGACCTGGCGGGACGCCGCGCGCACCGGTTCCGGGAATTCGGTGCCCTGAGTGCGGAACGCCACCCGCGCGAACCCCACGAGTACCTGGCCCTGATTGGTGTCGATCCCGCGGTGCAGGGCACCGGCGTCGGCTCCCGAGAACTCGGCGAAACCCTCCGGCGACTGGACGCAGACGGCCTACCATCCTACCTGGAGGCCAGCAGCCCCCGAAGCCGAAACCTCTACCTCCGCATGGGCTTCGAACCCCTCGGCGCCCCGATAACCCTCCCCGACGAAGGCCCCCACCTCTACCCGATGTGGCGCCCCGCCCAGTGATCACTATCGCGCCGTTGTCGACGAGCAGCCGACCCCCCCTCGTCGTCCAGCAGGTTCCCGTGCTCGACGCACCGAACCCCGGCCTCCAGCGCGCGGTTGATCGCCGCAGGCGGGTAGGCGTGCACGGTCACGTAGCGGCCGGCCGCGTACGCCTCGTCGACGATCGCGCGTAGTTCGTCGACCGCAGAACCGTGGTCGTCGTGACCCGGACCCCGGCGGTGCGCTTGTCACCATGCCCACCGCCCCGGCCGCGACGGTCAGGTCTCCGCGCCGACGTAGTCGAATTCCCAGGTTCCGTCCGGTCGCTTCCTGCCGCGCTCGTAGATCAGCAGCGGCGGTACGGCCTGGGCGTTGCGCGCCCGCGCGGGCAACGTGATGCGCGGGACCGGTTTGCCTGCCACGTCCGCGGAAACGGCGACCTCGTGACCGTCCTCCGGCCCACCGCGCAGCCGGACCCGGATCTCTGCCACGCGAATCTCCTTCGCTCGACCAAGTACTGCCTCGACCAACACTGCCGTGATCGTCGCCTCGATCGGCGACGACACTCCTTCGACAGCGGCGCGCGGAACTCGGTTCCGGCTGTCACTGAATCGTGTGGTCTGGCGGGAAGTCGATTGTCAGATCATCTCGGTGATGTTGGGTTCGACGCCAAGCAGCGCGCGGCCGAAAAGCTCGGCGCTGCTGGCCGGGTGTGCGAGCGCGTGCCGGCTGGCGGTCTGGATGTCGCGCAGGATGGCGTGCAGCGGGTCCGATTCGGACAGCGCCGCCGCGCCGTAGGCGGAGACGAGGTCGTCGACGGCCTCGCGGCACTGCCGCACCGCGTGGCTGGAGTGCTGCCGCAGCCGGGCGCGCTCCAGGTAGTCCGGATGGGTTCCGGACAGCGCGTGGCCGTCCACCACGGCCGCCGACCGGTGCGCGATCAGCCGCGCGACATCGATCTTCGTCGACGCCTCCGCCACGGCCAGCTGGAACGCGGTCGAATCGCGCTGGCGTTTGTAGCTGGTGAACGCGATGCCCTTGTGGTCGGCCTGGGACAGCACGTGCGCGAACGCTTCCTCGGCCATGCCGAGCAGCGGGGCGATCAGGAAGGTGGCCAGCGTTGGGACCAGGGCGGTGCGGTAGCGCGGGGAATCGTTGAGCTCGCGCGGGAACACGCCTCGCGTCGCCGGTTCCCGGCGCAGCACGCGGTGGTTGGGGACGAACACGTTCTCGCCGATCAGCAGGTTGCTGCCGGTCCCGCGCATGCCGAGGGTGAACCAGGTGTCTTTGACACGCAGCTCGTTCATCGGGATCAGGCCGAACGCGGCACCCGCCGGCTCATCGTGCTCCGGTAACGACATGCCAAGCATGGCCCAGCCGGAGTGCAGGCAGCCGGACGCCGGCGCCCAGTTGCCGCTGACCTCCCAGCCGCCGTCGACGCGCCGGGCTGCGGCCTTCGGCGCGAGCACCTGGCACACCTTGGTGTCCGGGTCGGTGCCGAAGACCTCTTCCTGGGCCTGGTCGGGGAACAGACCGGTGAGCCAGTCGCCGCAGCCGAGGATCAGCACCAGCCAGCCCGCCGCGGCGTCGCCCCGGGTTACCTCGGCGGTGGCGTCCATGACGGTGCGCAGGTCGGTTTCGAGGCCGCCGAACCGGCGCGGCACCCACGCGCGGAACAGGCCGGCCTCATCGAGTGCGGCGATCGACTGGTCGGCGAGCCTGCGTTCCTGCTCGCCCTCGGCCCGGTGCTGTTCCAGGAGTGGCCGCAGTGCCGCCGCCCGCTCGAGGAGATCCACCCGCTCGTCGGTCCCCATGCTCGGCTCCTCAAAAATCACTGAACTCGATGATCAGTGTGCACGGAGCGAGACCTGGAAGGGAGGCCCGGTCCGCAACTGCCTCAGCCTGGGCTCGGGGTTGTGGACCGCTTGGTGGAATGTGTTCAGGGTGTGGGGAATGTGATGGTCTGCTAGTTCACGGGAATTGCCGGTGCCCGCCGGTACTGTTCGGCGGTGATGAGCACGGTGTTGCAGGCGTACTGGTTCGCGCTGGACCCGAACCCAGAACAGGAGTCGGTGTTGCGGTCGCATTTTGGTGCGCAGCAGTTCGCGTTCAACTGGGGGCTGTGGCGCATCAAAGCCAACTGTGATCAGCGGAAAGCGGTATCGCCACGGGAAGACCCGCGCCGATCAGCGCGGGCCAAGGTCGGCGCCGAAAGGCGGACTCACGACACGTTCTCACACGTCTCGTGAACGGTGACCAGGACGTGGAGGGTCCGGGGACCGTGGACCCCTTCGACCCGGTTCAGCTCGACGTCGCTGGTTGCGGAGGGTCCGCTGATGAAGGTCATCGGCCGCGCCGGATCCAGGCGGTGCAGCGCGGCCGGGACGTCGTCGGCGACCTGCGATTCCTCGACGACGCAGATATGCACGTCCGGCACCAGCGTCACCGCGCGGTGGCCCTGGCCGGAGCCGTGGTCGAGCACGATCGTGCCGGTCGACGCGATGCCCACCATGGCTGTGGTGATCACCGTGTCGACGCGGTCCAGCTCGGCCGTGCCGATGCCCGTGCCGTCAACCAGCTCGAACTCCGCACGCAACGCATCGCACACCGACTGTGGTACCCCAGTCGGGGTAAGCACGCGACGGGCGCCGGCGGCGTGCGCGGCGGCCACGATCGCGGCGGGCAGTCCGCCGGGCCCGACCCGGTCCACAGTGGCCCGGTAGTCGGAGACCCGCTCGCAGAACAGCCCGACCAGGTCGGCCACCGGTCGTTCGGCGCGGTAGTCGCCGGGAATGCCCGACGACCTGGGCGACAAGTGGTTCCCGATCGCCGACGGGCTGCGCCACGACCACCGGATGATCCAGCAGGCGCTCGAAGCCGGCGACGCCACCGCGGCCGAGGAGCAGATGGAACGCCACATTCGCGGCTTCTACGGAAACGGCTGGGCGCAGGACCTGGCGTAGGCGATCAGCCTCGCCCGACCGCGCGGGAGGTCGGTGCGACGGCGAGGTCGGCGCCGATCCGGGCCGCGGTCGCCAGCAGCGGCGGCAGAAGGTTCTGGCGCGCGTCCTCGGGGCTGCTGCGGGAGGCGTGCGAGGAGATGTTCACGGCCGCGACCACCCGGTTCGAGCGGTCCCGGATCGGCGCCGCGATCGAGCGCAGGCCCGCCTCCAGCTCCTGGTCCACCAGCGCCCAGCCCTGCTCGCGGATGCGCGCCAGCTCGGCCTTCAACTCCGCCGGAGTCGTTATGGTGTGCGGGCCCAGCGGTTCCAAGTCCACTTCGGACAGATAGTCGTCCAGCTCGGCGGGGCCGAGGTCGGAGAGGATGACCCGGCCCATCGAAGTGGCGTAGGCGGGGAAGCGGGTGCCGATGTTGATCGACACCGTCATGATCCGTGAGGTGGGCACGCGGGCGACGTAGACGATGTCCGGGCCGTCCAGCACCGACACCGACGCCGACTCGTGCACCTCTGCCACCAGCCGCTCCAGGTACGGCTGGGCGATCTCCGGCAGCGACACGCTGGACAGGTAGGCGAAGCCCAGTTCCAGCACGCGCGGGGTCAGCGCGAAGATCCGCCCGTCGGTCCACACGTAGCCGAGGTGCACCAGGGTGTGCAGGAACCGGCGGGCCGCCGCGCGCGACAGATCGGTCGCGCGGGCGACCTCGGACAGCGTCATCTCCGGGTGTGACTCGTTGAACGCGCGGATCACCAGGAGCCCGCGCGCCAGCGACTGGACGTAACCACCGCTCGTGTCGGACACGGGCTCCATGGTGATCTCCTGTGGTCTCGGGGTCAGTCCGGCCGTTCTTCGCCGAGAATCGTATTGGCGATCGCGAAGTCGCTGTTCGCTCGGGGCGCCCCGGCGTAGATCGCGACGTGCATCAGCATCTCGTGGATGTGCTCCGGCGGCACGCCGTTGCGGCGGGCGGCCTTCACGTGCATCGCGAACTCGACCTCGCAGCCCACCGCAGCCAGGATCGCCAGCGTCAGCATGCTGCGGGTCTGCCGGTCGACGCCGTCGCCGCTCCACAGGTCGCCCCACGCGTAGCCGGTGATGAAATCCTGGAAGCCCTCGGTGAACGAGGTGATCTTGGCGTTGGCCCGGTCCACGTGCTCGTCGCCGAGGACCTGCCGGCGCACCTGCATGCCCTGCGCGTGCCGGGTTTCGTTGTCGAGGCGGTCGGGCGTCACAGGCTCCTCGTGAAGAGGTCCAGGAGCAGCCGGTTGACGGCCTCGGGCTGTTCGGCGTTGGCCAGGTGCGCCGCCGGGGACAGCACTTCCAGCCGGGCGCCCGCGACGGCAGCGGCGATCTGCTCGGCGTGCTCCGGGGGAGTGGCCGGGTCTTCGGCACCGGCGATCACCAGCGTCGGCGCGGTGATCTCGCCGAGCTTGGGCAGCAGGTCCATGTCGGCGATCGCCTCGCAGCAACCCGCATAGCCCTCGTCGTCGGCCGCGGCGAGCATGCCGCCGAACTTCTCGACGATGTCGGCCCGCCCGGCCAGTTCCGGCGTGAACCACCTCGGCAGCGACGGCTCGACCATCGCCTGGGTGCCCTTGTTGCGCACCACCGCGGCGCGGTCCCGCCACATCGACGCCGGGCCGAGATCGGCGGAGGTGCAGATCAGCGCGAGCCGGTCGATGCGCTCCGGTGCGTTCTCGGCGAGCCACATGCCGGTCATGCCGCCCAGCGACACCCCGGCGAAGTGCGCCCGGCGGATGCCGAGCGTGTCCAGCAGCGCCAGCACGTCGCCGCCGAGTTGCTTGAGCGTGTACGGGCCAGGCTTGCCGGGAGTGCCGCCGTGGCCGCGCTGGTCGTAGCGCAGCACCTGGAACTCCTGCGCCAGGGCCGGAACCTGCTCGTCCCACAACGTCAGGTCGGTGCCAAGCGAGTTGGACAGCACGACGACCGGAGCACCGTCCGGTCCGGTCAGCTTGTAGTTCACGTTCACCGGTTCTGCGCCCTTTTCGTTGATCTTGATCGCCACGCGGACGGCGTCGGCGCCGAGCGAGGCGAGCGTGCCCGCAGGGTCGCCGAGCTGCGCCGCAAGCCGTTCGCCACAGACGCGGTCGAGCACGGCGGTGGCCTCGTCAAAGCGCGGTGAGCCGGCCCGCGCAGCGGTAGCCGAACGTCGTCGGCAGCGCCTGCTGCAGCAGAGAGCGGGCGATCATCACCGTGTGCCGATGCGGCTCGGCCAGCCGGGCGCATTCGTCCGCTGCAGCCCGGGTCGCCGTCCGCCACGACCTCGGGACCGTCGGCCCAGCGGATGCCGCCGGGCAGGGCGTAGAACGGGCCGACCGTCTGAGATGGCGTGGTGCCCGGGGGATTGGTGGCAGCCATCAGTCGTCGTCCTCCTCTTCCTCGTCCTCGAACACCGAGCCCGCACATCGGTCATTTCGCGCCTCCCTCGATGGTTGTTTTGAGCTCCCGCAGAACCGTCAGTTCGGCCTCGGTGGGCGGCTGCTGCATGGCGGGTTCGTCGACGGCCTTCAGTGGCCAGCCGACGGCCTTTCGGGCCTGCTCGACCGTGGCGCCGGGGCTGAGCTGGGTGAGGGTCAGCTCGCAGGTGTCCGGGTCCGGTTCCAGCACGCCCAGGTCGGTGATCACCTTGACCGGGCCGCGGCCGCGCAGGCCGAGCGCCTCCCGATCGCCCTTGCCGGTGCCGTAGCCGACCGAGGTGATGAAGTCGAGCTTTTCCACGAAGCTGCGCGGGTTCATCCGCATCACGATGAGGACTTCGCGGCAGGACGCGGCGATCTCCGGGGCGCCGCCGGCGCCGGGCAGCCTGACCTTCGGGTTCGCGTAGTCGCCGCCGATCACGGTGGTGTTGATGTTGCCGAAGCGGTCCACCTGCGCGCCGCCGAGGAATCCGGTGTCGATGCGGCCGGGCTGCAGCCAGTAGTTGAAGATCTCGGGCACGCTGATCACCGAGTCGGCGGTGTCGGCCAGCACGCCGTCGCCGATGGACAGCGGCAGCCGGCCGGGCTTGGCGCCGAGCGTGCCCGATTCGTAGATCAGCACCAGGTTCGGGGCGTGCGTGCGCCGAGCCAGGTTCGCCGCGGTGCTGGGCAGGCCGATGCCGACGAAGCACGCCGTGCCGTCGCGCAGCGACCGGGCGGCACCGACGGTCATCATCTCGTCGGCGGTGAATTCGGGGGAGCTCATCGGGCGCTCCTCTCGGTGCCGAAGACCTCGGTCTCCAGCCAGTTCTCGAACTGTTCGCGGTCCCGGCCGATCGGGTCCCACTGCTGGTAGTAGGCGTTGTCGCGCTCGTAGTAGCCCTGCGCGTAGGACGGGGCGGCGCCACCGGGGACCGCCGCGACGGCGGTGACCACCCACTGGGGCAGCACGACCGCGCCGGGGCGCGGGGTGAGCTCGTCGACGATCTCCTCGACGGTGACCAGCGAACGGGCCGAGGCCAGCACGGTCTCTTTCTGCACGCCGGTGATGCCCCACATCTGCACGTTGCCCGCCCGGTCGGCCTGCTGGGCGTGGATGATGCCGACGTCCGGGTTGACCGCCGGCACGGCGGCCAGCCGCTGGCCGGTGAAGGGGCATTCGATCGTCTTGATCGTGTCGGTCTGCTCGGGCAGGTCGGTGCCCGCGTAGCCGCGCAGCACGGCGAAGGGCAGCCCGCTGGCGCCGGCGGCGTAGCGGTTGGCCATGCCTGCGTGGCTGTGTTCCTCGATTTCCAGCGGTACCGGCCAGGAGTTCTGGATGGCGTCGCGGAAGCGGTGCAGCGAGCCGACGCCGGGATTGCCGCCCCAGGAGAAGATCAGCTTCCGCGCGCAGCCCGCCCCGATCAGCTGGTCGTAGACGATGTCGGGCGTCATCCGGATCAGGGTCAGGTCCTTGCGGCGCTGGCGGATGATCTCGTGCCCGGCCGCGACCGGGATCAGGTGGGTGAAGCCCTCCAGGGCCACCGTGTCGCCGTCATGGACCAGCTCCGCGATGGCCTCGTCGAGCTGCAGGATGCGTGCCACCCTGACCACTCCTCGCTGTGCGCATAGTGAACGTTTGTGCTTTATGCGAACAGTACGACAGTTCGACGGCACGGGTCAAGGACGGAATCGTGGTTTCGCCAGGTCGGAGGCCCGAAACGGGCGGCCCCGCCTAGCGCGGCGGAGGCGATGCCCCGCCGCCGGCACTTGCTGTCGACGAAGAAGCACGTGATCCGCCAGTCCGGAAGGGCTCCCAGATCGGCGAGGTACGCACGCCGTGCTTGATCCGCGGCTGCTCATCGGTCAGTCGAACTGGCACCAGCCGACGCAGGTCGGGCCGTCGTACACGAGGGCAGCGTGAGCTCGGCCTTGTCGCACTCGAGATTCCTTGCTGGCCCGGTTCTGCGCGGCCGTCTTCGTACGGCTCACGCCTTCGGAGTGGAAGGCCATGCGCCAGCAGCCGCCCCACACACCGTTGTGCCTGTCGACCAGCTCAGCGAGTCGGGCCAGGTGGCTCGATCCAGAGCTCTCACCCACAAGCCTGTCACGTGGCTTCCCCTCAACTGCGAACGCCCGCGCGTCACTGTCAGAGGTAGCCAGTCTCGGGCAGGCCGGAGCAGGGCAGGTCGAAGACGTTGACCGCCGCGTCGGCGGCGGCGGTCGCCTGCTGGTAACCGGTCTCGCCCCAGGCGAGCAGGTCGCCGGCCTTGCCCGGGTGGACCAGCAGCCGCCGGTAGATCCGTCCGCTGTCCGGGTCGGGCTCCGACGGGTGCACGGTGGTGATCAGCGCGGCCATCCGGACCTGGGCGTACGGCGAGATGCCGTCGTCCACGCACTGGTAGCCCAGGTAGTGCGGTTCGCCGATGTCGACGGTGACCTCTTCCATGGTCTCCCGGCGCAGGATGTCGACATACTCGGCCTCGCCGGGCTCCGGTCGACCGCCCGGCAGCGAGTGCTTGTTGCCGTCGAGGCGGATCAGCAGCCGCCCGTCCGGGACGAACAGGAACCCGTACACCTGCCGCACCGGCAGGCCCTCGGGCACAGCGCTGGTGTGCCAGGTGAACTTGGGCATTGCTGCAGGTCCCTTCCACGGAGCTGGGAAAGATCACCTTAACCGAGGAACCAGCGGAATCCCCCGATCGCCGCGCGGCGGCTCAACCGAAATCCCGCACGATCTTGCCCACCGAACCGGAGCACAGGCCACGGGCCGCGTCCCGACCGGCAGCACCTCGTGCACGTGCGGCACTCAACGGGATTCGCTGTATATGCCGAGTTCTGCGCAGGTCGAGGCGTCGAGGTAGTCGAGGGCGAGGCGGCGGAAGACGTAGTCGGGCAGGGAGTGGGCGTACTCGATGTCCGGGTCGGTCACCGGGCCGCGCGGTTCGAACTGCATGCCTGCGTACTTCGCCACGTACTTCTCCAGTGGCACCCCGTGCTGCAGGCCCAGCGACACGGCGGCCGACAAGCTGTCCAGGAAGCCGCTGAGCGGGCTGCCCTGCCGGTCGACGCTCACCCAGACCTCGCCGAGCTTGCCGTCCGGATAGGCGTTGGTGGTGAGATGGCCCGTGACGCCGCCGATGTCGAAGCGGACCGTGTAGCCGCGGCGGCGGCGCGGCGGGTGCTGCCGCGCCACGCTCTGGTCCATCCGGATGATCCGGCGCGAGTGCGCCGGGGCGACGTCGGTGCGGGCCATGCCGGGAGGCGCTCCTTCGGATCGGTCGTCCTTTATGGACAATGCGGGACCGTACCTCAGCGCTGCGCCGGTGATGCGCTCGGGCGGCGGCTCGCGTGCAGCGTTCTGTTCGACAGCGCCACGGAGGTGCCGAAACCGGCGCTGATCCGGGCCAACGTGGCGCACAGCCATTCGGCGTCGGCGGCCGAGGCGGGGTGCAGGCGCATCCGCCTGGCCTGCATCGGCAGCATGCGCAAGTCGACGAGGTCACCGGAGGGGGCCAGCGACGCGAAGAACAGCAGGCGCAGGTCGTCCCGGTACTGCTCGTAGCCCGGGATGCCCTCGTAGTCGTCGATGAAATCGCCGCAGCCGTAGAGCACGAGCCGGTTGCGGTAGATCTCGATCGGCCGCGGGTGGTGCGAGGAATGCCCGTGCACCACGTGCACCCCGCCGTCGATCAGCCGGTGTGCGAAGCGGACCTGGTCGGCGCCGACGTGGTACTGCCAGTTCGTGCCCCAGTGCAGCGAGACGACCACGATGTCGCCGGGTCGGGTCCGCTCCCGGATCTCGCCGGTGATCTCGGCGGCCCAGCGATCGGAGAGGTCGGGCAAGAAGTTCACGCCCGACCGGTTCGCGGTTGCCGCCCAGCTCGCCGGGATGCCGCTGGACTCGGCGCCGTAACCGAAGACCACGACCCGACCGTGCGGGGTGCCGATCACAGCTGGCCGGTGCGCTTCGTTGGCGTCGTGCCCGGCGCCGACCCAGCGCAGGCCCGCCCCCGACAGCGCGTCGAGCGTGTCGGCCAGTCCTCGGCGGCCGAAGTCCAGGACGTGGTTGTTGGCCAGGCTGCACACGTCCGGCCGAGCGGCGCGCAGGCAATCCACGTTCGCCGGGTTCATCCGGTAGTGCACGCCCTTGTCCGGGGCGAACTCGCCGCCGCCGGTGATGCTGGATTCGAGGTTGATCACCCGCACGTCCGGCGCGGTCGAGTCGAGGGCGCGCAGCGCACCGCCCCAGGGCCAGCCGAAGCCGACCGGGCTGCTGATCGGACCGTTGCGCGCTTCGGCCGCCGCGACGTAACTGCGCGCGTCCCGCAAGTAGTGCTCGTGCAGGACGGGGTTGCCGGGGTGCGGCAGGATCTGGTCGACGCCACGACCGGGCATCACGTCGCCGCAGAGGAACAGCCGGATCAAATCCATCCCGCGCCCCCTCACGGCGTCAGCACGATCCACACCTGACCGGACGTGGGCAGCAGCGCCTCGCCCGAAGGCCCGGCGTAGGTGGCGGCTGCGTCCGGGGCGGGCCGGGACCAGGTGCCGTTGAACGCCCGCCCGTCACGGAGCACGGTGACCGGGCCGCTGCCGACCGTCTCGGCGATCGGCGAGGGGTTCCCCGCGACGTCGTGGATCGCCGACTCACGGACCTTGACCCGCTCGATCACCACGGTCGGCGGGCCGAGCCGGCCGCTGTCGACGGCCGCGTACGGGGCCCCGTCCATCGACACCAGCCACCGCTGCTCTCCAGCGGACCAGTCGAAGCCGACGG
This sequence comes from Saccharopolyspora pogona, assembly GCF_014697215.1. Classification (GTDB taxonomy): domain Bacteria; phylum Actinomycetota; class Actinomycetes; order Mycobacteriales; family Pseudonocardiaceae; genus Saccharopolyspora; species Saccharopolyspora hattusasensis. The sequence goes on from NZ_CP031142.1 coordinate 1,173,657, forward strand.
TGGCGGACGGGAAGGTGACCTCGTAGTGGCCCGTTGGGGTCCCGCCGCCAGGGGCGGGGCCGGGGGTGAGCCGGTTCTGGCCGGGCCACTGCGCGCCGGGCGGCAACTTCGAAGGGTCGACGAACAGGTTGTGCGGGACGGGCCGCGACTCGTCGCGGGTGAAGGCCGCGGGCTGGTGCGCGTCGGAGGCGTCGGTCACCGGTGCCGCCGCGATGAGCGGCAGCAGCTCGGGCGCCGCGCCGGAATACGCGAGCGTCGGGTGCCCGAACTGGGGGAGCAGTTCCGCATCGGTCTCCCGGGCGCTGCGCACCGGCCCGATCTCCGGCGGCTGGTGCGACGCGAAGATTCCCAGCAGGCGGCTGTAGCCGCCCTCTACCGGTTCGACGTAGACCACGTCAGCAGCGCCGATGCCGACCGGCGGCCGGGCTTCGGGTACGTTGTCGATCTTCACCGCGAGCACCGCCGGGCCCGGAGGCGGAGCGGGGGCGGGGGTGGTGCTGGCGGGAGGCGGGGATTCCGGCCGCGAAGGGTACCCGGCGCGCGGCGTCGAGAACAGGCCACAGGCGGCCATACCGAACACCGCGAGCAGAATCAGCGCCGCTGCGAACAGCACGCGCATGTGCCCGCGCCGCATGATTTCTCCCGGAATCCCTCCGGGTTCCAGGCTACGCCCGCGACGGGTTCACTTCTGCGGCTGCGCGGTCAGCGCCAGGCGAAGACCGGCTGTCCAGGTCGGCCACCCGGGTGTCCCCGCAGTGCTTGCAGGACGACCTCGCGGAACTGGGGCAGGACCGCCGCCGTCGGGGCGTGGACGAGGGTGTCCAGCAGCGGCAGCTGGATGACGGGCCGGCCGGATTCGGCGATCGCCACGAACCTGGGCGCGACGTCCAGCTGCCCGGGTTTCGAGGTGGCCCGTGCGTGTTTTTCGGTGCTATAGCGCCTGAAACCGCTCACGGAACTTGGCCGGCATCGCCGAGGCCGGCCACCGGGGCCTGCACGCCGCCCCACGCCACGGGACCCGGCGGGCGAGCCGTGGTGCCCGGAGGTGGGTGTGCTGGTCGGGGAGAGGACGTCGGACGTAGGATGTTCGGCGACGTTGTTGGTGCTTGACCGGTGGAGGGCTTGATGGCGGGTGGGGGCAGGTTGCTTCAGGACAAGGTCGTGGACCTGATCCTGGAGGCCGGGCTTCCACCAGGCGCACCGTTGCCGAGCGAGCCGCAGCTGATGGCCCAGTTCGGCGCTAGCCGGAACTCCATCCGGGAGACCCTGCGAGCGTTGCACACGCTCGGCATCGTCGACATCCGTCACGGGTACGGGACCTTCGTCGGCGAGGCGCCGGTGACCGCGCTGCTGCCCGGGCTGTTGTTCCGCGCTCGGCAGTCCGCTCGGCAGGACGCCTCCACGCTGGCCGACTTCATCCAGCTCCGGCGGATCCTGGAAACCGCGTTGATCTCCGAGGTGCCCCGGCACGCCGACGATGAGTTGATCGGCGAGCTCGAAACCTGCATCGCCGAGATGCGTAGCGGCGATGTCGTCGAGGCCGACCGGCGGTTCCACCAGGCGCTCTACCGGCCCGTCGGCAATGAGATCGCGGTCCAGCTCATCGACCTGTTCTGGACCGTCTACCACCGCGTGGAAGCCGAGATCGACCGTCCCGAGGTGGTGCGCGACGAGATCGGTGACGAGCACCAGCGCATCGTCGATGCGATTCGCGCCGGTGATTCCGATGCGGCGGCAGAGGAGATGGCCCGGCACTTCTCCGGCATAGAGCGGCGTTCGCGGCGCTTCGTCGACAAGCAGCGGTAGCCCGCGCAGCAGCTGGCGGCCTACGCGCCGTGGACCCCCTGGCGGTCGATGCCCGGGTGGTCGTGCCGGGGCTGGTCCTCCGCGTCGGGTGGAAACTGGTGCGGGCTCAGGCGGGCGATGTGCTCGTCGATCAGTACGTCCAGCTCCGCCAGGCGGGCACGCAGCGCCTCGGCGCGGCGGCGGGAGGCGCTCGGCAACTGCGCCGCCAGGTGCCCGTACTCGGCGAGCACCGTGGGCAGATCGTTGCCGTCCTGCTGCCTGGGGATGTGGTCCATGGCTTGATGGTGCGGCCCGTGACGGGATTCGTCGATTCGATCAGTGGCGGCACCGATGCGCGTGGCGGCCGGGGCCGTTCGACGCCGGATATGCTCGCCGCATCGGGTTCACCCGATGGGATGATCTCGGGAGATTGGGGTGTGGAGATGACCGACAAAGCCGCGCTGGTGCGGGCACGGACGCTGCTCGCCGAGCACCCGGTGATCGACGGGCACAACGACCTGCCTTGGGCGCTGCGCGAGCAGGTCGGCTACGACCTGGACCGCTGCGACATCGCCCAGGACCAGTCGGCGCGGCTGCACACCGACCTGGCCCGGCTGCGCGCCGGCGGCGTCGGCGGCCAGTTCTGGTCGGTCTACGTTAAGGCCGAGTATCAGGGCGACAAGGCGGTCAGCGCCACGATCGAGCAGATCGACTGCGTGCGCGCCCTCGTCGCGCGCTACCCGGACCACCTGCAGCTCGCTCGCACCGCCGACGAGCTGGAGGCCGCCCGCGCCAACGGCCGCATCGCCTCGCTGATGGGCGCCGAGGGAGGCCACTCCATCGCGTGTTCACTGGCCACCTTGCGCGCCCTGCACGAACTGGGCGTCCGCTACCTCACGCTGACCCACAACGACAACGTGCCGTGGGCGGACTCGGCCACCGACGAACCGGCCGCGAAGGGCCTGACCCGCTTCGGCGTCGAGGTGGTGCGCGAGATGAACCGGCTGGGCATGCTGGTGGACCTTTCGCACGTCGCCCCCGACACCATGCGGGACGCGCTGGGCGCCACCCGAGCCCCGGTGATCTTCTCGCACTCCTCGGCACGGGCCGTCTGCAACCATCCGCGCAACATCCCTGACGACGTGCTGGCCGCGCTGCCCGCCAACGGTGGCGTTGCGATGGCGACCTTCGTGCCGAAGTTCGTGCTTCCTGAAGCGATCGAATGGAGCAAGCGGGCCCAGGACGTGCTGAGCGAGCAGGGCTTCGATCCGCTGGACACGACGCCCGAGGCACTGGAGGCGCTGCGGGCGTACGAGGCCGCAAATCCGCGGCCGGTGGCCACCGCCGGAACCGTGGCCGACCACCTCGACCACATGCGCGAGGTCGCGGGCATCGACCACATCGGCATCGGCGGCGACTACGACGGCACCGCCTTCACCCCGCAGGGCCTGGACGACGTCGCCGGGTACCCGAACCTGATCGCGGAGCTGATCACCCGGGGCTGGTCCGAGGCCGACCTCGCCAAGCTCACCTGGCACAACGCCGTGCGCGTGCTCCGCGACGCGGAGCACGTGGCCCGCGACCTCCAGCGCACCGAACGCCCCTCGATCGCGACCATCGATCAGCTGGACGGCTGATGCGGAGCTGATCCGCTAGGCCGGTTCGGGCGAGACTGTGAGACGGTTGTTGACCAACTGTCTCACCGCTCGCTACGGTCGCGGCAATCGAACACGGCCCGAGACGAGGTGCTGCGCAATGAGGCGTTTCGACCGGCTGGAGCGGATCCTCGCGCTCGATCCCGATCGTGACTGCGAGGAGATCTACCGGCTGCTCGCCGAGTACGAATTCCCCTGGGACATCACCAAGGCCCTGGAGTTCGCGCTGTTCCGAACCTACGCGGTGTCCCGCATCGGCCGGCTGCTGGACCACACCGGCGAATTCACCGGGTCCGCGCAGAAGCGCTACGACGACACCGTGCTCGTCCTCTACGAGATCTTCCACAGAGGCACCACCAGCGACCGCGGGCGGCAGGCGCTGGAACAGCTCAACGCCATCCACGGCCGGTACAGGATCAGCAACGACGACTACGCCTACACGCTGTCGACGTTCGTGGTGACGCCGGTGCGCTGGATCGAGCAGTTCGGCTGGCGGAAGCTGCACCCGCGCGAGGTGCGGGCGCTGACCAACACCATGCGGCGGCTCGGCGAGGGCATGAAGCTCTCCGGAATCCCGGAGACCTACGCGGAATTCGAGCTGCTCTTCGACGACTACGAGCGCGAGCACTTCGCGTTCGACGCGGGCGGCCGCCGGGTCGCCGACGCGACGCTGGACCTGTTCGGCTCCTGGTATCCGCGGTTGCTATCCCCGGCCGTGGCGCGGGCGGCGCGGTTCCTAATGGAGCCGCACCTGCTGACCGCCTTCGGCTTCCCGCAGGTCGGGAACGTCGGCCGCAAGGCCGTCGAGGCGGCGCTGAAGGTGCGCGCCGAGCTCGTGCGAGTGGGGCCGGTCCGGCCGGATTCCAGCCCGGTCGGGCCCGATCCGATGTCCTATCCGGACGGTTACGAGATCGCCGACCTCGGGCCGGACTCGTTTCACCGCTACCAGGCCAAGCGCCGGGCGAAGCAGACCTGCCCGGTGGCCACGTGACACCCGGTGCGTTGGAAGGCGCTTTGCAGCGCCCGATCTCGGAACCCGCCGATGATCGAGTGCTGGACGCGGCCCGGGAAGCGTTTGAGGACATCGGGATCCAGCGGACGACGATGCTCGAAATCGCGCGCCGCGCCGGGCTCGGGCGCGCCACGGTGTACCGGCGCTTCCCGGACCGGGACGCGGTCGTGGCGGCGGTGCTGTTGCGGGAGGTGCGAGGCTTCCTGGCCTGGCTGGACGAGCGGATCGACCACATCGAGGACCCCGCCGAGCAGACTGTGGAGTGCTTCGTCGCGGTCGTCACCGGACTGCGCGCGCATTCGCTGCTGAACCGGCTGCTGACGCTCGAACCGGCGGCGGCGCTGCCGGCGTTGACCGTGGACGCCGGTGCCGTGCTCGCGGCCGCCCGCGGCTACCTGGCCGAGAAGCTGCGCCGGCATCAGCAGGCCGGTCGGCTGCGGCGCTTCGACCCCGAGCCCGTCGCGGAGGTGTTCGTGCGGCTGGCGCACTCGATGCTGCTCACTCCGCATGGCTGCATCCCGGCGGAGGACGACGCGCGGTCCCGAGCCTTCGCTCGCGCCCACCTGGTCCCCGTGATCGCCGGTTAGAGCTGGTCAGCGGCCGGGCCACCCCACGGCCCTGGCGATGTCCGATGTGGACACCCGCGAGTAGCAGCCCTGGCCGAACAGCCGCCGGGCGACCGCCAGGATCTGCTTCCGCCGCTGGTCCGGTGCCAGCCGCTTGGCGGGCGTGGTCATCGCTGGGATTCGGTGTAGAGCCGGTCGATCTCGGCGGCGTAGCGTTCGACGATGACCCGCCGCCGTAGGCTCAGCTTCGGGGTCAGCTCGCCGGATTCGGCGGTCCAGGCGACGTCGAGCACCCGGTGCGCCTTGACCTGTTCGGCGCGGGACAACGCCTTGTTCGCCTGCGCGACGGCGTGGTCGACCTCGCGCAGCACGGCGGAATGCGCGGCCAGCGAGGCGGGGTCGACGGCGTCGATGCCGTGCGTCTTCGCCCACGCCGGTGCGGCCTCCTCGTCCAGCACGACCAGCGCCGTGACGTACGGCGGGCGGTCACCGATCGCGACCGCCTGGCCGACCAGCGGATGGGCCCGCAGCAGCGATTCGACCCGGGTCGGGGCGATGTTCTTGCCGCCCGAGGTGACGAGGATGCCGCTGCCGCGAAGGTCCGCGTAGGTGACGAAGCGCGGATCTCCGGGCGGGATGATCGACGGATCCAGCACCACCACGGTGCGCAGGCCGGGCAGGTCGTCGATGATCGGGCGCCACCGGGCCCACTGCGCGGCGCCCTCCAGCACGACCACCGCTGCCGCGCTGTGCCGGGCGATGTAGCGGATCTGGTCGGTGCTCGACGTGTCGTAGAGCGTGCAGGAGATCGCCCCGAGGTGGGCGGCGGCGAGGTCCGACGCCCAGTGCCCGGGTCGCTTGGACATGGCGATCAGCATGCGGTCGCCGCGGCCGAGGCCGTGTGCCGAGAGCCGTTACCGCAACGGGTAACGATCCCGGTGGTGAGCGCGGGCCGGTCGGGGTGGTCGCGGGCGTTGCGGCGAAGGAGTTCGGTGATGGTCAGGCCTTCGACGGCGGCATGGACCTGCTCTGCTGTCGTCACGTTGCGTTCCCTTCGTCGCGAACCAACGGGGCGGACCTGGGAGAGCGCGGACAACGGTCTTGGGTTGTTGCCCGGATGTCAATGCACGCCGCCCGATTGTCGGCGCAGGGGAATCGGTGCCGGAGAGGCTGTGACCGGCGGATTGTTGACGTCGTGCCAGTTCGGTCGGAGCGGGCTCGGCGGCCCCGTCCGGTCCACCGTGGTGATCGGCCCTGCGTCCTATGTAGACCACGACGGTCTTCTGGTCGAACAATGTTACGAATCATGGGAAAACTCGGCGCATCGTTGCTCGCCCTGCGGTGCCGCATAGGTGCTCATACGATGCCGAATGCGCCTCCTGGTCGGCGGGGATAGGAGGAGGGTTCGATGGTCTTGTCGCTGCCTGATAGCGCGGTGTACGGCGGGGATTCCGAAAACTCGGACGGGTTGCCACGTTCGGGTGATTTTCCGCGGAGTGCCGCGGTGCTCGCCCGGATGCGGTCGGAGAACTTCCCGGTCGCCGCCCGGATCCTGCCGCGCGGGCTGCGGCGGCACCTGCACGCCCTGTACGGCTTCTTCCGGCTGGTCGATTACGCCGGGGACGAGGCTCCCGGCAACCGCGGGGCGCTGCTCGACTTCCTCGAAATCGATCTCAAGCGCGCCTACCAGGGAACGGCTCGGATTCCGATGCTGCGTTCGCTGACACCGACGGTCGCCGAGTGTGCCATTCCGCACGAGGTGCTGGTCAAGCTGATCGACGCCAACCGGCAGGACCAGCAGGTGCGGCGCTACCGCAGCTTCCCGGACCTGCTCGACTACTGCGCCCTGTCCGCGAACCCGGTCGGGGAAGCGGTGCTGCACGTCTTCGGGCGGGCCGAACCCGCGCTGATCACGCTGTCCGACCGGATCTGCAGCGCGCTGCAGATCCTGGAGCACTGCCAGGACATCGCCGAGGACTACCGCCAGGACCGGGTGTACCTGCCGACCGACGACATGCAGCGCTTCGGCTGCGAGGAACCGGAACTGGTCGCCGACCGCGCCTCGACGATGCTATGCGGGCTCGTGAAGTACGAAGTGGACCGCGCGCGCCGGATGCTCGACGCCGGCGCGCCGCTGGTCGGGGAGCTGTCCGGGATGGCCCGGATAGCGGTGGCCGGTTATGTCGCGGGCGGACGTGCCACGGCGGCCGCGTTCGCTGCGGCGAAGCACGATCCGCTCGGCTTCGACGTGCGGCCGGGGCGGGGGCGGACCTTCGCCGAATGGGGGCGGTTGTACGTGTTGGGAGGCATTTGGTGACCGATTGGGCCTGGATCCGGGACGCCTACCTGGAGTGCGAGCAGATCACCCGGGAACAGGCGCGAAACTTCTCCTACGGGATCCGGCTGCTGCCCGGCCCGAAGCGGCGGGCGCTGTCGGCGGTCTACGCCTTCGCCCGCCGCGTGGACGACATCGGCGACGGCGACCTGCCGCGCGAGGGGAAGCTGCGGAGCCTGAAGCAGGCACGCGAGGCGATCCACGCGGCGAGCATCGGCGCCGCCGACCCGGTGCTGGTGGCGCTGGCGGACGCGGCGGCGCGCCTGCCGGTGCCACTGGCGGCCTTCGACGAGCTCATCGACGGCTGCGAGGCCGATGTCCGCGGCGTGCGCTACGGCACCTTCGAGGAGCTGCTGCACTACTGCCGCTGCGTGGCCGGATCGATCGGACGGCTGTCACTGGGCGTGTTCGGCACCATCGACCCGCCCACGGCCGAGCGACGCGCGGACGCGCTCGGTGTCGCGCTGCAGCTGACCAACATCCTGCGCGACATCCAGGAGGACCAGCTGGCCGGGCGGGTCTACCTGCCTGCCGAGGACCTCGAGAGGTTCGGCGTTCGGCTGGAGCCGGGCAACGGGCGGGTCGAGGACCTGGAGAGGTGGGACCGGCTGATCCGGTTCCAGGCCGCCCGCGCTGGGCAATGGTACGCCGAAGGGCTTCGGCTGCTGCCGATGCTCGACCGGCGCAGCCGGGCGTGCTGCGCGTCGATGGCGGGCATCTACCACGAACTGCTGGCCCGCATCGCCGCCGACCCGCGTGCCGCGCTGCACCAGCGGGCCTCGCTGTCCGGCTGGCGGAAGGCGGGCGTCGCGGCGCGGTCGCTGGCGGGGATGACACCGTGAGCCGGGGGCGCGTGGTGGTGGTCGGCGGCGGCCTGTCCGGGGTGACGGCGGCGCTGCGCTGCGCCGAACTGGGATTCGAGGTCGAGCTGCTGGAGACGCGCCCCAGGCTGGGCGGCGCGACTTACTCCTTCGTGCGCGGCGACCTCGTGGTGGACACCGGGCAGCACGTCTTCCTGCGCTGTTACACCGCCTACACCGGCCTGCTGCGGCGGCTCGGCGTCGCCGACTCGATCAGCGTGCAACCCCGGTTCCACGTCCCGGTGCTCAGCCCCGGCGGCCGGGCTTCGGTGTTGTGCCGCTGGAACCTCCCGGCACCGGCACACCTGACCCCGACGCTGCTGGGATACCGCATGCTGACCGCGGCGGAACGGATGCGGGTGGCGCGCACCGCGCTGGCGCTTCGGCGGCTCGATCCGGCCGACCCCGCGCTGGACGACATCAGCCTCGGGCAGTGGCTGAGGCAGCGCGGCGAGTCGCCGCGCGCCGTCGATGCGCTGTGGGGGTTGTTGGCGTTGGCGGCGCTCAACGCCGAGCCCGCGGACGCGTCGATGGCGTTGGCGGCCAAGGTGTTCCGGACGGGCGTGCTGGACACATCCGACAGCGCCGACATCGGGATTCCCCAGGTGCCGCTGGGACAATTGCATGGCGAAGCCGCCCACCGCGCGTTGCTGGAAGCGGGTGTCGGCATCCGGCTCCGCTGCAAGGCTCGGGCGATCCGCCACTCCGGCACGGGTTTTCAGGTCCCAGTGCGCGAGAACACCGGGGAATCGGTGCTCACCGCGGACTCGGTCGTCGTCGCGGTCCCGCACCGCGCGGCGGCGACGCTTGTGGCGGACCTCCCGATACCGGGCGTGGCGACGTGGGCGAAGCTGTCCGCGGCACCGATCGTCAACGTTCACGTGCTCTACGACCGGCCGGTCACCAGCCTTGAGATGGCCGCTGTGCTGGACTCCCCGGTGCAATGGGTCTTCGACCGGACAGCCATCTCCGGCGCACCCCGCGGGCAGTACCTGGCCGTCTCGCTTTCCGCCGCGCAGGAGCACGTCCAGGCGCGCACTGATTACCTGCACGACCTGTTCATCCCCGCGCTGCGGCAGGTCTTCCCGTACGCCCGCAGCGCGCGGGTCCTCGACTTCTTCGTCACCCGCGAGCCCAGCGCGACCTTCCGGCAGGCGCCCGGCACCGCCGCGCTCCGGCCGCAGGCCCGCACCGCGGTGCCCGGCCTGGTGCTCGCCGGGGCGTGGACCGCCACCGGATGGCCCGACACGACTGAGGGAGCGGTGCTCAGCGGTACCCGCGCCGCCGAGGTAGTGGATCTGGACCAGCGCTCGCAACATGGCGTGGAGGTGACCGCATGACGACCGTTCTGCCACCAGCCCTGCAAACCGCCAGGGAGGCGGTGGATCCGGTGCTGCGCAACGCAGTGGACCGCCTCGACCCGGACACCCGCCGGGTGTGCGAGTACCACTTCGGCTGGAGCGACGCCGACGGCTCCCCGGGAGGTGGTGGCGGGAAGGCCCTGCGGCCGGCGATGGTGCTGCTGTCCGCGCGCAGCGTTGCCACCGCGGGGGATCCGATCGTCGCGGCGGCCGCGGTGGAACTCGTGCACAACTTCTCCCTGCTGCACGACGACGTGATGGACGGCGATACCTCCCGCCGCCACCGGGGGACCGCGTGGACCGTCTTCGGAAAACCGGCAGCGCTGCTGGCCGGGGACGCGTTGCTGGCGCTGTCCAACGAGATACTGCTGGAATCGCCGTCGCGCCATGCGGCGGCAGCGGCCCGGTCGCTGTCCATCGCGACCCGCGTCCTGATCGCCGGGCAGGCCGCCGACCTGGGCTTCGAGTGCCGCGCCGAGGTCGGGTTCGATGAATGCCTGCAGATGGCGCACGACAAGACCGCCGCGCTGCTCGCCTGCGCCTCATCCATCGGCGCGCTCCACGTCGGCGCGCCGCGGGAAACCGTGGCCCGGCTGCACGCCTACGGCACCGAACTGGGGATGGCCTTCCAGCTCGTCGACGACCTGCTCGGCCTGTGGGGCGACCCCGACGTCACCGGTAAGCCCGTGCTGTCCGACCTGCGGGCCCGCAAGAAGTCGGTGCCGGTCGTGCACGCGCTGAGCTCCGGGACCGCCGCCGGCGATCGGCTGCACCGGCTGTACGCGCAGGCCGAACCGCTCACCGAGGACCAGCTGCAGGAGGCCGCCGAAATGGTGCAGCGGGCCGGCTCGGCGGACTGGACCCGCCAGGAGTGCGAGCGGCGGCTGGCCGCCGCCGACGAATACTTGTCCGATGGCGACGTGACCGAGTCGCTGACCGAGCTGGCCGAGTTCATCGTACGGAGGAAGCTTTGACCGATCAGTTGCAGCAGCCCATCCGCACCGGCGTGGTTTCCGCTTCCGCCGCGCTAGCCGATGCCCGGACCGCGCTGGCCGCCGGCCGCGACTACCTGCTTTCCCTCCAGCACCCCGACGGTTGGTGGAAGGGCGAGCTGGAGACCAACGTGACGATGGACGTCGAGGACCTGCTGCTGCGGCAGTTCCTGGGCATCCGCACCGCCGCCGAGACCGAGCAGGCCGCCCGCTGGATCCGCGCACAGCAGCGCCCCGACGGCACCTGGGCGAACTTCTACGGCGGACCCGGCGACCTGTCCACCACGGTGGAGGCCTACACGGCACTCAAGCTCGCCGGTGACGACGTCGACGCCGAGCACATGGCGGTGGCGCGCGACTGGATCCTGGCGCGTGGCGGGCTGGAGGCCACCCGGGTGTTCACCCGGATCTGGTTGGCGCTGTTCGGCGAATGGTCCTGGGACGAACTGCCCGCGATGCCGCCGGAACTCGTGCTGCTGCCGAAGTGGTTCCCGCTGAACGTCGCGGACTGGGGGTGCTGGGCGCGGCAGACCGTCGTCCCGCTGACCGTGGTGTGCACGCTGCGGCCATGCCGGAACCTCGGCATCGACGTGCGCGAACTGCGCACCGGACGCGCGGCGGAACGGGTCCGTCCACAGTGGTCGTGGAAGTACGGTTTCCACGCCCTGGGCCGGGTTCTGGACGGCTACCACCGACGCCCGCTCAAGGCGCTGCGCAAGCACGCGATGCTGCGCGCGGCGGAGTGGATCGTGGCGCGGCAGGAAGCCGACGGCTCCTGGGGCGGGATCCAGCCGCCGTGGGTGTACTCGCTGCTGGCGCTGCACCTGCTCGGCTACCCGCTGGACCACCCGGTGCTGCGGCACGGGCTCGCCGGGTTGGAGGGTTTCCTGATCCGCGAGCAGACCCCGGCCGGTCCGGTGCGGCGGCTGGAGGCCTGCCAGTCCCCGGTGTGGGACACCGTGCTCGGCATGCAGGCGCTGCGCGATGCGGGGGTGCCCGCCGACCACCAGTCGCTGCGCCGGGCGACCGATTTCCTGCTGGCCGAGGAGATCCGGGTCAAGGGCGACTGGTCGGTGCGCCGCCCGGACCTGCCGCCCGGAGGAGGCTGGGCGTTCGAGTTCGACAACGACGGCTACCCGGACATCGACGACACCGCCGAAGCGCTGCTCGCGCTGAACCGGATCGAGCACCCGGACCGGGAGGCGGTGCGCGGCGCCATCGAGCGCGGTGTCCGCTGGTTGCGCGGCATGCAGTCCCGCGACGGCGGCTGGGGCGCCTTCGACGCCGACAACACCCGGGCGCTGGTGCGCAAGCTGCCGTTCTGCGATTTCGGCGAGGTGATCGACCCGCCGTCGGCCGACGTGACGGCGCACGTGGTGGAGGCGCTGGCCGCGCTGGGGCACGACGACCGGGTGCTGCGACGGGGCGTGAAGTGGCTGCTGGACAACCAGGAGAAGGACGGGTCCTGGTTCGGCCGTTGGGGCGCGAACCACGTTTACGGCACCGGAGCCGTGGTCCCGGCGCTGGTCCGGGCGGGCCTCGAACCCGATCACCGGCCGCTGCGGCGGGCGGTGCGGTGGCTGGAACGCCACCAGAACGCCGACGGTGGCTGGGGCGAGGACCTGCGTTCCTACCGCGACTCGGAGTGGATCGGCCGGGGCGATTCCACGGCGTCGCAAACCGGCTGGGCGTTGCTGGCGCTGCTGGCGGTGGGCCGGCACGGCACCGACGCGGTGCACCGCGGCGTGCAGTACCTGGCCCGCACCCAGCGGGTGGACGGCGGTTGGGACGAACCGCAGTTCACCGGCACCGGGTTCCCCGGCGACTTCTACATCAACTACCACCTGTACCGGGTGATCTTCCCGCTCACCGCGCTCGGGCGGTACCAACGTGCTGGGGACTGAGATGACTGCGATGCGGCTGCTGGTCTGCGCCCCGCTGGGCATCGAAGCCCGAGCCCTGCGGGCGGCCCTGGGCCCCGGAACCGTGCACCGCACGGGCTACGGGCCGCGCCGCAGCGCCCGCAGCGCGGCCTCGCTCGCCGGGGTGGACTTCGACGTATTGGTCGTCGCTGGGCTCGCCGGCGGGGTCGGCGCCGAGGTCTGCACCGGCGATGTGATCGTGGCCGATGAGCTCCGCGGTCAGCGCGGCACCGTGCTCTGCCCAGCGGCACCGTCGTTGGCAGCGGAGTTGCGCCGCGCCGGGTTCCCGGTGCGTTGCGGGCCGATTGCCACTGCCGGTCGCGTGGTGCACGGCGCCCAGCGCGCCGAGCTGGCCCGTGCCGGGGTGCTCGCCGTCGACATGGAGTCGGCAGTGCTGGCCGAGGCAGCAGGGGGACGTCCACTCGGCGTCGTGCGGGTCGTGGTGGACACCGCACGGCAACCACTGCTCCGGCCCGGCACGCCGGATCGCGCGCTGACCGCGCTCGCCCGGCTGCACGCCATCGGCTCGTGCCTGCCGCGGTGGGGCCGCGCCGTCCTGCGGGAGCGCACCGTCCCGCCGGAGATCCGATCCGCCGCACCCGAGGAGGTGTCCTGATGGGCATTCCGATGCGCCAGGCGATCCGCGTCGGCGCTTACCTGGTGAAGCAGAAGCTCGCGCGCCGCGAGAAGTTCGCCCTGACCTTGGAGCTGGAGCCGCTGTTCGCGTGCAACCTGGCCTGCGCGGGCTGCGGCAAGATCCAGCACCCGGCGAGCGTGCTCAAGCAGCGGATGCCGGTCGAGCAGGCCGTCGCGGCGGTGGAGGAGTGCGGCGCGCCGGTGGTGTCCATCGCCGGCGGCGAGCCGCTGATGCACCCCGAGATCGAGCTCATCGTCGACGAGCTCGTCAGGCGCAAGAAGTTCGTCTACCTGTGCACCAACGCGCTGCTGCTGCCCCGCAAGATCGACAAGTTCCGGCCGTCGCCGTACTTCGCGTGGGCCGTGCACATCGACGGGCTGGCGGAGCGGCACGACGAGTCGGTGTGCAAGCAGGGCGTGTTCGCGCAGGCGGTGGACAACATCAAGGAGGTCCAGCGGCGCGGGTTCCGGGTGACCACCAACTCGACGTTCTTCACCTCCGACACCCCGCAGTCGGTCATCGAGGTGCTGGAGTACCTCAACAACGACCTCCGGGTCGACCAGATGATGCTGTCGCCGGCCTACGCCTACGACAAGGCACCCGACCAGGAGCACTTCCTGGGCGTGACGGAGACCCGCGAGCTGTTCCGGAAGGTCTTCGCCGACGGGCGACGCAAGAAATGGCGCTTCAACCACTCGCCGCTGTTCCTGGACTTCCTGGAGGGCAAGGTCGACTTCAAGTGCACGGCCTGGGCCATCCCGTCGTACTCGCTGTACGGCTGGCAGCGCCCGTGCTACCTGATGAACGACGGCTACGCGGGGAGCTACCAGGAGCTGCTGGCCGACACCGACTGGTCCGCCTACGGGCGCGGCCGTGATCCGCGCTGCGCCAACTGCATGGCGCACTGCGGCTACGAACCGACCGCCGTGCTGGCGACCATGGGCTCGCTACGCGAGTCGATCCGCGCGTTGCGGGGGTGACTGATAAGAAAGTGCGCAGTTTTGCGTGGCGGTGCGGGTGGCGGGACTCAGCCGAAGCGGCGGGCGAGGCGGTGGAACGTGCCGGGCAGCAAGCCCTGCAGCCGAGCGGGCGCGGTGAGCCACTTCGGGACGAACACCTCTTCCGCGTCCCGTTCCACGCCGCGCACCAGCGCCTCGGCCACTTCCTGCGGGCTGACGATCCGCGGGAAGCGGCGGTCGTAGCGGCGCCCGGCGAAGAAGGGCGTGTGGACCGCGCCGGGGAACACCGTGGTCACGCCGATCCCGTCGCAGTAACGGAGGCTCGCGCCGAAGGCACGCAAGCCCGCTTTGGTCGCCGAGTAGACCGCCTCGCCGGGCACGCCCACCATGGCGATCGAGGCGACGAACACGACGTGCCCGCATCGCTGCCGTAGGTCGGGGAGCGCCGCGCGGGTCAGCAGCATCGGCGCGGTCAGGTTCACCGCCGTCAGCGCCTCGATCCGCTCCGGCGGCATCGCGCTCAGGTCTCCGGCCCAGCCAATGCCCGCGCTGTGCACCAGCAGATCGACCTCGCGGGCGGCCGCGGCGGCCCGGTCGAGCCCGGCCGGATCGGTCAGGTCGGCGGGCACCGGTTCGCCACCGGTGCGCTCGGCGACCTCGGCAAGCCGGTGCTCGTCGCGGCCGACCAGCAGGAGCCGGCACCCGCGGGAGCTCAGCTCGGCGGCGGTCGCCGCGCCGATGCCCGAGGACGCGCCCGTCACCAGCGCGGTGCGCCCGCGCACCGTCAGCCCCACGACGAATCCGTCGTGCCGTCGTTGCGCTCGCGTTCCTCCATCGCCCGGCGCAGCTGCTCGCCCCGGCGGGTAAGTACCACGATCCCGCCGATGATCACCACGACGGAGATCACCTCGCCGACCAGGATCGCGGGGGAGGACTCGATGCGTTCGCCCAGCCAGTTCACCCCGATCGCGGCCGCCACCAGCGGATCCACCGTGGTGATCACGGCCAGCGCGGGCGACATCAACCGGCCCCGCTGGAAGGTCTGCTGGCTCAGCAGGAACCCCATCGGCCCGATCACGCACACCGCGTACAGCGACCAGTGGTGGAACGGCTCGGCGAGCCCGCCGCTGCGGAAGTGCCCAGCCACGACCTTGATCAAACCGGCGGTCACGCCGTAGAACACGCCGGTGGCCACTGCCATGCCGATCACCCCGACCTCGCCGGGCAGCCACCGCGCGGCCAGCAGCGAGACCACTATGAGCAGCCCGAGCGCCAGCGCCAACGGCAGGATCGACGCCCCGGTGAACTCGTTGCCCTGCCCGGACGGCCGCCCCAGCACCAGGAACGCGGACAGCCCGCCGACGCAGGCCAGCCCTCCCAGCGCCAGCACCAGGTCCATCTTGCGGTGCGCCAGCCATGCCGCGAACGCCGCGCCGAAGAGCACCGAGGTCACCAGCAACGGCTGCACCAGCACCAGCGGGCCGAAGGCCAGCGCCACCACCTGCAGCGACAGCCCGATGATCACGGTGCCGATGCTGAGCACCCAGATCGGCTTGCGGACGAGGTCGAACAGCAAGCGGGGGCTCAGCGTGCGCACCTTCGGCACCTGCTTGGTGACGCGGTGCTGGATCGCGCTGGCGAGCCCGAAACTGGCCGCACCTAGGACGGCCGCTGGAACGGCCACGACGAGCACGGTGCCCTGCGCGCTCACCGCCGGTCTCCTCGCAGCTCGGCGAAGGCGTCGCGGAGGTGACCGGCGAGCTCGGTGGCCTCCGGCGCCAGCCCGGTGTCGGTGGTGATCCCGAACCCGATCCGCTCGCCCCAGCTGACAGCGCCGATCGCCACGCCCACGCCGTCTGCCAGCGACAGCACCGGCACGACGCCCGCGATCAGCGTCTGGCCGAGGTGGGTCGGACGACGCCGTCCCGGCATCACGGACACCACGGCGTTGAAGAAGCGACGCTGGTAGATCTGCCGCACGACCCAAGCGTGCAGCGGCGCGGGCAGCACGCCAAGTGCCGCGAGCACGGCGCTGGCAGCGGCGGGCTGGCCGGTGCGGTCCGGCTCGGCAAGTTTGGCGGTGACCTCGGCGAGGCGGCGAGCCGGCGGCATCGGCCCGACCGGCAGGTCGAGCGACAGCGAAACGGTGTGGTTGCCGGGCGCGCCGGTGCCCGCGCCACCCCGCCCGGTGCGTGCGGTGCGCGGCACCATGACCCGGAATCGTTGGCCCGGTGTGGTGTCGCCGAGTGTCCGGTGCAGCGCCTCGGCCACCATGCCGAGTAGGAACGCCGTGCTGCTCACCCCGTGCGAGCGTGCGCAGGCGCGTGCTTCGGCGGCCGGGAGCTCGACGTCCGCGTACGACCGGTTCGGCGTGCTGCGCCCTGCCAGATGGCTGGTCGGCGCGGGTCCGGCACCGGCTAGGCTCACCAATCCGCGCGCGACCGTCCCGGCCCGGCGGTACCACGGCTGGTCGGCGCGACTCGGCGATGTCGCCGCGTGTGGGCCGTCGCTGAGCAACCGCAGCAGCGTGCTGGTCACCGCGACACCGTCGCCCAGCGCGTGGTGCATCTTCGCCAGCAACGAGGCGTGGCCGGCGCCGGCGTCGTTGAGCAGCAGCAGTTCCCAGGGCGGCTGGTCGGTGCGCACCGGGGTGCCGAAGAACTCCTCGATGACCGGGTCCGCGCTCTGCCCGCTGTTCAGCTCGCGGCACCGCAGATGATCACCGACGTCGACCGCGTCGCTGTGAATCCACTGTGGCCGACGACCACGCCGAACGATCAGCCGTCGGGTCAGCATCGGCAATCCCGCCGCACGTTGGGAGATTCGCCGACCGACTTCTTCGCAGAGGTCCGATGTGGACCGCTTCGGTCCTTCCATGCGCAGGATCGCGCCGGTGTGCTGGGAGACGACCGGGGTAGTGGCGTACACGAAGAACGCGTCCTGCGGGCGCAGCGGGCGGCGGCCGTGGTGGCGGGGCAGGTGCGCCAGCGCGGCCACCTGGTCGGCGAAGTCGGCGGCCTGGCTGTGCTTGAGCGCCCGGTGTTCCCGCTGCGCGAGCTCGTCCGGCTCGGCCGCCCAGCGGCGCAACGTCCCGGTCAGATCGCTCTCCCGCGGGCACAGCTCGGCCAGCTCGGCGCCGGCCATCAGCTCGGCGTTCGCGCGCCCGTGCCCGGCGATCGGTTCGAACATCACCACGGCGCGCCCGCAGGCCAGCGCCTCCAGCGCCGTGGCCCCGCCCGCGTTGGTCACCACCACGTCCGCGGTGGCCGTCAAACCGGGCATGTCATCGACCCAGCCCAGCGCGACGATCCGATCGTCCGCGCGGTCGGCGAAGCGCCGTCGCAGCGCGGCGTTGCGACCGCAGACCACGACGACGCGCTCGACCCCCTTGGCCAGCAGTGCCGCATCCACTGCGCGCTCGACGGAACCGAACCCGAGCGAGCCGCACGAGATCAGTACGGTGAAACCGGATTCCGGGAGCCCGAACGACCGCCGCGCCGCGGCCCGGTCGGCGGGCCGGAACGACGACACGACCGGCGGCACGCAGACCGCGCCGACGGCGTCCGGTTCCGCCCGCCGCATCGCCCGCAGGCTCGCCTCGCTCATCACGTAGTGCAGGTCGACCTCCGGGTAGACCCAGAACGGGTGCGGCGAGAAGTCCGACACGACCGCCGCCACCGGCACGTCCAGGCGGCCCCGGCGGCGCAGCCAGTCGAGCCCGGCGGTGCCCAGCGGATAGGTCGAGACGATCAGTTCCGGGGCGTGCTCGGCGATGGCCCGGCGCAGCAGCCGCCCGCTCCACGCGCCGACGAACCGGCGGGAGGCGTTGGCGAACCAGCGGTAGCGCCACAGCGACTCGTAGAAGAAGTCGTAGAGCCACGGCGTTGATTCGACGTTGGTGACGTAGATCCAGTTGAACGTCGCGGGCACCCACCGGCCCATCGCGCGCAAGGCGTCCAACCAGGCGATCTCGCACCCCGGCCACACCTGGCGGGCCGCCTCCTCGACGGCGCGGGCGGTCGCGTTGTGGCCCTCGCCGATGGTGGCGCTGATAAGTAGCACTCGACGCGGCTGGACGGTCACCAGGCTGGATCCTTTCGCCCGATCCGTTCCTTCGCAGGCTAACGTGATCGACCGGGATCGGCTGGCCGAGCGGCCAGGCCCAGCGATGTCCGAAGTGGACGCCAGCAGGCGGCCACAGTGGATCCCGGGGGTCAGTCCGCGGGCAGCAGCGGGCCGTGGCTGCCGACGAGCCGGACGGTGCCGTCGATGAGGCGGTAGGAGAGCCCGGCGATCGCGCAGCGACCCTCGGCCACCGCGTTGGCCAGCAGCGCGGAGCGCTCCAGCATCAGGTCACCGGTGCGCTGGATGTGCACGTCCACGATGTCGTCGACCTCGGTGGCGCCGCCGGCGCGGGCGGCCAGCACGCTCGGCGTCACCCGCTCCACGACGTCGCGGATGTAGCCGCGCGGCGCGGTGCCTTCGATGCACGCTTCCCGTGCGGCCGTGACCGCGCCGCAAGAGTCGTGTCCGAGCACCACGACCAGGGGCGCGCCGAGCACGCCGACGCCGTATTCGATGCTGCCGAGCACCTCGGAGCCGATGACGTGCCCCGCCGTGCGGACCACGAACAGGTCGCCGAGCCCCTGGTCGAAGATGATCTCGGCGGCCAGCCGGGAGTCGGAGCAGCCGAAGAGGACCGCGAAGGGCCGCTGTGCCGGAGCCAGGGCGGCGCGGTGGTCGGCGTCCTGATTCGGGTGCAGGCGCGCGTTGTCGACGAACCGCCGGTTGCCCTCCAGCAGTACTTCGTAGGCTTCGGTGGGCGAGGACGGCGGATTCGGCATGTCGAAAAACTACCGCACGCAGGTTCGAAGCGATGCCGCTCAAGCCCCCATATGGGCGACGTCACGTCGGCCGCGCGGCGTAGCAGGAGTTGCGATGTAACGCGTGATACATTCATCCTCGTGACGGACGTGCAGGTGATGAGGTGGCTGGTTCTCGTCGTGCGGCTGCCCGCGCAGCCGTCGCGGCACCGCGTGGCGGTGTGGCGGGAGTTGCGCCGGGTCGGGGCGCTCTCGCTGGGCCAGGGCACCTGGACGCTGCCGGACGTGCCTGGCGTCGCCGCCGGCGTGGCGCGGGCCATCGAGCTCGCCGAGCGGGGCTCCGGTGAGGTCGTGGTGCTGGCTGCCACGGGGCGCGACGAACCCGATTCGGCGCGGCTGACGGAGATGTTCACCGCCGAGCGGCAGGAGGAGTGGGCGGAGTTCCTGGCCGACTGCGGCAAGTTCGACGCCGAGATCGACAAGGAACTGCGCAACGGCAAGCTGACCATGGCCGAGCTGGAAGAGGAGGAGCAGAGCCTGGATCGGCTGCGCCGTTGGTACCGCGAGCTAAAGGCGCGCGACGTGTTCGGCGCCCCGGCGGCCGCCGATGCCCAGCAGCAGCTGCAGCACTGCGCCGACCGGTTGGCCGACTACACCGAGCAGGTCTTCCGAGCACTGCACCAGATGTGACCAAACGCGCCGAAATGGACGACGAGGAGGTGGCCGGATGTCCGGCACCGAGCCGGTGACCGGTCAACGCGCCGGGCAGGTTCTCCCGCTGTACGCGGCCGGATTCGTGACCGCCTTCGGCGCGCACAGCATCGCCGCCGGGCTGGGCGCCTACACCGGTTTCGCGTCCCTGCTGGCGCTGGGCCTGCTGCTGGCCGTCTACGACGGCGCCGAGGTAGTCCTCAAGCCGGTCTTCGGCGCGGTCACCGACCGGATCGGCCCGCGACCGGTGCTGTTCGGCGGGCTGCTCGCGTTCGCGGCGGCCTCGGCGGCGTTCGTCCTCGCCGGTGACCCGGCTGCGGTCGGCCTCGCGCGCTTCGGCCAGGGCGCGGCGGCCGCCGCGTTCTCCCCGGCCGCGGGGGCGCTGATCGCCCGGCTGGCGCCGGACTCCCAGCACGGCCGCGCGTTCGGCAGCTACGGCGCCTGGAAGGCCCTCGGGTACGCCCTCGGCCCGGTCCTCGGCGGCGTTCTGATCACCTTCGGCGGGTTCGACCTGCTCTTCGGCACGCTCGCCGGGCTCGCGCTCGCGGTGCTCGCGTGGGCGGTGCTGGCCGTGCCGGCGGTGCCGCCGCTGCCGCGGACCCGCCAAACCCTGTTCGACCTGGCCCGCCGGTTGGCCGCTCCCGGGTTCCTGCGGCCGACCGCGGCGCTGGCGGGCGCGACGGCGGCGCTGGCGGTGGGCGTCGGGTTCCTGCCGGTGGTGGGCGCGGCCGGTGGGCTGGGCCCGTTGGCAACCGGCGCGGCGGTGTCGGTGCTCGCGGCGACCGCGGCGTTGGTGCAGCCGTGGACCGGCCGAGCGCGCGACGCGGGGCGGCTGCCCGATGTGCCCGGCATGGCCGGTGGCCTCGCGGTCGCGGTTGTCGGGTTGCTCGTGGCTGCGGTCGTTCCCGGGCTGCCCGGGGTCCTCGTGGCCGCCGTTGCGATCGGTTTCGGCACCGGGGTCGTGACACCGTTGGGTTTCGCGCACCTGGCCGCCTCGACGCCGCGGGAGCGGCTTGGCCAGACGATGGGTTCGGCGGAGGTCGGGCGCGAACTGGGCGACGCGGGCGGCCCGCTACTGGTCGGCGTGCTCGCCGCCGCTGCCTCCCTGGGGTGGGGCCTGACCGGTCTGGCGGTCGTCCTGTCGATGCTGGTCGTGGCATTGTGGGTGGGCACCGCGACCCGCCGGTGAGCGGTTTTTGATCTCGCAACTACCACCGCTGCGGCGTATCGTTGTTCAGCGGTGATTTGGTCGGTGGTGAGACGGGCGAGGGGGCCGCCTCACCACCGGCGCTTTCCGGTCAGTTGACGCACGGGACGCCGTTTGCGGTGATCGAGTCCGGGGTGGAACCAGTGTTCTGCTGCCGGTGCGACCCGTCGAGCTGCACGGCGCGCGGCGGCGCGAAGCCAGGCGCGGCGGGCCCGTGGTAGTCGCCGCCGATGACCACCTGGACCCGGCCGCGGGGCATGGACTCGCCGGACTCGATCGGCAGGCCCCCCAGCAGCGCCGCGATCCGGTTGGCGTCGGCGTCGCCCTCCGGGCCGTGGCGCACCACGGACTTGGTCCGCGCGGGCGCGTTGCCGGCCTGGCCCACCTGCTCGCCCCGGTTGGCGAGCTCGGTCCGCACGCGCTGGGCCAGCCCCGGTGTCTTCGTCGCGTTCAGCACGTCCACCCTCGCGGCCGCGGACTGGGACTTCGTCTCGCCGGGCTGCCCGGCTTCGGCCGTCGACGGGTCGATCGTGCTGCTGATCGCGGCCTTCACCTTGCGGGGATCGACCAGGATGGCGTCGCCGTCCTCCGGGGTCTGGTAGTCGGCGTTCTCGATGGGGATGGTGGTGAACCGGACCGCGCCGCCGGCGAGTCCGCGCAGCCGGTCGGCGAACGCCAGTACGTCCCAATCCCGGTCCAGCACCACGGATTCCTGCAGCGACCCGATCAGTTCGCGCAGCCGAGACGGGTTGGCCAGCACACCGCCGGAGAGCACCGATTGCGTGAGCCCGGCCAGGAAGGCCTGCTGGCGCACGACGCGGTCCAGGTCGCCGCGCGGCAGCCCGTGTCGCTGGCGCACGAATGCGAGCGCATCCGGGCCGGAGATCGTCTGTGGCCCGGCTGGGAAGTTCGCGCCCGAGTAGGAGTCCCGGGCGGGCGCCAGCAAGCACACCGGGACGCCGCCGACGGCCTCCGTGATCCGCGCGAAGCCGAGCAGGTTGACCTCGGCGTAGTGGTCGACCGACACGCCGGTCAGCTGCTCGACGGTGCGCACCAGCAGCTTCCGCCCGGCGTCGCCGCCGAGCCGCGCCAGCTCTGCGGGGTCGGCGGTGCCGCGCTTGGTCTGCGCCGCGATGGCGTCGTCCTTGCCCCTGCCGTATGCAGAATTGATCTTGTGGCGGCCGAAGCCCGGGATCTGCACGTAGGCGTCGCGGGGGAAGGAGAACCCGACGGCGCTGGATCCGTCGTTGGGGATGTGCAGCAGGATGATCGTGTCGGTCAGCGCCGCGTCGTTGGCCCCGGCGTGCAACTCCCGGAGCACGTTCTCGGGCAGCGGTTTGCCGTGCGCGTCGGTTCGGCTGTCCATGCCGACCAGCAGGATGTCGGTCGCCCCGTCGGCCCCGGCCCCGTCGGTGACGTCGCTGGTCGCGAGGCCGTCGAGCAGGTGCCGGTAGTTGGACCACGCGTATCCCGTCACCGCCAGGACCAGCACGGACAGCACGGTCACCGCGGCGCGAGCGCTGGCGCGGGCGCGGTCCGCCGACCGGCTGCGGGCCGGCGGGCGGCGCGGTGCGGTGGGCCGGCGGCTCGCGGGCCTGCGGGCGGCCGCTCGGGCGTTGCGGTGCGGTGGCACGGATACCTCCGGCGGGTGCGCCCCAGGCGCTGCTCGGACCTCGGTGACGCCTTCAGCATCCCACTCACCAGGGCATTCAGCAGATCATCCGATAGCGGATGATCTGACGACGCACGGTAACAGATGTGTTCGTCCACTGCGGACAGTGCGAAAGGCCACAGTGGATTTTCGGTCAGTCCTGGGGTGCGCCGGGAGTCGGTCCGCTGGGCAGGTCCCCCTGCCGGATGCGGTAGACCTGCAGCGAGGTGTCGTAGTACTTGGTGGTTTCGCCGACCCACTCCATGCCGATGCGTTCGGCGGTGGCGATGGCGCGGGTGTTGTCCGGCAGCGCCAGGCCGAAGACCGCGTCGATGTCGAAGGTGAACGCCCAGCGCAGCAGCGCGGCGGCGGCCTCGGCGGCGTAGCCGTGGCCCCAGACCTCCGGGTGCAGTTGCCAGATCAGCTCCAGGTCGTGGTCGTACGGTGGGAGCATTCGCAGCACCAGCCCGCCGACCACCAGGTCGTCGGACCGGCGCTGCATCGCCCACCGCCCGGTGGGCGGCACCAGGTTCGGCTGCGACTCGATCCAGGCGTGCACGACGGCGCGCATCGCGGCGAGATCGGCGACGTTGGCGACGACCGGTGTGAGCCACTCGGTCACCTCCGGGCGGCCGTAGAGCGCGAGCGCGGCCTGCACGTCGCTGTCGCTGGTAGTCCAGTCGCGCACGATCAGGCGGTCGGTTGTCAGGAGAGGCTGCATGGTGGCCACCGCCTTCGGCGACGCTGGGGGGAGGCGCTCCTGATTCTAGTTCGCGCACGTCGGCGGATATTATGCTGATTACACCTATTTCTTCAGTGCTGATTGAATTTAACGGTAGTGGACGCGGCCGCCGACCGGGTTCGCGCGGTCGTGCTCGGCAAACTGGTCGCGGATCGCGCCTTCGAGGTCCTCGACCGCGTCGGCGGCGAACCGCTGCTCGATCGGGATCATCCTGGGGAGTGCGGAAGGGGCCGGTCGTAGGCTGGGCGAATGCCAGTGAAACGCCCGAATCCCGCCCGGTGGTTGCACTACCAGTACGGCGGCAAGCTCCCCGAGCGCCACCGGGAGTGGGTGCTGCGCGAAGCCACTTGCAAGACGTGGGTACTGCGGGTGCTGATCCGGGGCCTGATCCAGATCGCGCCGCTGGGACTCGCGTTGTTCCTCGGACTCGGCCTGCTGGGCGGGTCGTGGCCGATCGCCGCGGGCGCGCTGCTGCTGGGCATCCTCGTGGTGGGTCGGATCGTGGTGACCAGCGCGGTGGACAGCGTCGACGCGCGGCTCGTCCGCTATGGCTATCCACCCGGGCACGGCTCGGCGGTTCGGAGGCAGCGCGATGCCGACGCCGCCGAGCGCTACCGCGCCGTCTGGCGCCAGCCGCCGCAGGCGTAGCGCGAACTTACCCGCCGAGGGTGCGGATCACCGCCACCGGGCACGGTGCGTGGTGCAGGACGCCGTTGGCGACCGAGCCGAGAAGCAGTCCCGCGAAGCCACCACGGCCGCGGTGACCGACCACGAGCAGCTGAGCCTGCCGGGCGGCCTCGCACAGCGTCGCGACGGGATGCTGGTTGGCCACCTCGCGCCGCACCGTGACGTCCGGGTAATCAGCGCACCAGCCGGAGAGCTGTTCGGCGAGGTGCAGGTCGGCCCGGTTCTGGATCTCCTGCCGGTCGGGCAGGGGATAGGTGCCGACGGTGAAGAAAGCATCGGGCAGCGCCTGCACCGCGATTAGGCCGGTGTGCCGCCGGTTCGCGGCGTCGAAGGCGTAGTGCACCGCGACGTGGCTCCCCGGCGAGTTGTCGACACCGACGACGACCGGGCCTGACGCCGCTGCGACACCGCGCACCACGACGACCGGGCTGCGGGCGTGCGCGGCCACCGAAGTGCTGATCGCGCCGAGCAGCACGTCCCGGAACACGCCGTGCCCGCGAGATCCGACGACGACCACCTGGGCGCTTTCGGAGCGGTGGACCAGTTCTTCGGCCGGGTGTCCGACGGCGACCTCATCGGTGATCGTCAGCTCGGGCCGCGCGCGGTGGCAGCGCTCGGCGATGTCGCGGACCGCCTGCTTGGCGAACCCTTCCCGCGCGGGATCGTCGTTGACCACGACCAGGTGCACCGGAATGGCCAACCGCGTCGCCTCGGCGGTGGCCCACAGCGCCGCCTGCGCGGACGATTCCGAACCGTCGACTCCCACCACGACCGACTGCTGCGTCCTGGCCATCTCCAACCGCCTCCTCAGCACCACCATGCGCATCCGCCAGCGCGCGGTAGTAGGGCCGATGGGCCCCGCGCCGACGCACCCGAACGGAGGCTTGCCGACCAGCGCATTTAGTATCGGTCGGTGTCCGATGAGCTGACTCCCGCAGCGATCTTCCGCGCCGGTACCCGCCTGCGGCAGGTGGTCCGACGAACTCCGTTGGAAACGAGCAGCCGCCTGACCGGCGAACTTGGCGTCCCGGTTCGGTTCAAGCGGGAGGATCTGCAGGTCTGCCGCTCCTACAAGGTGCGCGGCGCGTACAACCTGATCTCCTCGCTCGACGCGGACGAGCGCAAGCGCGGGGTGGTGTGCGCGAGCGCCGGCAACCACGCGCAAGGCGTGGCGTTCGCCTGCCGCGAGCTGAAGATCAAGGGCCGGGTGCACCTGCCGGCGAACACGCCTCGGCAGAAGCGCAGGCGGATCGCCGAGATCGGTGGCGAATGGGTCGAGCCGGTGATCACGGGCAGCTCCTTCGACGAGGCCAGCGCGGCGTCCAAAGAGGACAGCGAGCGCACCGGTGCGGTCTACGTGCACCCCTTCGACGACCCGCGGACCATCGCCGGGCAGGGCACGGTCGGACTGGAGATCGCGGAGCAGCACGACGGCCCGATCGACACCGTGATCGTCCCGGTCGGCGGCGGCGGGCTGCTGGCCGGTGTGGTGCTGTGGCTCAAGGAGCATTTCCCCGAGGTGCGGGTGATCGGGGCCGAGCCGGCCGGGGCGGCCAGCATGCGCGCCGCTCTGGACCATGGCAGGCCGATCGCCCTGCCGTCGGTCGACACCTTCGTCGACGGCGCTGCGGTCGGGCGCGTCGGCGAAGCCGGCTTCCGCGTGGTGCGCGAACTGGTCGACGAACTGGTGGCGGTGCCCGAAGGCGCGGTGTGCACCGAGATGATCGAGCTGTACCAGACCGAGGGGATCATCGCCGAGCCCGCCGGGGCGCTGGCCAGCGCGGCGGCCCGGATGCCGCTGGTGCGCCCGCCCCGGGGACCGGTGGTGTGCGTGGTTTCCGGCGGCAACAACGACCTCAGCCGCTACGGCGAGGTCGTCGAACGCTCGTTGGTGCACGAAGGGCTCCTGCACTACTTCCTGGTCACGTTCCCGCAGGAACCGGGAGCGCTGCGGCACTTCCTGGACAATGTGCTCGACGACGGCCAGGACATCGTCGCGTTCGAGTACGTGAAGAAGAACAACAGGGAGACCGGCCCGGCGCTGGTCGGCATCGAGCTCGACCGCGCCGACGAGCTGGACGGTCTGCTGACGCGGATGAAGGGCTCCCCGCTGCAGATCGAGCAGGTCTCCCCGGGCTCCCCGCTGTTCTCGTTCCTGGTCTGACCTGACTGTTCCAGGCTCGCCCTGCGTGGCGGTGCGGGTCAGGCGGGCCGAGGACGAAGTCGAAGTTAGCGATCTTGCCGTTCGGACCGTCCTCGATCGCCATCAGCAGCGCCGGGTCGACGATCTGGTCCCAGTTGTTGCCGGGCTCGCCGGGGAAGCCCAGCTGCGTGGTGAGGATCGGCTGGTTGGGCGCCTGGAGCTTGACGTGGTAGTGCCGCGTGCGGCCCGGGTACAGCCCGGCCACGAGGGTGTCGAGCCGGCAGCGGCCCTGGGCGTCGGTGAACTGGTGGCCGCCGTGGCCGGAATCCGGTGTCGTCCTACACTCCGGCATCGTCGGCCTGCCAGAAGTCCAGGGTGCCTCGACCGCGGAAAGCATGAACCCGGGTAGGCAAAGGCATTACGGCGCAAGGGAGAGAAGTCGTTCGGGTAGGCGGTGCTACGCCGTTAGGCGTTGGTCGCCGGCAGGCTGATGGTGAAGGTCGTGCCCGCGCCCACTGTGCTGTGCACCGAGATGCCGCCGTCGTGCACGTCCACGAGGTGGTGGGTGATCGCCAAGCCGAGGCCGCTGCCGCCGCCGTGCCGGTTGCGGGACTTGTCCGCCCGCCAGAAGCGGTCGAACACGTGCGGCAGCGAATCCGGGTCGATCCCGACGCCGGTGTCGGCCACGTCGATCAGCACTTCGCCGCCGGCGCGCCGAGCCCACAGCGTGACCCGGCCGCCCGACGGCGTGTAGCGCAGCGCGTTGAAAACGAGGTTGCCCAGCGCCTGGCGAAGCCTGGTCGGGTCGGCGGTGAGGTCGGGGTCGTCGTCGACTGCGACGGTCAGCTCGACGCCGCCCGCGTCGGCCCGGCCCCGGTGCGAAGCGGCGACCTGAGCCAGGATCGCGCCGACGTGCACGGGTTCCGGGTA
Organism: Saccharopolyspora pogona; assembly: GCF_014697215.1. Taxonomy (GTDB): domain Bacteria; phylum Actinomycetota; class Actinomycetes; order Mycobacteriales; family Pseudonocardiaceae; genus Saccharopolyspora; species Saccharopolyspora hattusasensis. The sequence goes on from NZ_CP031142.1 coordinate 1,200,635, forward strand.
CACGCGGAGCTTTCCGGCATCGGCCAGGGCTAGGTCCTGCAGGTCGTCGATCAGGTGCTGCAACAGCAGGGTTTCCTCCAGCAGCGAGGCCACCAGCGGTTGGTCCAGGGTCGCCACGCCGTCCTGGGCGGCTTCCAGCCAGCCGCGGACGTTCACCAGCGGGGTGCGCAGTTCGTGCGCGATGTCGCTGACCATCGTCTTGCGTTGCTGCTCGGTGCGCTCGACCTGCGCGGACATCGCGTTGAACGCGGCCGCGAGCTCCCCGATCTCGCCGCGCGCCTTGGTGTCCACCCGCGCGGACCGGTCGCCGTCGCCCATCTTCCGCGCTGCGGCGGTGATCGCGTCGATGGGGCGGACCAGGCGGCTGGCGGCGAGCGCAGTCAGGCCGACCGTCAGCACCAACACCACCAGGGCGGTCCACGCGATCCGCGAAGCGCCCACAGTGGACAGATCGGTCGGGGCGTTGTTCCCTCCGGGCCTGGTGATGAACAGTTGCGCGGCGGGGGAGACGTAGGGGCCGAGTTGCTCGCGGCGCCCGGCGTCCACGCAGCGCTTGGAGTCCGAGTCCGCGCGCAGCTCGTCCGGCGAGCTCACCGCGACCGCCTCGGCGGCCAGCGGCTCCATTCCCTGCCTGGTCAGGCAGGCGTTGACCAGGGACAGCAGTTCGGAGTTCGCCTTGCGCTCGGTGTCGGTCAACTCCAACGGCGCGGTGCAGGACTCCGCCAGTGTGGTGGACGGGGCCTGGGTACTGGGCGGAGCGGGGGCGGCTCTGGGCTCGGCGGGAGCGACGCTGGGCGGGGCGGGTGGTGTGGGGGTGCTCGTCGGCTCCTGTTCGGCCCTCCTGGTCCTCGTTGCGGACTCGTTGTCCGCGGTGAGCTGGACGTCCGGGCGCCCGTTGGGGCGTTCGACGATCGTGCCGTCGCTGCCGGTCAGCTGCAGGCACGTCAACTGCCGCTGCGCGGATTGGCGCAGCGAGTCGCGCTCGGCGTCGGTCAGCCGGTACGGGCCGACGGCGCGCGAGTCGATGCCGGAGGTTGACGCATCGGGTTTGAGGACCGGGTCGACGGCGAGCGGATCGACCACCGCGGACGGCGTTTCCGGCAGCGGAGCGTCCTGCGGGCCGCCGGAGTCGGCGATCGGTGCCCGCGTCGAGGTCGTCAGCGTGATGCGCCGCCCGGTCTGCGCGGACAGGTCCGCCACCACCCGCTGGACCCCGGACCACTGCGGATGTGTGGCCGCGTAGCCGAGCAGCGAGTCGTAGATCTTGGCGTCGGTGGCGAGGGTTTCGCCGAGCTCCTGGTTGATCGCGCCGCTGGTGCTCTGCGCGGCCAGCCACGCGGTGGCACCGATGGAGCCGATGGCCACGACCACCGACATCGCCAGCAGCCGGGCGAGCAAGCTATGCCGGCGTGCCATCGGCGGAGATGTCCTGGAGCTTGTAGCCGACGCCGTAGACGGTGAGCAGGTGCACCGGTCTTCGCGGATCCGGTTCGAGCTTGCGGCGCAGGTTCATCACGTGCACGTCGACGGTGCGTTCGGTGACGAACTTGTCCATGCCGAAGGCCTGGCTGAGCAGTTGCCCGCGGGTGAAGGCGCGGCCGGGTTCGGCGGCCATAACCGCGAGCATCCGGAACTCCGCGGGGGTGCAGTCCAGCGCGGTGCCGCCGAGCGTGACCTCGTGGCGCTGCTGGTCCACCACCAGGTCCCCGACGCGCAGCGGCTGCTGCCCGCCGTCCTGGGCGCGGCGGGTCCGGCGCAGGATCGCGCGGATCCGGGCCGCGAGCTGCCGAGGGCTGTAGGGCTTGGTCACGTAGTCGTCGGCGCCGAGGTCCAGGCCGAGCAGCACGTCGTCCTCCGTGGTCCGCGCGGTGAGCAGCACGATCGGGACGTCCGATTCGGCCCGCAGGACGCGGCACACGTCCAGGCCGTCGACCTTGGGCATCATCACGTCGAGCACGATCAGATCGGGTTCGCGCCGCCGCGCTTCGTCGATCGCCGCGCGCCCGTCGTGCACGACGACCACGCGGTGGTTGTCGTGCTCCAAGTAGCGCCGGACCAGTTCGGCCTGTTTCGGATCGTCCTCGGCTACCAACACTTGTGCGCTCACGTCGCGCATTATCGCTTTCCGCTGCCTGGACTGGTGATCAGCCCACGGCATCTTGACCGTGCCTGAACAGGATCTTCACATTTCAGCGGTGCGGCCGGAATCGAACGGGTTCTTCACATCAATTGGACGGGATCTTGAAAAGACCGCTCCATGCTGGTCGTCGTCTGGCACACCGGACGAACCGTCGAATGGAAGGAAGCAATCGATGAAGCTCGGTCGTACGTGCGCTGCCGCTGCCCTGCTCGGTGCGGCGGCGCTGCCGTTGGTGGCGCCGGTCAGCTGGGCCGACGATCCAGGTGCTGCGCCGGCGGTGGCGCAGCAGCGCCCGGAGTCGCGCCCGGAGCCGACGTCGACGCCGGGCGCGCGGCCCGCGGAGCCGACCCAGGCCGTACCGCAGTCGACGCCGGGCGCGCGGCCCGCAGAGCAGTCGCCGCAGGAGCCCCAGGTTCGGCAGCGTCCGGTGGGCGCGCCGGAAACCGGTGGTGGGCCGGTGGAGTCGGGCTTCGACGCAGCGGTCCTCGGCGGCGCTGCCGCCGCCGTCGCCATCGCGGGTGGTGGTGTCGCGATGGTGCTGCGCCGTCGCCGCGCTGGCGCGAACTGAGGTCGGGGTCAGATGAACGTGCATCCCCGCGCGCGGGGAAACCGGGGCGGTCGCGGCAAGGTCGCGGCCGCCCTGGTCCTCGCGGCTCTGGCGCTGTCCGGCTGCTCCGCCGCCGGGCAATCCACCGACCTCGCCGCGCCCGCTTCCGCGCCGGTGCAGGCGACGTCGGTGTTGTCGCGATCGGAACCCGCGTGGATCGAGATTCCCCGCATCGGCGCGCGATCGTCGCTGGTCCCGCTCGGGCTCAACCCCGATCGGACGGTGGCCGTCCCATCCGTGCACCAGCCGATGCAGGCCGGTTGGTACCAGTACAGCCCCACGCCGGGGGAGACGGGACCGGCGGTGGTCCTCGGGCATGTCAACGGCGACGGCGAGGACGGTATCTTCGCGCGGCTGCACGAACTGCGGCCCGGCGACGAGATCTTCGTCGGCCGCCAGGACGGGCAGGTAGCCAGGTTCGTCGTCGAACGCTCGGCGCAGGAGCCGAAGACCGGGTTCCCCGCCGACGAGGTGTACGGCGACACCGCCGGGCCGGAACTCCGGCTGATCACCTGCGGCGGTTCGTTCGACCACGCCGAGCGCAGCTACCGCGACAACATCATCGCGTTCGCCGTCCTCGCCGGTGTCCACAAGGGATAGTCCACTGCGGTTGATCAGGTCGGTTGGGCTCCGGCGCTCAGGAGCATCGCGACGTCGAGCAGGGCGACGAGGACGACCGCGTGGAACGCGGTACGGGAACCCGGGCGGCGGCCAAGCACGAGACCAGCGCCGAGCACGGCCGCCGCAAGCGGCAGGATCACCCATGAAACGTCCACCAACGTCGCCGACGCGGCCAGGACCAGGCATGCGGCCACCGCGGTGCTCCGCGCCGCGCCCAGCCGGTGCGGCAGGCCGTGTACGCCGGTGGCCGCATCATCACCGAGGTCCGGCAGCACATTCACGAAATGAGCGGCCGAACCCAGCAACGCCGCCGCGAGCACGAGCCAGACCGGCGGCGGCCCGCCGCCGCCGAACATCACGAACGCGGGCAGCAGCCCGAACGACAGCGCGTACGGGAACACCGAAAAGGGACCGGACTTCAAACCGAGGTCGTAGGCCCACGCGGACACCAGTGCGATGAGGTGCGCGATCGTCGCGACGGCGCCGAACGGCAGCGACAGCACCACGGCCGCCGGAGCCGACACCAGCACGGCGACCAGCGCCGTCCGCCGGGAGATCGCGCCCGCCGCCACCGGCTTGCCCCGCCGCCCGACCCGGGCGTCCCGGTCGGCGTCCACCAGATCGTTGAGCCACCCGACGGACAACTGCCCGGCCAACACCGCCGCAGCCGTCAGGGCCAAGCCGCCCGCATCGCGCCCGACGGTCACCGCGAGCCCGGTGGTGATCGCCGTGACGGCCAGCGCCGGCACCGGGTGCGAGGCCCGGAGCAGCGAGGACGCAGTTGCGAAATGCCGCACCCGGCCGAGTGTGCCAGCCTGGAGCGCATGGCACGTTCCGGCCGGACCGTGCGGCGCAACGATCCTCTGCTGTACGAGGTCTTCGCCGACCAGTGGTGGCAGCCGCGTGGCGTCTTCGCGATGTTGCACTGGCTCGCCGTCGCTCGTGGCGCGCTCGTCCCCAACGCGGCGCGAACCGGAGCGGTGCTGGTGGACCTCGGCTGCGGCGCGGGACTGCTGGCCCCGCACGTGGCGGGAAAGGGGTACTGGCACGTCGGTGTGGATCGGTCGCGGACCGCGTTGCGGCAGGCCGCCGAGCACGGGGTGCAGCCCGTCGCCGGGGATGTCCTCGCGGTCCCGCTGCCGGACGGGTGCGCGGATTGCGTGGTGGCAGGGGAGGTTCTGGAACACGTGGTTGATTTGCCCGCCGCGGTGGGGGAAGCCTGCCGGTTGCTGCGGCCCGGGGGCCTGCTGGTGCTCGACACGCTGGCGGCGACGGCCTTGTGCCGGGTGGTGGCGATCGGGATCGCCGAACGCGTTCCGCACGTGGCAGTGCGCGGAGTGCACGATCCGGCGCTGCTGGTCGACCGCGGCGAGCTGATCGCCGAAGCGGCCCGGCACGGCGTCGCGCTGACCCTGCGCGGGGTGCGCCCGTCGCTGGTGGACCTGCTGACCTGGGCCGCCGGCCGAGGGGGAGGCGTTCGGATGGTCCCGTTCTCGTCGACAGCGGTGCTGTTCCAGGGCATCGGCCGGAAGAAGGGGTGAGAGCTGTTGTCGCTGTTCCCGGTTGTAGAACCGTTTTCACCGGCCGCCGCGCAGGAAGCGGCGCGGGACCTGGTTCCGCGCATCGCCGCGCGTGCAGAGCACTACGACGCCTCCGGGGCTTTTCCCAGTGAGGACTTCGTCGACCTGCGTGCTCGCAGCCTGCTGGGGCTCATGGTTCCCGCGGAACTGGGCGGGTTTGGCGCATCGTTCGCCGATTACGCCGCGTTCGCGGCCGAACTGGCCGGTGGGGCCGGTTCGACGGCGCTGATCTTCAACATGCACGCCTCGGTAACCGGCGCGCTGGCGCACACGCCCGAAGAACTGCTGCGGGAACTCGGCGCACCGGAAAGCTGCTTCGCCGCGCGGGATCGGCTGCTCGCCGCGGCGGCCGACGGCGCGCTCTACGCGGTGGCTATGAGCGAACGGGGCACGGGTTCGAGGTTGTCGCGCACCGCCACCACCTTCCGCCGCTGCGACGGTGGATATCGGATCAACGGCAGCAAGGCCTTCGTCTCTGGTGCCGGGCATGCCGACGCCTACCTGGTCACCGCCAGGGACGTCGACGCCGCCGAGCCGAAGGTGTCCTACTTCGTGGTCCCGACCGGCGACGGCATCCGGGTGGAACCGACCTGGGATTCGATGGGCATGCGCGCCACGGGAAGCCACGACGTGCACTTCGAGGTGTCGGTCGGCGCGGATGCGCTGCTGGGTGGGATCGAGGGCATCACGCTGCTGGCGGCGCAGGTGATGCCGCAGTGGCTTGTCGCGTCGTATGCCGCCGTGTACGTAGGCGTGGCGCGGTCGGCGCTGCGCGTGGGCGGCATGCACCTGCACGAGCGCAGACTGCACACCTTGCCGACCGTGCGTTCCAGGATGGGGCGGGCGGATGCGGCGGTCGCCGCGGCCGACGCCGTGGTGCGGGAGGCGGCTCGGCGGGTGTCGGAGCGGCCGGGGGAGCCGGAGACGAACCGCTGGGTGTGGCGGGCGAAGCTGGTCGCCGGTGACACCGCGGCATCGGTGGCTTCGTCGGTGCTGGAGGCCGCCGGGGCGTCGGCGACGCGGCGCGGGCACCCGCTGGAGCGGATCTACCGCGACGCGCGGTGCGGTGCGTTGCAACCGGCGACCTCCGACGTCTGCGCCGACTGGCTCGGGGTGGCCGCGCTCGGCGGCGACCCCGACGACGAGACCGAGTCGCCGCGTTGGTGACGCCGTTGATCGCCGGCTTCGGCTCGGCGCTGCCGGACACCACCGAGCAGCAGGTGCTGTGGGACGACTTCTTCCAGGAGCATTTCCGCGCCAGCCGCCTCGCCCGGCGGGTGTTCGCGGGCGCTGGGGTGCGTCGCCGCCACACGGTTGCCAACCCGATCAAGGAGGACCTGTCCGGCTGGTCCACGGCGGCCCGGATGCGCCGCTTCAGCGAGGAAGCCCCGCGTCTGGGACACCGGGCGGTCGCCGCCGCGTTGGACGACGCCGGCATCGACGGCGACGATGTCGGCCTGCTCACCGTCGTCTCCTGCACCGGGTACGGCACGCCAGGGCTGGACATCAAGCTCGCCGCCTCGCTCGGGCTGCGCCCGGACCTGCGGCGGCTGTTCGTCGGCCACATGGGTTGCTACGCGGCCCTTCCGGCCCTCGGCGGCGTCGCGGACTTCGTCGCGGCGCACGGGCGAGCCGCGGTGCTGCTCTCCGTCGAGTTGACCTCCCTGCACATCCAGCCGCCGACCGATGACCCGCAGCAGGTCGTCTCCCACGCGCTCTTCGGTGATGCGGCCGCGGCCGCGGTCCTGCAGCCGCACTCGGGGGGGCTGGCTGTCGTCGACATCGCCGCCTTCACCGACGCCAGCGCGAGCACCCACATGACCTGGGACATCACCGATCTCGGCTTCCGGATGGGGCTTTCGCCGCAGGTGCCGGACGTGCTGGCCCGGCACCTCGGCGCGGTGCTCGACGACCTGCTGGGCCGGAACGGCTTGCGGCGCAGCGACATCCGCGGTTGGGCGGTGCACCCGGGTGGCCCGCGCATCCTCGACACCGTCGAAGACACCCTCGGCCTGCCTCCCTCGGCCCTGCAGCCGTCGCGCGATGTTCTCGCGGAGCGCGGCAACTGCTCCTCCGCGACGCTATTGATGGTCCTCGAAGAGCTCTGGGCCGGCGGCGAACTCCGGCCCGGGAGCCACATCGCGGCCCTGGCGTTCGGTCCCGGACTGACGCTCTACGCCGCGCTGCTGGAAGTCATCATGTGAGCCATGGGACTCGAACCGATCACGCTGGCCGCGCCACACCAGGTGCGCTGGTCGTTCACCTGTCAGGTCTGGCGCGACGTCGTGTTCGTGCATTGGCCTTGCGCGGCACGGGAAATCGAGGCGGTGCTGCCGCCGCGCACCCGGCCGGACGTGTTCGACGGCACGGCGTGGGTCGGCGTGGTCGGTCTGGGGATGGTGGTCACCAGTCCGCTGCGGATGCGGTTCACCGAGGTCAACGTGCGGACCTTCGTCGTCGACGAGCACGGCCGCCGCGGATTGATGTTCCTCTCCTTGGAGGCCTCGCATCCGGCATTCGTGCGCCTCGCCAGGGCGGTGGGTCATCTTCCGTACCGGTCGGCGGCGGTCGAATGCTCGACGACCGCAACCGAAACCGCCTACCGCGTCGAGCGATCCGGCATCGGCCTGAGCATGCGCATCCGGCGCCGCGAGCGCGTCGTGCCGACCGCCGCGGACCGGTTCCTCACCGCGCGCTGGCGGATGTTCTCGACGTGGCACCGCTGGCCCGTCGAAGTCCCGGTGGTGCACGAGCCCTGGGCGCTGGATTCCGCCGAGCTGCTCGAGTTCACCGACGCCGGCCTGCTGGGCGAGTTCGGCCTGGCCCCGCCGGCCCGACCCGTCGTCCGGTTCGCGTCCAGAGTGGACGCCCGGTTCGGCCGGCCCGCCCCGGTGTGACGACGCGGCGGACCCGGCTCCGTGTGGAGCGCGGGCCCGCCGGTTTCGGGGAAACGCCGGTCGGACGGTCACTTGCCGCCGACGTCGAGGTCGACGCAGGCGTAGAAGGCGTTCGCGGTGTCGGCGGCGTTCCAGACCGCCAGCATCTTCTGCTTGCCGCTTATGCCGCCGAGGTCGACGGTGTGCGACAGCTGCGACGGCGGCTGCTGGCCGCCCTGGTCGAACACGGCGACCCGGTTGCCGCCGATGAAGTACTCCCAGGTCGTCGTGCGGTGCGCGGTGGTCAGCGTCCAGTTGAACGTCGCCGAGTTGCCGACCGGCGTCGCGGTCCAGCCCTTGCTGTCGTCGTCTAGCTCCGCGAATCCCTCGTTGCCGCCGCTGCAGCTGGTCAGGCCCTTCGGGCCCTCGACGCTCTGCGGCTCGTACTTGATCGCGCCGCACGGAACGGTTCCGGCGGCGCACTGGGCCTGCCGGCTCGCCGGCGAGTCGATGTAGCCGTGCGCGCTGGCGCTGCCGGCCGGGATCGTGATCAGGAAGGGGGCGAGCGCCGCACCGACCACGGCGACGGCGAGCTTCGGGTTCTTGTTCATCTCAGCTCCTTTGGCGAGACCGCCTCGTCAGGTGGGTGGTGCCTGAGCGGCGGTTGCTGGGGTGGAACTTGGCGGAGGAAGGGGAGAGAGAACATTCCGACGACCACCGGTCAGCCGGGCGGACCCCACGCTCAGCCGTGGTCTGGACCATAGGTTTCGGTTATTGCGGCGGTCAAGATTCGTCCGGTTCGGCGCCCCGTTCACGCCGCCCGGATCGACGGCTGGTCTGCGACGATGTGCCGGATGTCCGTTTCGGGAGTATTTTTCCCAAGCCGTTTGCCGTTTTTCACCCGCCGTTCATGGAACCTTCGAGCTCCGGGCCGGATTTCGGTGCGCGAGTCCGCGTGGTGGGACGGCCGGTGCGGCGGTTGACACCGGGTGGCGGCCCGCTCGACGATCGCCTGGTGATGATCGCGTTCACCCGGCGTCGGCACGTCGATCTGCGCCGCGTGGCCAGCCAGGCCTGTCGCCGGTGACTGGCGCGCGAACCAGGGCGTCGAACTTTTAAGTCCTAAAAGGACATCCCAGTTCCCGGTTTCTCGGGTCGCCGTCGGCGGTGACCCGTGTGGAGGTGCGTGGACGTGCAGTTGGATGCCAGGTACGGCGATCCGATCTTCGTGGCCAACGCGATCCAGCCGATGGAGAACTACGGGAAGCTTGTCGACCACTACCGGGAGCGCTGGGCCGCCTACGGCCACGACCCGGCGCGGGCCCGGGTGGGCTCCGGCGGGCTGCTGTTCGTGGGCAAGACCTCCCAGCAGGTGAGGGACGCGCTGTGCCCGTACTACGAGGCCCAGCGGACTGACCGCGACCCCACCCGCGACCGCCGGCGACGAACCGGCCGCGGGCTGTTCGCTGGCAGCCCGGAGGAGATCGTGGACAGGGTCGGCACCTACCGGGAGCGCTTCGGTCACGACCTGATGATCTTCGGCCCGCAGATCGGCGGGATTCCCTACGGCCGCGTCGCCGAATCCCTCGACCTGTTCGCCGCCGAGGTGGCGCCATATCTGCGATCGCTTTGACCCGTCGCCGGGACCGAAAGGGACTCGGCGGGTTGATCGCTCGACTTCGGCCGCGGTGCTGTGGTCGACTCATGGGAGGCTCGTGCGACGGGAGGCGGTAGTTGATGATCCGGCATCGGACGGCTGATCCAGGACGCCGTTCGGGGTCGGCGGTTCGGTGAACGCTCGGGTCGCGCTTCACATCGGCGGACTGCTCGGGCCCTTCGGCGGCGGCGTGGTCTCGGCGATGCTTCCGGAGTTGAGCCGCAGTTTCGCCGTGTCGCAAGGCATCGCGGCGACATCGCTGACCGTTTACCTGCTGCCGTTCGCGATCGTCATGCTGGTGTCCGGCAGTCTCGGCGAGCGGTGGGGCATGAGCCGCAGCATCCGGATCGCCTACGCCGGGTACGTCGTCGTGGCGTTGTTGGCCGCGTTCGCACCGTGGTTCTGGCTCTTCCAGACCAGTCGTGCGCTGCAGGGCATCGCGAACGCGTTCACCACGCCGCTGCTGCTGGCCAAGCTCGCCGCCGTCACGCCGAAGGAGCGCCTCGGGCGGGCCCTGGGCACCTACGGCGCTATGCAGGCGATCGGGCAGACGTCGGCACCGCTGGTCGGTGGGCTCGCGGCGGAAGGGTCCTGGCAGTGGGCCTTCGTCGGCCTCGCCGCGGCCGCCGCAGCGCTGGCGATCAGCCCGCTGCCGGCGGATTCGCGCGACGGTGCGGCGCAGCGCCCCGCCTCGCTGCTGGACGCCTGGCGGATTTCCGTGCTGCTGACCGGAGGTGTCGCCTTCGTCGCTTGGGCGTGCTTGGCGGGCCTGCCGTTCCTGGTCTCGTTCCGGCTGGACGACGCGTTCTCCCTGAGCCCCGGCGCGCGTGGGCTGGTGCTCACCGCCTACGGCGTGGCAGGGGCGATCGGGGCCAGGTTGACCGGCGGGGCGGTGGACCGGTACGGCCAGCGCGCCGTCGTATGCGTCGGGTTGCTGTTCGGTGCGCTGGCTGTCGCGCCGATCGGGCTGGTCGCGTGGCTGCCCGCGGTGGCGGTGGCCTGGGCGGTCGGCGGCGTCTGCGGGCAGCTGATCCTGGTCGGCATCCACGCCACGGCGCTCACCGGCGGGGCCAGCGGGCGCGGCGGGACCATCTCGGTGGTGACCGCGTTGCGGTTCCTCGGGATGTCGGCCGCTCCGGCGGCGTTCACCGGCCTGTACCGGTACGACGCGGCGCTGGGGTTCGTGCTTCCCGCGGCATTGCTGGCACTGACAATTCCCGTTGTTGCCGTTTGCTGGCCGCGACAAACCTCCGGTTGACGGGCAGGAACGGCGTCATTTTCCCAGTGTGTACCGGTTTCCGCGCAGGACCGGACACCCTGCGTTACCGAAATCGGTGAGTTCGGTAACGTCCGCGATCTCGGCAATCTGGTCATCGCGGAGGACGCGGTGGAGACGCCGGCCGCGTTGTTCTCCGAGGCGCGAACCGAGTTCAACTTGGCGGCGGGGGGCGGGAGCTGAGCGGATCAGGGTGAGGGGCATCCTCCACCAAGCAACCATTCCCCGGGAGTTGGACTGGGAAATCCAGTTTTACTTCCCGGGGAGATCATAACGTGGCAGTCACCGGTCGCGATCGGACAAAGGTAGCGCGCAGACCACTTGCTTTAGCTGTGGGGTTAGCGCGTCAAAATGGGTATCGCGCTCCGATCGAACTCCAACATCGCGTTCCAGTGCGTGTTTCATGTGGTGTGGTGCCCCAAGTACCGGCGCAGCGTCATCGGCGGCCGGATGGAGCAGCGGTTGAAGGACATCATCTGTGAGCGCCGTCGTTCCGGTTCCCCGCCGAGACACCGCCCAACACGCGATCACTACCACACCCGCACAAGCCCACCAGCACCTCGACTGGGCCGGTCAGGATCTCTGCAGACAGCTGATCACCCACCACACCAGCCTTCCCCCGAGCCCTGAAAAACACCCTGCCCCGCTACTCCTGGCGAGGCCGGACCCAGCAACTGACCAGCACCAACGCCAGCTACCAGGTCCAGATCACACCCCCCGCCAGCCCCGAAACCACAACCCACACCCCAGCCCAACCCCGAGCCGCTTAAGTCCCAGGCATTGCAAGTAAGTTGGCAGCAGGTGCCCTTCATTCGGAGGTTGGTGGACGATGGGTGAGCGCTCGTTCGAGCTGAGGAAAGTTACGCTCGCGGCGTTCGGACCGACCTTGCTGTTCGCGACCGGCGAAGGCGCCATCATCCCGATGATCCCGCTCATCGCCGCGGACCAGGGCGCCGGCCTGGGGACGATGGGCTTGATCGGCGCCATGATCATGGTGGGGGAGCTCGTCGGCGACGTGCCCAGCGGTGCGCTCGTGCACCGCCTCGGCGAGCGGACGGCGATGATCGGCGCCGCGATCGTGTCGGTTCTCGGCCTGCTCGGCTGCTACTTCTCGACGAGCCCGTGGATGCTGGGCGCGAGCGTGTTCCTCGTCGGCCTGTCGACGGCGGTTTTCGCGCTCGCCAGGCACGCGTTCATCACCACGACGGTGCCGGTGCGCTACCGGGCCAGGGCGTTGAGCGTGCTCGGCGGGCTGTTCCGGGCGGGCTACTTCATCGGCCCGTTCCTGGCGGTGCTGGTACTGATGGCGACCCCCGACAAGCGGGCGGTCTTCCTGCTGCACATCGCGTTCGCCCTGGCCGCCGTGATCCTGCTGCTGTGCACCGAAGACCTCGGCACCGCACGGGACCCGGCCGCCGCCCCCGAGCCCCAAGGACTGGTGGGAACGCTGGTGCGCCACCGCGGCGTCCTGGTGCGGATGGGATCCTGCGCCGCGCTGATCGGTGGCCTGCGGGCGTCCCGGATGGTGGTGCTGCCGATGGTCGCGGTCGCCACCGGGCTGCCGCCCTCGACGACCGCAGTCGTCATCGGCATCGCCGGCGGGATCGACTTCGCGCTCTCCTACGCATCCGGCCAGATCATGGACCGCTTCGGCCGGATCTGGGCGGCCGTGCCGGCCATGACCGGATTGGCGGTCGGGCATCTGGCGCTGTTCGCGGTGGTCGACGTGCCGACCTTCGCGATCGTCGCGGTGTTCCTGGCGCTGGCCAACGGCACCAGCAGCGGAGTCTTGATGACCCTTGGCGCGGACCTGGCGCCGCAGCCCGGTCCGGCACCGTTCCTCGGCGCCTGGCGGTTCACCGCGGACTTCGGGCAAGCGGTCGGGCCGGTCACCGTGTCCGGGCTGACCGCGCTGGCCGGCGTCGGTTTCGCCGGAGCGGGCATGGGCGTGCTCGGCCTGCTGGGGGCGGGCCTGCTGCTGCGCTACATCCCCCGGTACATCCCGCGAACCGGGGCGAGCGGCTGTACGTCGGTGTGCCGGGCCACCGAGGGAACGTAGCGCTCCCGGCCTTCAGGCCGGAAGAGAGGTACGCCAATTCCGGACTCAACCGTGCTGTACTCGCCCAAAGTATGGGGTTTGCTGCGGCAGCGCACCGAACACAAAGCACCAGGCCGAGTGCAGGACGTACCGGCCCCCTACACCAGTCTGAGCTGTAGCGACTGCGGGTGGATAGACAAGAACTCGCGCAAGAACCAAGCCGCAAGGTGGCCGAAGAGCGCTCGTGGACCTCAATTCTCGCTGTTCTGAGAGTTGGAATCCCTCGCCGGGTGGGGAAGGATGTCAAGATACTCACCCGGCGGAGAGCGGCCGCACCGCGGGATGATCGAATGGACGGCGAACCGCCGCCGGAGCAGGGGAGACGCATGGCTGCCAAGAAGTCCGTCTGGGCGTCGGTCGTGGCGGCCGCGCTGCTGGGCCTGATGTGGGTGGTTTTCGAGTCCGGCTTCTTCGACCCGCAGGGCGGTGCCGCCGGGTCCGCCACCGGCCCCGTCGCCGAGCAGCTCGCCGAACTCCGCGTCGCCCAGGCGGTTTCGATGGATGGCTACTCGCGGGAGCGGTTCAAGCACTGGATCACGAAGCCGGAAGCCGGGAAGAACTGCAACACCCGCGAGGCGGTGCTGGCGCGGGACGGTCAGAACGTCCGCTCCAACAACGCCTGCGAACCTACTTCCGGGACGTGGACCAGCGCCTACAGCGGCCAGCAGCTGACCGACCCGTCGGCGATCGACATCGACCACATGGTGCCGCTGGCCAACGCCTGGCGCAGCGGCGCGAACAAGTGGGACGACCAGCGCCGCGAGCAGTTCGCCAACGACATGCAGCTGCCGCAGCTGGTGGCCGTCGACGCGAGCTCCAACCGCAGCAAGGGCGATCAGGACCCGTCCCAGTGGAAGCCCGAGCGCGCCAACTGGTGCAGCTACGCGACGAGCTGGATCACGGTCAAGCGCTCCTACGACCTGACCGTCACCGAGCCGGAGAAGAAGGCGCTGCAGGAAATGCTCGCGACCTGCGGCTGATCCCACGCCGTGAGCCGTTCCGCCTGTACCTGGTTTGGGTGCAGGCGGAACCTCGCCGCCGCGTTCGCCTGAGCACGAGACCTGGCAACAGGACTCACTCCCGCTGAACCTCTAGGAACGGTATGACAGCGGTTTGTGGCAGCTCGGCGCCACGACGCGTTTCCGCGCCGGCGTGCAGGCCGCCAAACGCGGCCTGCTGTAACGGGAATCAGCCGCCGAGGGCTTGCTTGGCGCCCTGGTGCAGCGGGATCGGGTCGGTCTTGGTGGCGTTGTGTTTCGTGATCTCCTTGGCCGAGGGGTGGATTTGCTCCAGGTCCGCTCGCTTGTCGGAGATCAGCTTCGTGATCGCGCAGGCGTTGCCCGCCAGGAAGTCCTCGCGGACCACCAGGAGGTTCGGCACCGCGATCGTCGGGACGTCCGCCGGCAGCTTGTAAGTGGCGGCCGGGATGGTGCTCGCCTCGTAGACCGGGCTGATCTGCTGCATCGCGGGTAGTTGCGGGGTGATATCGATGAACTTCACCGCGCCGCCCAGCGAGGTCGTCAGGTCGGTGATCTCCGGGGTCGGCAGGCCACCGGACCAGAACAGGCCGTCGACGGTGCCGGACTTCATGCCGTCCACCGCCTTGCCCAGTGCCAGGCGCTGCGCCTGGATGTCGGTGCCCGGGTTCAGCCCGGCCGCCGACAGCACCCGGTTGGCGATGACCTCGGTGCCAGACTTCGGCGAGCCCGTGGAGATCCGCTTGCCGCGCATGTCGGCCACGCTGTTGATGCCGGAGTCGGCGCGCACCACTACCTGCGTCGAGTTCGGGTACAGCCGGGTCAGGGCCTGGATCTGCTGCGGCTTGCCCGCGAAGCTCTCCTTGCCCTGCACCGCGTCGGCGGGGCGGTGTCGGCGAGGGTGAATGCGATGTCGTAGTCGCCGGCCGCCAGCTGCTGGATGTTCTGCACCGACGCGCCGGTTTCCGCCGCGGTGGCACGGAGTTTGGTGTTGTTGCTGATCAGCTGCGCGAGACCGCCGCCGAGCACGTAGTACACGCCGCCGGTGTTGCCGGTGGCGATCGTCAACCGGCCTTCGGCGGCCTCGCAGGACTGGCCCCGTCGGTCTGGTTGTCCTGCACCTGCTTGCCGCCGCAGCCGGACAGCACGAGCACCGCCGCCGCGGTCGCCGCCAGTAATCCCCTAATCCGCATCACGGACCTCCTTGATCGTTTCCCTGCGGCGCAGGACCAGCTGCGCGACCAGACCGAGCACACAGAAGCCGAGGCCGATCGCCACCACCGGCGGTTCCAGGTACAGCAGGCACAACGCGCCCGGCACGAAGAGCAGGCGTACCGGGCGGCTTACTGGGCCGGCCAGCCAGCCGCCGGTCACCACGCTGAGCGCGGCGACGGCCACGATGGACGCCGCGGCGACCCATACGATGGTGAGCGGATCGGATTGCAGCAGCAGCGCGGATCCGTTGTCCGTCAGCACGAACGCGATCGGCACCAGGAACGCGGGCAGCGTGTACTTCCAGGCCTGCATCATGGTCGCGGTGATCCGGCCGCCGGTGATCGCGGCCGAGGCGACCGCGGCCAGCGCGGTCGGCGGCGTCACCTCGGAGAGCACCGCGTAGTAGAAGATGAACATGGCCCGCTCGGCATCGGCGACGCCGAGGGCGCCGAGCGCGGGCCCGATCACCACCCACGCGATGATGAACGACGCCGTCACCGGCACCGCGAGTCCCAGCACGCCGACCGCGAGCGCGGCGAACACCACGGTGAACACCAGGATGGCGGTGGGGTTGCTGGTGATCGCCTGGGCGGCGGAGACCAGTGCGTCGGCGAGTTCCTGGCCCAGCCCGGTCTTGGTGATCGTCGAGGTGATGATCCCGGCCGCCGCGCACACCGCCACCACCGGCAGCGCGCCGCGAACCCCGGCCGACAGCGCGTCCACGATGTCCCGCAACCACTTCAACGCCGCCGGACCTGGGCCGTGTTCGGCCCGGACGAGCCCCGAGATCAGCGTGAACAGCGCGGCGACCCCGGTCGCGTAGACGACGGCCGCGAACGGCGGGATGTCCAGGGCGAGGAACACGACGATGATCGCCAGCGACAGGAGGTGGTAACCGCCGCGCAGCAGCAGCCGCCACGCGCTGCCGTGTTCGGTGTTGACCGCCTTGGCGCCGAAGCGGCGGGCGTCGGCCTCCACCGCGAACACGATGCCGAGGTAGTAGAGCACCGTCGGGAAGACCCCTGCCGCGTACACGTCGCAACGCTGCTTTGTGTGCCGCAGTGTGGATCCGGCATCCCGTGAGAGCCAAGCGGTTTACCGGTGCACCACCTGCGGACATTCCGGGCACGCGGACGTCAACGCGGCCCGCAACATTCTCGCCGCTGGACGGAAAGAAGCCGACGTGCTTCAAGCGGTGACAGCCTGTGGAGACCTCCAGCCGTTGGGCGGGTCTGCGAAGCAGGAACCAGGAACCTCAGTGATGGGGGACCGCCAACTAGCGTTGCTGGTTGGAATCCGGCGGCTTTAGTTAGCCGTCCGGTGGACGTCAAGATCTGGCTGAAGTGCACGCCCGCGTGCGCGATTCCCCAGTTCTGCGGCAGGAACCCGCCGTAGTAGGCGTAGCCGATGAACGCCGCGCAGATCACCGGCAGGATCCAGCCGGTGGTGCGCCGGGTCGCTTCGAGGACGAGCAGGAGCAGCAGCGCCCCGGCCACGATGTCCACGGTGGACAGGCTGCCCTGGCGGTCGAGGAACGCGTCGAAGCCGCCGGAGGGGACCGGCAGCACCGGGTAGAACCCGACGAGCAGGGCGATCGCCGAGAGCGCCCAGTCGTATTAGGCCGGGTCGTCGCGGTCGCCCTTCGGGCGGCGACTGCCCGGCCGGTAGCAGAGGAACACCCGCGGCAGCGTGCAGCCGAGGAAGATGACCAGGTAGTACTGGTTGCCTTTGGTGAGCGGGTAGAAGACCTGCTTGAGCACCGGCGACCGCGAGGGCGACGAGGTAGATGAGCAGATCCGGGCGGCGGGACAGTTGCCGGGCTGGGCGTTCTTCGTCGTGTGCGGCGACGATCTCGCCGACGTCGGTCTGCGCGGTGCCTTCCTTGGCTGGTTCGTCGTCGTGCTCAGGCCGCGTTGCCTGGCTCATGCGCTTGCCCTTCCGTGCCGATCGGCGGTGTTCGGACAAGCGCATGCCGCCGTCCGGGGAGTCACCGTGCGAATTCCCGGTGCAAAAGTCCTTTTTGCGGCGGGAATGTAACTGGCGTCACTCGCCTTGGTCAATAGGCGTGGTCGCGCGGCAGCCGGTGCGGTTCCCGAATATTAGTCCACAGTGGATTGTCAAGTGCGCGGCACGGTCCGGCGGACGTTATCTTGCTGTGACGGTCCCGGTGTTGATTCCGCGATCCACGGGCCGTCCGAAGAGGCGTCCAGGATGCCCTCCTCCAGCCAGGAATAGCGGCCGTCCAGCACCTTTTGCGCGAGGCCCCGGTCGGCGGCGTCGGTGTTGTGCCAGAGCTGCCGGAACAGCGTCTCGACGCGGCGGCGCGCCTGGCGGCAGAACGCGTCGGCCAGCTCCACCGCCGACGGGTCCTGGCCTGCCGAGCGGGCGTGCACGCAGCTGGCGCTCATCGCGTAGAGCTCCGCGCCGATGTCGACGATGCGGCCCAGGAACAGCTGCCGGTGCTCCAGCTTGCCCTGCCAGCGCGACATCCCGTAGAAGGTCTGGCGCGCGATCCGCCGGCTGGCCCGCTCCACGAACCGCAGGTGCTCGGCCAGCGGCCCGTATTCGCCGAAGCCGCCCGGCAGCTGCCCCTTGCCGGCCACCAGCGTCGGCAGCCAACGCGCGTAGAAGCCACCGGCGCGGGCGGCCGCGCGCGCCTTGCGGGAGAGGTCCGCCTTCGGGTCGATGATGTCGCCCGCCACCGACAGGTGCGCGTCGACCGCTTCGCGGGCGATCAGCAGCTTCATGATCTCGCTGGAGCCCTCGAAGATCCGGTTGATCCGCAGGTCGCGCAGGAGCTGCTCGGCGGGCACCCCGCGCTCGCCCCGCGCGGCCAGCGAGTCGGCCGTCTCGTAGCCGCGCCCGCCGCGGATCTGCACCAGTTCGTCGGCGATCAGCCAGGACATCTCCGAGGCGTAGAGCTTGGCCAGGGCCGCTTCGATGCGGATATCGTGCCGGTCGGCGTCGGCCAGCCGGCCGGAGAGTTCGAGCACGGCCTCCAGGGCGAAAGCCGTGGCTGCGATGAAGGAGACTTTGTCGGAGATCGCTTCGTGCTCGCCGATCGGCCGACCCCACTGGACCCGCTGCGCCGACCACTCGCGGGCGATCAGCAGGCACCACTTCGCGGCGGCGGCACACATCGCGGGCAGCGACAGGCGCCCGGTGTTCAGCGTGGTCAGCGCGATCTTCAGGCCTTCGCCCTCGCGGCCGATCCGGTTCTCCGCGGGCACCACGACGTCGTGCAAGCGGGTCACGCCGTTCTCGATGCCGCGCAGCCCGAGGAACGAATTGCGGTTCTCCACGGTGATGCCGTCGGCGTCGCCTTCGACGACGAATGCCGTGACGCCGCCGCGATGCCCCTCAGAGCGCGGCACCCGCGCCATCACCACCAGCAGGTCGGCGAGCACGCCGTTGGTCGTCCAGAGCTTGACCCCGTTGAGCGTGTAGCTCCGGCCGTCCGCGCTCGGCACCGCGCTGGTGGCCAGCCGCGCCGGATCGCTGCCCGCGTCGGGCTCGGTGAGCAGGAACGCGGTGATCTCGCGGACGCAGCGCGGCAGGAACTGCCGCTTCTGCTCGGCGGTGCCGAACATCTTCACCGGCTGGGGCACGCCGATGGACTGGTGCGCGGACAGCAGCGCGCCGATCGACGGGTTGGCCGTGGCGACGAGCATCAGCGCCCGGTGGTAGTAGACCGCCGGCAGCCCCAGGCCCCCGTACTCCGCGGGAATCTTGATGCCGAAGGCGCCGATTTCCTTCAGGCCGTTGATGACCTCGTCCGGGATCCGGGCGTCCCGTTCGATCTGGCGTCCGTCGACCTCCGTCTCGCAGAACTCGCGCAACCGTTCGAGGAACGCCTCACCCTCGGGTGAGCTCTGGCCCTCGGGCATCGGGTCGATCAGGTCGAGCCGCAGCCTGCCGAGGAACAGCTCCTTCCCGAAGCTCGGCCGGTCCCAGCGGGATTCGCGGGCCTCCTCGGCCACCTGCCGGGCCTGCGCGGCGTCAATCCGAACCTCGCGACTTCTGTCCACTGTGGTCATCAATGCCCCCAACGGTTCGAACGTTGGTGATGTCGGTCACGCAACGGTACTACTGATCGGTAACCGGCAAAACCCGACGGCCGGGTGGTTGCCCCGCACATCAGCCGATCGGGCGGCGCGCAGCACCGCCCCCGCCGAAGACCTCGCCGCCCGGCTCGCCTCGTATGCACCCGAGGACGACGCGCCCGGATCTTCCTGACCTCCGGCGGCGGCCGGTTCGTAAGCTCGGCGGGCGCAAACACCGTCGATGTGGCACCTGGGAGAGGAAGCACCATGACCACCGAGCTGAGCGCCGACGCCCTGACCGGGCTCCTTGAGCGGGCTCGCCAGGACTACCAGGATCTCGCGGAACGCGGGCTCTCGCTCGACCTCACCCGGGGCAAGCCCTCGCCGGAGCAGCTCGACCTCTCCGATGACCTGCTGAGCCTGCCCGGCGGGCGGCACACCGCCGCCGACGGCACGGACGTCCGCAACTACGGCGGGCTGCAGGGGCTGCCCGAGCTCCGGGAGATCTTCGCCGGGGTGTTGCAGGTGCCGGTCGCGCAGCTGCTCGCGGCCGGGAACTCCAGCCTTGAACTCATGCACGACTGCCTGGTGCACGCCCTGCTGAGCGTCCTGCCGGGCGCCGAATCGCGCTGGGTGGACCAGGAGCGGATTGCGTTCCTGTGCCCGGTTACGACCGGCACTTCGCGCTCTGCGAGCGGTTCGGGATCGACATGCTCCAGGTGCCGATGACCGCTGACGGCCCGGACATGGACATGGACATCGTGGAGCGGCTCGTCGCCGGGGACCCGGCGATCAAGGGCATCTGGTGCGTTCCGAAGTACAGCAACCCGGACGGCGTCAGCTACGGTGACGAGACCGTGGCGCGGCTGGCATCGATGAGCACCGCCGCGCCCGACTTCCGGATCTTCTGGGACAACGCCTACGCCGCCCATCACCTCACCGACGAGCCCGTCGAGATCGCCGACCTCCTCGCCGCCTGCGACGAGGCCGGGAACGCCGACCGGGTCTTCGTGTTCGGTTCCACTTCGAAGATCACCGCGGCGGGCGCGGGCGTCGCCTTCTTCGGCTCGTCGTCCGCGAACGTGCAGTGGCTGCTCGGCAACAACTCCAAGCGGTCGATCGGCCCCGACAAGATCAACCAGCTGCGGCACGCCATCTTCCTGCGGGACGCGGACGGGGTGCGGGCCCACATGGAGCGCCAGCGCGTCCTGCTGCAGCCCAACGAGGCGGTGGCGCGGATCCTGGAGGCGGAACTCGGCGGGACCGGGCTCGCCACCTGGGCCTCGCCCAAGGGCGGGTACTTCGTGTCCCTGGAGGTGCAGGACGGGTGCGCCAAGGAGGTCGTCCGCCGTGCCAAGGAGGCCGGCATCGCGCTGACCCCGGCCGGCGCGACGCATCCGTACGGCGACGACCCGCGCGACGCCTTCATCCGCATCGGGCCGGGCTACCCGGGGCTGGAAGAGCTGGAGCGGGCGATCGAGGGGCTCACCGTCTGCGTCCGTCTCGTCGGCTACGAGAAGCAGGCCAGCTAGAACCTGTTTTTTGCGCGATGGTGCGGTTGAGCGGGGCTTGGCCGCACCGCCGTCGGTTCGTTGCTTGCGCAACGCAATCGGGCTGCCGATCTTGTGGTTCGGTCGTTCGGCGGGGCAGACTCCTGCGTCATGGCGAAGTCGACGCGCATAGCGCTGCTTTCCGTTGTCGTAGCAGTCCTTTCCGTGCTGGGGTTCGTCGCGCCGTCCCAGGCGGCGCCGCCCGGCCGGATCGGTCCCCGGCCCAGCACCGCCGAGTTGGCCCGGAAGTTGGACGAACTCCAGAGGCGGAGCCACGGCGCGATCGAGGTCTCCGCGATCGGCAAGTCCAACCAGGGCCGGCCGGTGTGGAGCGCGAGGGTTGGCGACGGGCCGCTGCGCGTCCTCTACGTCACCCAGCAGCATGGCGAAGAGCCGCTCGGCACCCCGGCCGCGCTGGAGTTCCTGCGCGAGGTCGGGGTCGGCCAGAGCCGCTACCAGCGCTGGCTGCGGTCGCAGGTGACCGTTGACATCGTGGTGCGGGCCAACCCGGACGGTCACGAGCTGAACTGGCGGTACAACTACGCCCCGGACGCGGCTCCGGAGTACGGCGAAGCGGGCAAGGGTTACGACATCAACCGCTACCACGACCCGGCGGTCGCGCCCGAGAACAATCCCGCTACCGAGGCGGGCCTGATCCAGCGCCACTACGCGGAGTTCCAGCCGCAGATCGTGGTCGACTACCACATGCAGGGCCGCTACGTCGACGGTGGCGGACGCGAGATCACCGCATCGCTGATGTGGCCGACGAACCCGGGCGTTACGCCGAGCAACCTTGAGCTGGCCAAGCAGATCTCGGTGGTGGCGCAGCGGTCGATGACCGATGGCGGGGCGAACGTTTCGCGGTACCCCGGCGGCGACTACCAGGGCATCGCCCGCAACGCCTACGGCCTGCGCGGCAGCGGCAGCGTGCTCATCGAGCTCAGCGACATGGGCCCGCAGCACGAGCAGGCGCAGATCGATTCGGCGCTGAGGTCCATGTCGGCCATCGCGCGGAGCGCGGCCGACGGTTCGCTCGGGACGATCGACCCGGCCGATGCGGACGCGATCCCGCCGCGCGGCGAGCCGATCCCGCAGGCCGCTGCGGCCGGCACGCATGCCGACTGACACGAGCGAGAACTGCCCGGACTTCGCCGAAATCCGGGCAGTTCCTCGTGCGCAGGGGCGCGTGAACACCACGACCATGATCAAAATCAAGCAACCACGATCGCGGCCTGCACCAAGGCCTTCCCCGCCGTAACCAGCTGAACCGTTCACGCAACGTGTAAAAACCCTTGGGTGGCTCAGCCGCCTCTTCGGGTTGCTCAGCCGCCCAAGGGTGCCCTTTTCTCGAAGGCTCTTGGCGCTGACCTGGGAAAACGCCGGTCACGGGTGGTGTGACCGGCGGTTTGGTTGTGCATAGTCTATACGCTGCTGATCTGCTGTTAGTACGTAGTGTGACGGTTTCGAGCCCACGTTTGCCCCACGCGGTTGATCACGGTTTGCCCCACGGACATGGGCGGCTTAACTGCGCCGGGCGGCGACTGCGTCGGTGTACTTCTCTGCCGTGATGTCGTCGCTGGTGATGCCGAGCGAGTCGAGCACGGCCCGGACCGCGTCGAGACCGGTGGCGACCCCGGTCTTGTCTGGGACGACGGTTTCGACCTCAAGGAAGGTGTCGTCGAGTTCGGGCACGTGCACCAGAGTCGCGAGCATGTCGCGGCCGTGTTCGGTGAACCTGAAGTTTCGGCAGTGCTTCTCGAACGCAATGCGCTCCACCAGCCCGAGCATCGCCAACAGAGCAGCGACCGGCTCGGCGTCGGCGAGGGTGGTCTCGTGCTCCGGTTTCGACCCGCTGTCGTGCACCGGGGGCTCCTTGAACGTGAGCACGGTCGTGGTTGTCGTGGCCGTTTCCACCACGCGCACACGGACCTCGTAACCCTGTCCGTCGAGACTGCCGGACGGCCAGTCGAAATACCGGTCGCGGTAGGTTTGCACCTGCTCCTCTGCACGTTCGCGGAGCCGCGCCCGGACCGTTTCGGGGTCGCCGACGCGAGCCTTGAGTTCTGCCTCGACCGCCACCGTGGAACCCTCCCTAGATCACCTGCCGGGACTGTGCCCGTAGCTCGTCGGTGAACCTACGGAACCCACGGTGCAGCGCGCCATGCGCCGACGCGGCGATCTTGTACATCGGTGAGGTATGCCCCTCGTGTTCTTCCCCGAACGCGGACACGAACTGCACATTGTCGAGTGCCAGCACCCGCCACGTTGGCAACATGTCGTAGAAGTACACCTCGACCTGAGCGCCGGTTTGCCCGCGCAACTCTCGGAGCCGAGCGACGCACAAGCTGACGCCGGAGGCGAACGACTCGTGCGACTCGCCGACCTCTGCGGCGCGACGCTCGGCGGCCGTGCTGTCCGGGTCCAGGAGCAACGCCCGGAACACGGGACGGTTCAGGGCGACGGTGGCGCGGAGAAGCGAGTCGTTCATGCCGATGATGCCGAGCCCGCGCACCGCGAGGATTTCGATCGTCCGGGCTGTCGAGGCGGCCTTCCTGATCTCCGGTGTGGCGTCGGCCTGCGACCGGTAGGCGGCGAGCATCTCAGCCCGTCCGATCGGTCCGAGATGGTCGAGTCCGGACGGATGCACCGGGGCGAGCCCGAGCAATACGCGAGTCTCGTCGGGCATGGCGAGGCCGTCGGCGATGCGCTCGAATACGTCGAACGCGGTCACCGTGCGGCTTCTCCGCAAGATCTCAGAGATCCGGCCTTGCAGGATGCCAGTCGCCATTGCCAACTGGGTCTGACTCGCTCCGGTACCGCGCTGGATTGCCCGAAGGATGGCGGCGACGTCGCGCCGTTGACATGCCTGCCGCATGTCGTCCCCATTCCACACGGACGTGGGAATGGTCAGGGTCTCCCAGGCGGCCATCGGAAAACTATCTCACAGTGAGATAACCGGCGTGATATGGGCTAACCGGGCGAAAATGGCGATCTTCAAGACATGCATGACGCGCTGGGGATGTTGCTCGGGCTGCTGGCCTGGTCGGTGATCTTTATCCCGCTGTTCATAGTGTGGTGGCTGCCGGGGCACCGGCAGCGGCAGGGGCTCAAGGCGGCGGCTAGGCGTCGGGATGAACGGCTTCGTCGTCGCACTCCGGGGCGTGCCACGTGATCGGGCAGCGCTCCGGGCTGGTGATCTTGGCGCGACTGCGGCCGGAATTCGCGCCGTCAGGCGGCCCGCCGGAGGTTCACGCCTACCCGGTCCCCGCTGACAAGCTCGGCGAGTCGGGCGCGTTGACCGCACCATGCGGTCACGTGCTCGAACGGGGCAAGGGTGAGCAGGTCGCCATTTTCACGGGCACGCCGTGCGTGCCGTGCCTGCTGTACACGCTGGGCGCTGACGATGCCGTCAACACGGCCGGGCAGCGCCCCGAGCTCCCGTGTCCTGAAGCGGTCCAGGTCGGCGAGGTTACCGACTCTGGTCGCTACGCCGTCGGGCTCCGGGGCCATCAGGTTCGACACCTCGTCGCGGATAACGCGATCCGGTCCACGTTGGACGGGCGCGACGTTGTGCATACGGCGTGCGGTCATCTCGGGTGGCGACCATTGGAGTCCGCGCCGGAACACTGGCCACTGTGCACCGAATGCGCCGAAGTGACCGGAGTGGTCACCTAGCCGTGCGGTCACCACACCGACGCGGCGTCGCATCGTCGCATCCGGATACAGCGTGACGTGGTCCGGTGATCTCGCCGATGAGCTCGCCGATCTGCCAACAAAGCGCCGCTTCACCCTCCCGAAGATCACCGTCCCCGACGCCCCGATGCTCGCCGATGAGAAAGCCGTCGAAGCCGAACGCGCCGTCGCGAAACACGTCGCGTACAGCCGTCCCCCGGTCACGCGGAGGCTACTCGCCGACGCGCTAGCCGGATCGCAACGGCTGTAGAGGGCGTGGGTGTCTCGCTTGACCTTGGTCGGCCCGTCGGCGAGGTCGAGCCGGTATCCGGCGCGTAGCCATGCGGCGAAACGGCCGAGCGGGCCGTCTGGGCGTTCGGAGGGGATGTGCTCGACCTGGTCGAGGTCGAGCAATCCACGAACCGCAGATGCTGGTTTCCCTTGCTGCCCCCCTGCGGTCCGGAAGCTTGCCGACGGCGGTCGCGACGGTTTCGAGTTCACCGCTGGCGGCGTGCACGGCACGCCAGGACTCCTCACGCCCGGCGGCGAGTGCTTGTGCGGGCTCGCCTGATGCCGCCGAGCTGGTCGACGGCGGTCGCCAGGCGGGCGGCGGTAGTGGTGAACCGCTCGTCGAGCTGGCGATGGATCTCGTCGAGGTTGGCTCGGAACGCGCCAAGGGCCGCCCGAAGGTGCCGCGTCGGCGGCTCCGGCGGCATATCCGGCCCGTCGATCGTGCTCGTCCAGCGGGCAAGATCCTCAACCCGGACCCGCTGAATGTAGTTGCGTGTCGTTTTGGGGCTGGCGTGCCCGGCGAGCGCCTGCAAGTGCTGAAGCGGCGCGCCCGCGTCGGACAACGTCGTCAGCAGCGTCCGCCGCATGTCATGCCACACGGCATCAGGAACGCCCGCCACCACCGGCGCCCGGTCGAACGCGTCCCGCAGTCGCCGGATACCGATCGGCGCGCCGTCGGCGTCGGCGAACACCCACACCTGGCCGTCGCGGACGTTGTTACGGAAGTGATGATCGAGCGCGGCCGTCAGCCGCAGCGTCAACGGAATCTCGATCCCGGCGCGATGCCCCTTGGTGTGCTCGCGCCAGACGCCGTCAGGGTCGACCGAACCGACCAACCGAAGCCGACGGCGGACGAGGTTGACGTCCTGCACCCGGAGCCCGGCGACCTCGGAGATCCGGAGCCCCGTGTCGCGGGAGATCAGGATCGCCACCCACAGGTGATAGGGCATGGCGCACGTCAGCAGCCCGATCATGTCGTCGAGCAGTAGTTCCCGCTGCTGGCGCACTTCGGTAGGTAGCGGGACGTTCCAGTCGACGGAGCGGGCCGTCGTGTATCCCTCCCGGCCCGCCTGGTTGATGATGTGGCCGAGCACCGTCACGTATCCCTCGCACGTCGAGTGCGACATCCCCGCCCGGTTCGCCGCCGCCACCACCGACCGCGCCGAGTTCTCGTCGATCTGGTCGACCCGCACGTGTTCGCCGAAGTGCTTCGCGAGCTGGCGGGCGATCGAGTGGTACCGCTTGCGGGTCGACGGGCGCACGTGCGGAAGCGCGTCGATCGCCTCGTGCGCGTACTCCGCCAACGTCGGCGCACCGGAGACCGGCGAGACGTCCGGGTCGCCGCTGTAGAGGCGAACGATCTCCCGCACCGCCTTGCGAGCGGCGGCGAGCGCCGCGTCTTCGCTGGGGTGCGATCCGGCGCGTTGCTTGCGGCGCGTGATCGGGTGGCGGTACCGGGCGGACCAGTTGCCGGAAGGAAGTTCCCCGGCCCATACCTGCTTACTCATCGCTGAACCTCTCTCGTAAGGTTCAGCGCCATGCACGACCAGGGGGCACGCTAGCCCGCGTGGGACGGCCGCGTCGAGCACGGAAGATGATCTCGTGGGGCAACCCGTGAGGCACATCCCACGCATCACCCACATCCGTGCAGGTCACGACCGGTTCCAGCGCGAACCCGCTAAAGGGGCCCCTCACCTCGGTTCAGGCTCGGGTTCGGGTTCGCCAGCCTGCCGTGAACTAGGTGTTCTCGGTCGGCCTGCGGATCTTCTACGTCTGGCGCTACAACAACAGCGGGAAGTCGGTGCTCGCGGTCGTCCTCGCTCACGCCGCGTGCAACGTCGTCTTCACCTACTTGCCGCAGGAGTACGGCAGCCCGCTGCGGGTCCGGTTGGTCGTCGCGGTGGTACTCCGCTGGGGACCCCGCCCTAGCCGGAGCCCCATCGACGACGCCGTCTCCCGCAGCCCCCTGGCGGGCGATGTGCTCCCCAGGCCGCGATTCGGGCCCCGGTCATTCGTCCACGGTGATGGCCAGCGCCGGGCACACCACCGCGGCCTGCCGGACGTCCGCAGCCAGCTCCACGGGCGGATTCGCGTTGAGCAGCACAACGATTCCGTCCTCGTCGCGCTGGTCGAATACCTCCGCGGCGGCCGTCACGCACTGCCCGGAAGCGACGCACTTGTCCTGGTCGATCGTCACCTTCATGGTTCTCCTCCGCTTTGGTGGGAATTCGGCTACCAGGTCACCGGCAGGCGGTAGACGCCGTAGACCGAACCGTCGTGCTTGAACGGGATCTGCGACAGGTCCTCGGCCAGTCGCAGGGTTGGAATGCGGCGGTAGAGCTTGCCGTAGACGACCTGCAGCTCCATGCGCGCGAGCGGCTGCCCGAGGCATTGGTGCACGCCGAACCCGAAGGCCACGTGGTGGCGGGCGTCGCGGGTCAGGTCCAGCCGGTCGGGTTCGGGGAAGGCCTCGGGATCGCGGTTGCCGATGTCGTTGGGCATGATCAGCCCGTCGCC
Organism: Saccharopolyspora pogona; assembly: GCF_014697215.1. Classification (GTDB taxonomy): domain Bacteria; phylum Actinomycetota; class Actinomycetes; order Mycobacteriales; family Pseudonocardiaceae; genus Saccharopolyspora; species Saccharopolyspora hattusasensis. The sequence goes on from NZ_CP031142.1 coordinate 1,227,755, forward strand.
GGCGCGGATGACGTGACCGGCGATCTCGATGTCCTCGAGCGCCACTCGACGCCGACCGTTGTGCGTGATGTGCAGGTATCGCAGCAGTTCTTCGACCGCCCCGGCGATCAGCTTCGGGTCGTCGGATTCGCGCAGGACCGCCAGCTGATCGGGGTTCTCCAGCAGTGCCAGGGTGCCGAGGGCGATCATGTTCGCGGTGGTCTCGTGACCGGCGATCAGGAGCAGCACACCCATCTGCGCAGCTGCCTGCCGGGACAGCTTCCCGGCCGTGACCCGCTCGGCCAAGCGCGAGAGCAGGTCGTCGCCGGGGTTTTCGAGCTTCGCGCCCACCAGGTCGTCCAGGTAGGCGGCGAGCCGGCTCAGGGCGGCGGTCCGGTCGTCGGGGCTCGCGTCCCGCTTGATGATGGTCTTGCTGTTCTCCTGGAAGAAATCGTGGTCGGAGTAGGGGACCCCGAGTAGTTGGCAGATCACCAGCGAGGGCACCGGCAGCGCGAACGCCTCGACCAGGTCCACCGGCTTCGGGCCGGCCAGCACGTCGTCGATCAGGTCGTCCACGATCTTCTGCACGGTCGGCCGCATCGCCTCGACCCGCTTGATGGTGAACGGCGCGGTCACCATCCGCCGCAACCGCGCGTGCTCCGGATCGTCCATCAGTATGAAGCTGATGCTGGAGCTGCCCGGCCTGATCGGGGCCGAACTGGGATAGCCGGGGCGGGTGATGTCGGCGCTGACCCGCGGGTCGGCCAGCAGCGCCCGCTGGTCGGCGTAGCGTGTCACCAGCCACGGCATGCTGCCGTCCCACAGCCGGACCTTCGCGAGCGGGCCCGCCTCCTGCTTGGTCCGCAGCTCCGGCGGCGGATCGAACGGGCAGCCCGCCGCCCGTGCCATCGGGTACTCCGGGACGTCCGTGGAGTTCTCGCCAACCGGGTTCAGCACATCGGTCATCGCTTGCCTTCCTGAGCTGTTGTCACGGGACCGGCGCGGAGAGCGCATCGACGACTTCCTGGCGGCGCAGGCGGCATTGCTTGGGCATGTTCCAGCCCAGCACGCCGGCGACCTTGCCGTTGTGCTGGTACCGCGCGACGAATCGCCGCTCCGCCGTGCTCCCGTCCACAATGGTCACTTCTGCGTCCCCGTTGGGAAGTCCGTGCACCTGGATCTTGGTGTCGAACTGGTCGGTCCAGAAGTGGGGGACCGGGACGTAGGGCTGGTCCTCGCCGAGGATGTTGGCGGCCACGGCGTTGGCCTGCTGGGTGGCGTTGGTCCGGTTCTCCAGCCGCAGCGAGGTGCCGAGCGCGTCGTGCTGCCAGCGGGCCACGTCCCCTGCGCCGTAGATCCCCTCCGCCGCCCGGCAGCGGGAATCGCACACGAGCCCGTCGTCCACCCGAAGTCCGCTGCCGGCCAGCCATTCCGTCGCCGGGGTGGCTCCGAACGCCACCACGACCACGTCGGCGGGTAGCTCGTCGCCGGTGTCCAGGCGCACACCGGTGACCCGGCCGTGCCGTCCGGTCAGTCCGGTAACTGCGGTGCCCAACCGCAGGCAGACCCCGTGTTCGGCGTGCAGTTCGCCCAGCAGGTTGCCGAGCGACGAGCCGAACTGACTTTCCAGCGGCGCCTGCTGCGGGCCGGCCAGCGTCACTTTCGCGCCCATTTTCCTTGCGGTGGCGGCGATTTCGGTGCCGAGCACGCCGTCCCCGACGATGACGACACGCGAAGCGGCCAGCAAGGCAGGCCGCAAGGCCAGGGAATCGTCGAGGGTGCGCAGCACGTGGACACCGGTCAGTTCGCCTTGGCCGGGAAGCGTGCGGGGCCGGAGCCCGGTCGCCACGACGATCGCTTCGGCGCTCAGGGCAAGCCCGGACGCGGTGCGGACGGTGCGTGTGGCCACGTCCAGGCCTACCGCCGGATCACCGAGGATGATCTCGGAGTCCAGTTCGGACAGCGTCGCGGGCTGCCGGAGCCGGGTCCGCTCGGTATCCCAGGTTCCGGATAGCACCTGCTTGGACAGTGGTGGCCGGTCGTAAGGCGGGTGCGACTCGGCCCCCAGCAGGGTCAGACCGCCCCGATATCCCTTGCGCCGCAACGCCTCTGCGGTGGCAAGTCCGGCAGCGGAAGCGCCGACCACCAGCACGCCGGCGGGACCGCTCATGAGCTCTCGCCGAGCTCGATCGCGGCGGCCGGGCACATGCTGGCGGCCTCGCGGACGGAGGTGTGCAGCGACTCGACCGGTTCGGCGTCGAGCAGGATCACGATGCCGTCCTCCTCCCGCTGGTCGAACACCTCGGGGGCGAGCAGCGCGCATTGCCCCGCCCCGCAGCACTTCTCCTCGTCAACGGTCACCTTCAAGAGCAGTTCTCCTCTGCTTGGGGTCCGGTCAGGGGCGTGATGTGACTGGTGCCAGCCACATCCCGACGATCGCGTCGATCAGCCCGGCCGCGGCGTCGTGCCAGCTCAGCCGCGGCGTGGCAGTGCCCTCTGCGAGGGCGCGTTCGCGTTCGGCGCACATGTGGACCATCAGCTGGCGGGCCATGTCGCCGCGTTCCAGGTGCACGTCGATCGGCAGGTCGGGCAGGCAGCGGTTGAGCCCGTCGAGGACCTGCAGCAGCGACGGCGAGGTGAGCGCCTCGTCGATCATGATCTCGCGCAGCGCCGGGTCGGTCATCACCTGGGCGCCGAACCGGGCGAACCAGGTGGGGCTGCCGAGAGCGGCCAGGTGCTCGGTGGTGGGGCACACCAGGCAGGCGACCCAGTCCCGCACCTCGGTGGAGCCCTCGACCTCGGCGACCATCTCCAGCCGCAGCCGTTCGATCTGCTCGGCGTGCTTCCGCGCGATCGCCCGCACCAGGTCGGTCTTGGTGCCGAAGTGGTAGCCGACCGCGGCGTTGTTGCCCTGCCCCGCGGCCTCGCTGACCTGGCGGTTGGACACCGCGAACACCCCGTGCTCGGCGAACAGCCGTTCCGCCGCAGTCAGGATCTGCTCCCGCGTCGCGTTCACCCGGTCCGCCCGAACGGTCCTCCCGGCCATCGTCACCACCGCACCGGGAGTTCGCGCAGACCGCCGACGGCCAGTCCCTCGACCCGGTTCAGGTCCTCCACCGCGACGGCCAGTTCCAGCGTGGGAAGCCTCCGGAGTAGCACGTCGAGCACGGCCTGCAGTTCGGTGCGGGCCAGCGCCTGCCCCAGGCAGGAGTGCGCCCCGGCGCCGAAAGCCAGGTGGGGGTTCGGGTTTCGCCCGAGGTCCATCTCGTCGGCGCCGTCGAAGGCCGTGGCGTCGCGGTTGGCCGCGGCCATGCTGCACACCACGGTCGTGCCCGCGGGCAGCTTGGTGCCGGAAACCTCGGCCTCCTCGCTGATGTACCTCGGCATGCCGAACCCGGGGTTGGCGTCGAACCGCAGCGCTTCCTCCACCGCCGTGCGCACCAGCGTCCGGTCGGCGAGCAGCTGCTCCCACCGCCGCCGGTCGGAGAGCAGCATCGCCACCATCTTGCTGATCATGTTCGCGGTGGTCTCGTGTCCGGCGACCAGCAGGCCCTGGCCGGTGGCCACGAGCTGCCCGTCGGTCAGCCCACGCCCTTCGGCGTCCGTGGCCGTGATGAGCTCGCTGAGCAGGTCCGCACCGGGGTCTGCCCGCTTGGCGGCGACGTGGGCGGCCATGTAAGCGACGAACTCGGCCTGCGCCGCGTCGATTTCCTCCTGCCGGTACCGGGTCAGGTTGAGCAACGTGTCGGACCAGTACGCGAACTTGTCCCGGTCGCTGTCCGCAACGCCGAGCATGTTGCAGATGACCCACACCGGCAGCGGGAAACCCAGGTCCGCCTTGAGATCGGCTGGGGCGCCGCGCGCCACCATGTCGTCGATGAGGCGATCGGCCATCGCCTCGATCTCGGGCCGCAGCGCGGTCATCCGCCGCGCGGTGAACCATTTGGCGACCATCCGTCGCCACCGCTGGTGCCCATCGCCGGTCTGGGGCAGCGAGTCGGCCATCGAGCTGTTGAACACCCCGCCCGATTCATTGGCCGAGATCCGGGCCGCGCCGTCGGCGTTGAGCTGGCGGGTGAACCGCGGGTCGGACAGCACCTGCTTGACGTCCGCGTAGCGGGTGAGCAGCGCTGCCCCGTCCCCGCTGGGCAGCGTCACCCGCGCGACCGGGCATTCCTGCCGCAGTTGCGCCCACTCGGCCGGCGGCTCCAGCGCCGCCGTGCCGGGGATCGGGTAGCTCAGCGCTCGTTCGCTATCGACGTTGCCCGCCATGCATGCTCCTCCGGGTCGGTCGCCTGTCGGTGACCAGTTAACCGATTCCACTGGTTTAAGTCAAGCAATTGATTTAATGTCTGGTCTCGCAGAGTGACCACCCACGCATGCCCGACGGAGGCCCCCGACATGCCCAACGCCCCAGTCCAGCCCGTCGACATCGCGGTATCGAGCCCGCCGCGGTCCAACACCGTCGTGGTGGTACTGGCCTTCAGCGGGATCGTGGTCTCGTTGATGCAGACCCTGGTGATCCCACTGGTCCCCGTGCTGCCCGCGCTGCTGGGGGCGTCCGCGGCCGACTCCGCCTGGGCGATCACCACGACGCTGCTCGCCGGGGCCGTTGCGACCCCGGTGGTGGGGCGGCTGGGAGACATGTACGGCAAACGGCGCATGCTGCTGATCAGCCTGGCGCTGCTGGTGGCCGGTTCGGCTGCCTGCGGTCTCAGCAACGCGCTGGCGCCCATGATCGTCGGGCGGGCCCTGCAGGGCCTGGCAGCTGGTGTCATCCCGCTGGGGATCAGCATCATGCGCGACGAACTCCCGGCCGAACGACTGGGTTCGGCGACCGCGACGATGAGCGCCTCGCTGGGCGTCGGCGGCGCCCTCGGCCTGCCCGCGGCCGCTTTCCTGGCCGAACGCACCGACTGGCACATGCTGTTCTGGACGGCGGCAGGCCTGGGCGTCGTCGCGACCGCCCTCGTGGTGGCCTTCGTGCCGGAGTCCGCTGTGCGCACCGGAGGACGCTTCGACCTGGCGGGCGCGGCCGGGTTGTCGATCGGACTCATCTGCCTCCTGCTGGCCATCTCCAAGGGCGCGGAGTGGGGTTGGACCGGTGCCCGCGCCGGCGGCCTGCTCGGTGCCGGGGCTGTCGTGCTCCTTCTGTGGGGTTGGTGGGAACTGCACACCAGGCAGCCGCTGGTGGACCTGCGTACCACCGCTCGCCGCCAGGTTCTGCTGACCAACATCGCGTCCGCCGTGTTCGGGTTCGCGATGTTCGCGATGTCCCTGGTCCTGCCGCAGATCCTGCAGTTGCCCGCGGTCACCGGTTACGGCCTGGGGCAGACGATGGTCGTCGTGGGCTTGGTGATGGGGCCGTCCGGACTGGTGATGATGGCGATGGCGCCGCTGTCGGCGCGCGTTTCGAAGGCCAAGGGCCCCAACGTGACCCTGATGCTGGGCGCCGTCGTGGTCGCCACCGGCTACGGCCTGGGCATCGTGCTGATGTCCGGGGTCTGGCAGCTCATGCTGGTCTCCAGCGTGATCGGGGCGGGCATCGGCCTCGCCTACGGTGCGATGCCGGCGCTCATCATGGCGGCGGTGCCGGTGGGGGAGACCGCAGCGGCCAACAGCCTCAACACCCTGATGCGCGCCATCGGCACGTCGGTCTCCAGCGCGGTCGCGGGTGCGGTGCTGGCCCAGCTGACGGCGGCGTTCGGCTCACTGACGGTGCCGTCCCGGGAAGGCTTCCAGGTGATCATGGCGATGGGCGCGGCAGCGGCCGTAATCGCCCTCACGATCGCGGCCTTCCTCCCCCGGAAACCCCCGGCCAGCTAACCGCGGCGGTCGTCACGGGGCGTGAGTCCTTACTTAGGGCACCTATGGCAACGCTACGGCAACCCACGGACTCACGGCCCCGGACCTGCGGAAACGCGGTGAGTGATCCCCGCTGTGTGGTCAGCGGGGTTGGTAGAGGGCGCTGCCCTTGACGTAGTCCGGGTAGGGGATCGTCCAGTCCGGGATGTCCCCGTCGGCCGGAGTAAGCGGGCGGTCGGAACCGACGATCTCCACCGGGTCGCCGATCTGCACGAAGTCGAAGTACCACTTTCCGTTGGCTGGCGACAGGTTCACGCATCCGTGCGAGACGTTGGCGACGCCTTGTTGCCCGACGGTGGCGGCGTTGACGTGCACGAATTCGCCGTTGTTCGAGATTCGTACCGCGTTGGGCAGGACCTCGTCGTAGTAGCCGGCTTGGCCCTTCTGCGGGCCTCCCCAGGTGTCCGAGCGCATCCGCGTCGAGGTGTGCTTCTCGAAGGCGACGTGGGTGCCCGATTGGGTCGGGTAGACGCTCCTGCCGTAGGAGGCCGGGAACTGGCGGATCTGCTGTCCGTCCTGGAAGACGGTGAAGGTGTGGTCCTCGACGTTGCCGACCGCGCGCTGGTCCCGTCCGACGAGGAAGCTGCTCTCGTGGTCGGCGGTTCCCATGACGCCGCCGCCGGTGTCCACGCCGTACAGCCGCGCGCGCACCCGGACGCTGGTTCCGGGTTGCCAGAAGTCCTTGGGGCGCCAGTTGACCTGTTCGTCGCTCATCCAGTGGAACGAGCCTTCGGTCGGCACCGACGGCTCGACCGACAGGCGGCGTTCGACGGTGGCCCGGTCGGTCACCGGCTTGCTGAAGTAGATCGACACCGGCATCGCGATGCCGACCGTGTCGCCGTCGGTGGGCCGGGTCCTCTCCACGGTGACGGTGTCCACGGGTGTGGCGGTGCGGAACGTCGAGTTCAGCGGGACTGAGGGCTTGCGCTCCACGTCCTCGGCCTGGGCCCTCACGTGGTAGGTCTTGCCGAACTCCAGCGGCACCGTCGAGCGCCACCTGCGGCCGCCGTCGCTCAGCGAACCGGGCACCGCAGTTCCCCCGTCTGTGGTAATCGCGACCGAGGTGAGCGTGCCCTCGTGCGCGGAGACGACCAGGGGCTCGCTGGGGGCGATCTGGCCGGCCCGATCCGGTACCGAGGCCGTCACGCTCGCCACGGACGGCTTGGGTTCCGAGCACGAGGTCAGCGCGCAGGCGAGCACGCTTCCGACGACCAGCCCCGCTGTTGTGACCCGCATCCCGGCCCCCATCCCCGCAGCCATCCGACTCGACATCGACACCACTGTCCGGGGCCGATGCGAATGTCTCAACACGATCATGCGGTCGTGAACGGCTAGGAAGAGGTCCGTCACTTGCCGGGGAGGTGCTGGGGTTCCCACTGCTGAGCCTTGGTGCCGTTGCACTCCCAAAGTCGCGCCGCCGCGCCGCCGCTCCCGACGTCCATGCACTTCCCGAGCGCGCGGAGGGTGCCCTCGCCGTGGTCGGTCCACCGCTGGGCTCCGGTCTGGTCGCAGGTCCACAGCCGGATCGGGGTGCCGTCCTTGGTGTCCGAGTCGGCGACGTCCACGCACTTGCCGGACAAGCCGACGATCGCACCCGTCGGCCCCGCCGGGGGCGGCGCGTCGTAGGACGGCGGCGCGTCCGCCGGGGAGCTTCCCCAGGTGGTGTCGGGCTCGTCGCCCAGGGCGAAGTCCAGCGTGCCGCCCGTCTCGACGAAATCCTCGCCGAGCCACGGTTTCGTGCTTTCGGCCCCGTTTACTTTCAGGCCGTGCACGTACTTGGTGTTCTCGGCGGCACCTGGCGCGTTGATCGTGATCTTGGTGCCGTTGCCCCGGTCGATGACCACCGAGGAGAACAGCGGGCTGGCGAGCACCAACTCGGCCCGCCCCGGAGCCTGCGGGTACATGCCGATCGAGGCCCAGACCGCCCAGGACGACATCTGGCCGAGGTCGTCGTTGCCGACCTCGCCGTCGGGCGTCGACTTGAACAACTCCACGAGCGCGCGGCGGACGATGTCCTGCGTCTTGTGCGGTTGCCCGGCGTATGCGTACGCCCACGGGGTGTTCAGCGTGGGCTCGTTGCCTAGGTAGGCGGTGGGCTCGTCGGGACCTCCGTTGAGCTCGGTGAAGAAGGCGTCCAGCCGCGAGGTGACCCGCTCGTCGCCGCCCATCAGGTCGAACAGCGCCCGGTGGTTGTAGGGGACCATCCAGGTGTACTGCGCGCCGTTGCCTTCGACGTACTCGTCGTGCTGCACGGGGTCGAACGATGGCCAGGAGCCGTCGGCGTTGCGCGGCTGGAGGTACTCGTTGCCGGGATTGAAGAGGTTCTTCCAGTTCTGTGCGTGGGTCATGAACGCGTCGTGCACGTCCGCGGCTCCGATGCGGCCGGCCAGCTGCGCCACGGCGAAGTCCGCGCTGGTGTACTCGAGAGTGGTGGACGCCGATCCCCACACGCCGTTCACGCCCGGAGGCACGTAGCCGAGCGAGTTGTACTGGTTGTAGCCCGCGCGTTCGCTGGGGTTCGCGGCGCCGTCGACCATCCTCTTGAGCGCCCCGGCTGCGTCGAAGTCGGTGGCGCCGAAGGCGTAGGAGCTGGCGATGATGATCGGCAGCGGGTCTCCGACCATGACACCGGTGCCGCCGTTGGCCACCGTCCAGCGGTCGAAGTACCCGCCCTGAACGGACTGGTTGAGCGCGGACTGCGCGATGTCGGAGGCGATGTCGGGTGCGATCAGCGCGACGAGCGGGATCTGCGAGCGGTAGACGTCCCAGCCGGAGAAGTTGGCGTACTGGGCATGTCCTTCGGTCGCCGCGTGCACCTGCCCGTCGAACCCGGTGTACTCGCCGTTGGTGTCGCTGAAGACGTTCGGGTGCAGCAGCGAGTGGTAGAGGCCGGTGTAGAGGCGCCGGCGGTCCTCATCGGTGCCACCGCCGACGTCGATACGGCCGAGCATCCCGTTCCACGCGGCGCGGGTGCCGTCGCGGATCTCGTCGAAGCTCTTCGCAACCTGCTCGGCTTCCGCGTTGGCCTTGGCGTTCTCCGCGCTGACGAACGAGATTCCGACCCGGGCGACGACCGGGGAATCGGTGCTGGTGTCGAACTTCACGAACGCCTGCGCCCCGTCGCCGGCCTCGGAATGGGCGGGCGACGGGCTGGCGTGCTTGGTCGGCTGCGGGGCGATGCCTGCTGATGCGCCGGAGATCTGGGTGCGGTTGTGGTCGACCTCGCCAGACTCCACGACTCCGGTGCTCGAGAAATCGCGGTCGAAGCTGGCGTGGAAGTAGACCTTGTACCGGTTCCCCGCCCCGCAGAATCCGCCGCTCTCGCTGTACCCGCTGATGGTGTTGGTGCCGATGGTCAGCGAACCGGTCGCGTTGTTGAACGCCTTGGCCGCGTCGATGGACAGCGCGGCTTGCTGCCCCTGCGGATAGGTGAAGCGGGCGATTCCGGAGCGTTGGGTGGCGGCCAGCTCCGCCTTCAGACCGTTGTCGAAGGTGACCCCGTAGGTGCCGGGTGCGGCGGATTCGTTGCTGTGGGAGAAGGTGTAGTTTTCCACCGGGCGATCGCCGACGACGGGCATGAACGGGATGTTGCCGAAGTCCCCGCAGCCCGCGCCGGAAATGTGGGTGAGGCTGAAGCCGCGGATCCGGTTGTCGTCGCGGAAGTATCCGCCGTGCTGGTAGGTTTCCGTGTCCGGGCTCCACTGCATCATGCCGAACGGGGCCACCGCGCCGGGGAAAGTGTTGCCCGCGCCGCCGCCGTGGCCGAAGTCCGGCCCGCCGGGCTTGGTGCCGACGAACGTGTTGACGTACTGCGCCGGATCGCCGGCCATCGCCGCGGTTCCGGCCGGTGCGGCTGCGGCAGCCGACGGCAGGGCGGCCGCCACAACCGATATTGCGAGCAGTGCGGTGAACTGGGATTTTCTGCTCGGCCTCAGATGAATTCGCCTTCTCGATTCGTTCATCATGCTCCTGTTCGGGAGGGATCGGGGTATCAGGCCGGGGCCGTGGCCACGCCGAGCACCGAGTCGGCCATGCCGTAGTACAGGAACCAGCGGTCCCGGAACCGGACCAGGCCCTCGCTGAACACGACGTGGTTGACCTGGCCGTTCTGCTCGTCGTCGGCGGTGGGGAAGATGAAGGGGCGTTCGAGGCGGGCGAGGGCCTTGGTCGGGTTCTGCGGGTCGATGAGCAGCTGCCCGCCGGAGTACTGCCCTTTCTGGTAGCCGCCGCTGCCGTCGGCCCGGCCGTTGTAGATCAGCAGCAGGCGACCGTCGTCGGTCAGCAGCGGTGGCGGGCCGGGCTCGATGAGCGATTTCTCCCACGGGAACACCGGTGTGGCAACGGGATCGTCGTTGCCAGGCGTCTCCCAGTCGAGCAGATTCCTCGACCGCGCCCAGAAGATGTTCGACTCGCCGAAGTACATCCAGTACCAGCCCTGGATGGGCACCGGTGCGATCGCGCCGGACTTGTTCCAGGGTTCCGGCCCGTGGCCGGGATCGGGCAGGTTCGGGAACAGCGGGGGATGTTTCGCCCAGCGCACCAGGTCGGTGGAGGTGGCCATGCAGAGCAGCGCCCGCCGGCCGTCGTAGGCGGTGTAGGTCAGGTAGTACGTGCCGTCGATCCGCACGACTCGCGGATCCTCGCAGCCGCCCGGGATCTCCCAGGGTTCGGTGGGTGTGAGCACCGGTTCGGGATGGCGGCGGAAGGTCACGCCGTCGTCGCTGAACGCCAGACCTATGCAAGAGGTCTTCGCCGCGTTCTGCGCCCGGTAGAGCAGCGCGACCTGGTCCTCGACGAGGATCGCGCACGGATTGTAGAGGTAGGTGGATTCCCATTCGTGGGCGGGATCCGGCCGCAGGATCGGGTTCTGCGGGCTCTTCTCGAACGGCCCCAGCGGAAATGCCGCGGCGTTTTCCCGAGAGGCGGTGGCTTCACCGGAAAGCGTCGGAATCGCGGCTGCTCCGATCGCAGCACCTGCACCTGCCAGGAGCGCGCGCCGACGATTGATCGGGACGTCGTTTGGGCGTGGCAAGAGACCTCCCGTTGACAACGTTGTCTACTCGCAGATCGTTCCAACGTATCGAGCCACCCGGTCCCCGGCAATATCCGATCGGGTATGACAACGAGACAGGAATTGGGTATTGTCAGTCAGGACATGCACTTTCATCCTGCGTGATGTCCAGTTAGGACTAATTCGTGCTTCTGCTCTTCGCGGGGAGTCTCTTTGCAGAGACCGCCGGCCACGACGAGATCGCGTGCACGCACTGGGCGAGACCGGACTGGAACGCCGGCACGAAGAGCACGGCCGCCACAACGGCCTTGATCGGGGAAACGTAGTGCGCAGACCCCTTGCTTTAGCTATGCGGTTAGCACATCAAATGCGCTGGTGACGTGCTCAGCGGGGGCACGTGGCGGATCAGGTGGCGTTCGATGCGTAGCTGGTCGTCTTCGTTCCGGTTCCCCGTCGGGAAGCTGATCGTGGTGGAGCGGTTGGGGCGGAAATGGGGTCGCGCGAGGCTAAGCTCGGGTGGGTTCGGTTTCGCTGGTCCCGTCGTCTTGGCGGCGAGGTCCGTTCGGCCACGGTGGGCCGGGATAGGGCGTATTTGTACATCTCGTTTCTGGTGGAAACCGGGACCAGCACACTAGAGCAGCACGCGGCACCCGATAGCGCTATGGGGGTCGATCGTGGCGTGGCGGTCGAACCAGCGGGAAACCGTGAGGGAGTACCGCGCCAACCGGCGCTAGCGCTGGTTGGAATCCCGCAGCTTTAGCTTTGGACCATCCCGGTCGGGAGCCGCGGTGTCCACAGAAAAGCGGTAGCTCCCGCCTGTGAAGACGAGAGCTACCGCGAACAGCAGGACTGCGTTGGGTTGGATGTGGTTGCCGGAAGGAATAGGGCCTCCCGGGACGTCAGGGCCTGATCATCAGCGACGGCCCCAACGGCCCCAGCCGCCCCAGCCGCCCCAGCCGCGACCCCAGCCCCAGCCCCAGCCCCAGCCGTGGCCCCAGCCCCAGCCGTGACGGTTGCTGAAGATTTCGCTGATCTTCATCGTGGTCCCCCGTTGATCGATGGCGAAGCCCTGGACGGCCGGGCATTTCTGGAATGCCGAGGTGGCACGCTCGGACGGAGATCCCGATCGGTTCCGCCCTGATCCAGGCGCCGGCGTGTCGTCGGGTTCGCCGTGTTGTTTGGAACATCGTCCACGGTAGGGCTCGACGACAGCGCGTAAAACGGGTCTTTCGCCCCGAGTGCGTTTTGTAGTCACCGGTCACGTTGTGCAGTCGGTCGAATATCCACCGCGGGTAAACCGATTTCGCGCACTGTCCCGGTCAACGATCGTCCGGGTGCCGGAGCGCGCGGGAGATGGATGCCGTGCCCCGCCGCAGAAAGCGGTCGGGAGTGCGGCTCACGCGCTGGCCGGCGAACCGGTGGCGGAACCGCGGCCGGCTGCGGGCACCGCGGGCCGGGCGGTGACCACGACCGGGCCGCCGCAATTCCAGCATTCCGGTTCGTTGTTGGGCGCGGTTCGCCCCGCGACGTCGCAGCCGGGGCACATCCAGGCGGTCAGGATTACGTGACCGAGAGGGGCATGCTGGGGACGCATCGGCAGCCACCCATTTCTGATTGTGTCGGGTGCCGCCTGCGCGTTGTGACTGCTCCGACGAGGTGCTCACACTTATGGGTGGAAATTATCGACAAGTTTCGTACTCAGAGTCAATGGTGCCCCGTGTCACGCGGAAGCCGATCACCCGGCGAGCGGAGCTGCTTGTTCGGTGCGCCGTCCCCGCGCTTGACAGCGGACGGCACCCGGCGTCTCCTCGGTTCTGGGGCGCCGAGTTGAGTCGGTGCCATCGCCGCCGTAGGCGGCCGAAGGGCGAGAACGAGTTGGTCCCACGGGGAAGGACCGGCCCAATCATGGCGACTTACGAGTACGACTGCCCTCGGTGCGGTCGCTTCGAGACGCATCAGCCGATCGGAACCGCATCGGATTCGCACGACTGTCCCGGATGCAGACGACCCACCCGCAGGGTCTTCTCCGTGCCGCATCTCAGCACCGTGCCCAGGCAGTTCGCTGCCGCGCTCGAACGCGAGGAACGAAGCGGCGCGGAACCGGAGTTGGTCACCGAGGTGCCGCCGGGGCGTCCGCGGCCTGCGCCGCACCCGGTGCTGTCCCGGCTCCCACGTCCCTGACTGATCCCAGGCACCAGTGGAGGTGTCACCGGTGGCATATGTGGGATTGCTCTACGTCGGCGCCGTGCTGTTCCTTAACGGCGTCATGCTGTTGGGCAAGGCGGATCCGAAGGCGATCGCCGTGTTCAACCTCTTCGTCGGCGGGCTCCAGGTGATCACGCCGACGATTTTGATCGGCACGCACCTCGCGGATCCTGTCACCATCCTCAGCGCATCGGGCATCTACCTGTTCGGCTTCACCTACCTCTACGTCGGAATCGGGCTGCTCGGCGACTTGGACAGCAGCGGCGTCGGCTGGTTCTCGCTGTTCGTCGCGATCATGGCGCTCGGCTACTCGTACGCGAATTTCCGCTTGCTCGGGGACAGCCCGTTCGGTGTGATCTGGTTGTACTGGTCATTCCTGTGGCTGCTGTTCTTCCTGTTGCTGGGCCTCAAGTTCGAACGGCTCACCCGCTTTACCGGCTGGGTCGCGGCGATCGAAGGCTGGGTCACCGGCGCGATCCCGTCGTTCCTGATCCTTACCGGCCACTGGCAGAACCCGAACGCCATCGCGCTGGCGCTGCTGGTCTTCGGCGTCGTCGTATTCGTCGCGCTGTGGTTGTTCACCACCGGAGTGTGGTCGGTCCGGGGCCTGCGGTCGATGTCCGCAGCGCGCCGGACGGCACATCAGTAAGGAGGATTCCCATGCCAGAAGTGGTTTTCAGCGTCGACCAGTCGAAGTCGATGCGGGAGCAGGCCGTGCCCGGGCACAACCGGTGGCACCCGGACGTCCCGGTGGCCGCGATGGTCCGTCCCGGCCAGGAGTTCCGCGTCGAATGCCGGGAGTGGACCGACGCGCAACTCGGCAACAACGACTCCGCCAACGACGTCCGGGACGTCAACCTGAACCTCACGCACATGCTCAGCGGCCCCATCGGCGTCGAAGGCGCCGAACCCGGTGACCTCCTGGTCGTCGACGTCCTGGAGTTGGGTCCGGTGCCGCAGGAGATCGGCGAGGCCCCGGGGCAGGGCTGGGGTTACACCGGCGTGTTCGCGAAGGCCAACGGCGGCGGATTCCTGACCGACTACTTCCCGGACGCCTACAAGGCGATCTGGGACTTCCACGGGCAGCAGTGCACCTCCCGGCACTTGCCGGGGATCCGCTACACCGGTATCACCCACCCCGGCCTGATCGGTACGGCTCCATCGGCCGATCTGCTGGCCAAGTGGAACCGGCGGGAGCAGGCGCTCATCGACACCGACCCGAACCGGGTGCCCCCGCTCGCCCTGCCGCCGACCGAGCCCGGCGCGCTGGCCGGCCAGGCCGACGGCAGCGAGGCGCAGCGGATCGCCCGCGAAGGAGCCCGGACGGTTCCGGCCCGGGAGAACGGAGGCAACCAGGACATCAAGAACCTCACCCGCGGGTCGCGGATCTTCTTCCCGGTCTTCGTCGAGGGTGCGAAGCTGTCCATGGGTGACTTGCACTTCAGCCAGGGCGACGGCGAGATCACCTTCTGCGGTGCGATCGAGATGGGCGGCTTCATCGACCTGCACGTGGACCTGATCAAGGACGGCATGAACAAGTTCGGCATCAGCACCAACCCGTTGTTCATGCCGGGCAACGTCGAGCCGCGGTATTCGGAGTTCCTGTCGTTCGCCGGGATTTCGGTGGACCACGACACGGACACGAACCTCTACATGGACGCGACCGTGGCCTACCGCCGCGCCTGCCTCAACGGCATCGAATACCTCAAGAAGTGGGGTTACACCGGGGAGCAGGCGTACCTGCTGCTCGGATCGGCGCCCATCGAGGGGCGGATCAGCGGCATCGTCGACATCCCTAATGCCTGCTGCACCCTCTACGTCCCGGCGGCGATCTTCGACTTCGACGTCCGGCCGAACGCGACGGGACCCGTGCGCGAAGATCGCGGTCAGTGCGCCGTCACGTCCTGACCACCGGCAGCGGCCCCGCGGGGCCGCTGCCCCTTGCGCGGGGTTGACCCGGCCCCAGCGGGTTCGGGAGGGCTCCCGACCGGTCGTGGCATGCTGCGGACGTTCAAGGAGTTCGTCGTCGGAGGTCGGCATGCGCGAGGATCTGCTGGTGGCCGGTGGGAGGCCGCTCGCGGCCGGGCACGACAGCTTGGCGTTCGGCGTGCCCGTCTCGGCAGCGGGCACGACCTTCGCGCTGTCGATCACTGGCGGCATCACGGTCCGGCCGCGGGAGGGGCGCGCGATCGTGTTCGGGCGAAACCGGCCTACCCCGGGTTGCGTGTAAAACCTGTAACCGGGTACGCGAAATCGCGCACCTCCATCGGCCCGATCAGGTGTGGAGGTGGGCGGGCTGGCCCGTCATCTGCTCGACGTCGTGCTCGGCGGTCTTGAGCAGCCGGCGGGCCAGGTCGAACAGGGCTCGGGCGGCGGCCAGCTCGTCGCCGATCTCCGGGACGCTTCGGTCCTCAGGGTTGCGCCGCGCCGATCCCTTGCCGTGGAGGTCCCCGGCGGCTGGCGCCTGCAGCCGCGCTTCGGCGTGCGTGTGGTCGACGTCCTCGTCGAAGTAGACGTCGACGGTCCAGTGCTTCGTCGCAACCATCGCCGATTCTCCACGTTCGTCCGGGAGTCGTCGGGCTCCGTTGGAAACCAAGCATCGCGGACTCGCGCCGCGGGGCGGCAGAGCCCATTGGCACCGCTGAGGTGATTCCTCGCTATCGCAGCGAACTGCCTCGCGCCGGTTCTTCCCGGACGGCGAGCACGTGCGTTCGGTGGTGGTTTCGCCTCGGCATGCGGGTAACCCGGTGGCTTGCGGTATCCGAGCCGAGGAGGCTGCGATGAACGAACGTGCATGGGAGCGCGTAGGAGCGACGAGCGGTTTGGCGGCGGCAGTGTTGTTGCTGGCCAGCTTGTTTCTCAACCCGTCGGCACCGACCGGTGAAGAACCGGTCCTGACCTTCTTCTATGTGGCCGCGAACCGGGTGACTGTGTCGCTGGCAGCTCTGTTCGGGACGCTCGCGGCCGTGGTGTTCCTGTGGTTCGTCGGGCACCTGCGCCACCTGTTGCAGCGCGCCGAGGGCGGCGCTGAGGCGTTCTCGCCGGTGGTGTTCGCCGCGGGTGTCGTGCTGTCGACGACGACGATGCTGAGCATGCTCCCGGTGATCGCGCTGGCCTCGATGAGCCGGGACGTGACGACCGCGAGCCAGTCGTCGGTGTTCGTGCTCTCCGAGTTGCACCGGCTGTCGCTCGGTCCTATCGGCCTGCTGGTGGCGTTGTTCGCCTCGACGACCGGGGCCGCGATGGTGCGCCGCGAGCTGCTCGCTCCGTGGGTCGGGTGGTTCGGTTTCGCGGTGGCGCTGATCGGGTTGATCGCTGGTGTCACGGCCTTCTTCCTGACTGGCCCGTTCGTCATGGTCGCCGCCATGGTCACCGGCGTGGTGTTCGCGGTGTGGATCGGAGATGCCGCGGTGCTGATGCTGTACCGGCCGGAGGTCGACCGTGTCCGAACCCCGGGAACGGCGTTCGCGCACTGATCACCGAAGCCGCGGAGCGGCTTGCGGTACGTCATCGGGCGGTTCGGCGCGCACCTCCTCGCGGCATTGGCAGCTCGGGCAACTGGGGGCTTCCCCCGCGGTGCCGCGCATCCCGAGCTTGCGCCGGTACATGTCCTGGTCCGCATCGTGCAGAAGCGCCGCCGGCTGGGTGGCCGGATCGGCGGTCGTGGCCAGCCCTACGCTGGCCCGGATCCGCAGGCGGTAGTCGGGCGTTTCGCGTTCGGTCCGCAGGCGTTGGGCGACGTGGTCCCGGAACTCCTCGGCTGCCCGGACGTCCGGATGCGTGCTGATGACGGCGAATTCGTCGCCGCCGATCCGGGCCACGGTGTCCCCTGGGCGAGCCGCGTTCAGCAGCTCGTCGGCGGTAGTGGTGAGGAGCAGATCGCCTGCGGCGTGCCCGTAGGTGTCGTTGACCGGCTTCAGCTCGTCGAGGTCCGCGACGAGCACGGCGACCACGCCGCCGGCCCGTTCGAGTTCTGCGAGGACGTGCGCCAGGCGGTCGGCGAGCAGGGCCCGGTTGGCCAGCCCGGTCAGCGGGTCGTGCAGCGCGAGGTGGGCGAGGTGGGCGTCGGTGACGCAGCGTTCGCTGAGCTCCTCGCACTGGCTGACCAGGTACGCCGGGCGGTCATCGGCGCCGGTGACCACGCTGGTCCGGACCAGCACCCAGATCGGGTGGCCATCCTTGTGCCGGTAGCGCTTCTTCAGGCTGACGGTGGGCAGCTTGCCTTCGACCAGGTCGGCCAGCGCCGCGGAACCGTGTTCCTGGTCCTGGGCGTAGGTGACGTCGGAGTAGCGCATCCCCAGCATCTCGTGCCTGCTGTACCCGAGCAGGTCGCACCATGCGTCGTTGACATCGGTCCAGCGGCCGTCGAGGTCCAGCAGCGCCATGCCGATGGGGGCGTTGGCGAACACCCGGCACCAGAGGACGTTGGTCTCCGGATGGTCTGCGATCTCGTGGAACTGCGAGAGCAGCAAACCCGGTTCGCCGTCCGGATCGAGGATCGGTGAGGTGCTTTGGCGCATCCACAAGGTGCTCGCGTCGGACCGCCTGAAGCGCCGATCGACCACCGCTCCGTCGCCTCGAACCTCTCCGACGGTGAAGTCGTCGAGCGGGCGGTCGAGCAGGCTGTCCCGCCCGTACCCGAGCACCGCGCAGAGCGCGTCGTTGGCGTGCACGAAGTGACCGCACGGGTCCAGCAAGGCCATCGGGGACGCGGCACGATCCAGCAGCAGCTGCCACTGTGAGGACGAATTGGTCAACTCGCATTCGGAAGTTCGCATCATGCTCCCGTGGAGAGGTTCTGCCGACGTCCGGCCCTGGCACGGGAATTGTCAACCGGTGCTCGCCGCGTGGTGGTGTCCGCGAAGTCGGTGGCATACGCTGCCGGAAATGCATGCGCAACCCCGTGGGGGCTTGCTGCTCGGCCCGAAGTGATCTTCGCCGATCGGGGGCGAACGTGTCGCGACCTGCGGTGGGAAACATTCCCGTTGACACGACCAGCTTCGTCGGACGGAGTCGTGAACTGTCCGAAGCGAAGTCGATGCTGGCCCGCTCGCGGCTCGTGACGCTCATCGGCGTAGGTGGTGTCGGCAAGACGAGGCTGGCCCTGCGGGTGGCCGCCAGCCTGCCCCGGGCCTTCCCGGACGGGGTGTGGCTCGTCGACCTCACGAAGATGTCGGGCCCGCAGCTGCTGACCCGGACCGTGGCCGAGGCGGTGGAGATCCGCGAATCCTCGCGCCGCAATCCGCTCGTCGTGCTCGCCGAGCATTTCCGGGACAGGCGTGCGCTGCTGGTGCTGGACAACTGCGAATCCATGTCCCAGGAGTGCGCCGGGATGGCAAACGCACTGCTGAAGGAGGCACCGAAGCTGCGCATCCTGGCGACGAGCCGGCAGCGGCTGAACATCGCGGCGGAGGCGCTCATGGACGTCCCCCCGTTGTCCGAAGGCGTCACGCTGTTCGTCGAGCGGGCGAAGGCGGTCCGGGCCGATTTCCGGCTCGACGACCGGAACCGCACGGCGGTGGAGGGCATCTGCCGTCGCCTGGACGGTCTCCCGCTCGCCATCGAACTGGCCGCCGCCCGGACGCGCACCCTCTCGCTCGATGAGATCCTCGCGCGGCTCGACGACCCGTACCACCTGCTCGACGTCGCGTCCGCGGGCGGGGAACCCCGGCACCAGACCCTGCGGGCGCTGATCGACTGGAGCCACGGGCTGTGCACACCCGCGGAGCGCCAGGTGTGGGTCCGGACGTCGGTGTTCGCCGGCGCCTTCGACCTGGAGGCGGCGGAGGCCGTTTGCCGGGACGAAGACCTGCTTGCCGAGGACGTGGTGGACGCTGTCGCGGGTCTGATCGACAAGTCCATCCTGCACCGGGAATTGCACGGGAACATCTCCAGGTACCGGCAGATCGACACCATCCGCGCGTACGGGCGCGAGCGGTTGGCCGACAGCGGTGCGGAGCCGGCAATCGCGCTGCGCCACCGGCAGTACTACCAGCGCGTCGGGGCGCGAACCGCAGTGGAGAGGTTCGGTCCGAACCAGGTGGAGTGGTTCGCGCGACTGCGGCTCGACCACGCCGACCTCCGCGCCGCGCTGGAACGGTGCGCGGCGGATCCCGGCGCGGCGTCGGACGGGCTGCGCCTCGCGGCGGACCTGATGTACCACTGGGTCGGCAGCTACTACCTCAACGAGGGGCGTGGCTGGCTGGACGAGTTCCTTGCGCTGGCCACCGAGCCCACCATGGTCAGGGTCGATGCCTTGTGGGTGAACGGCTGGCTGGCGCTCATCCAGTCCGACCTCACCGCGGCGAGATCGATGCTGGCGGAAGCCCGGACGCTGGCGACTCGACTCGGCGCCGAGCCCGCACTCGGCTACGTAGCCCTCTACTCCGGCATGGTGGCGAGTTTGTCGGACGACACCGCCACCGCGCTGGAGCTTTACGACGAGGCGTTGCGCCGCCATCGCGCCAGCGGCAACCAGCACGGCATTGCCACGGCGCTGATCCGCACTGCGATGGCCCATTCCCGGCTGGGCAACTCCGACCGCGCCAGTGCGCTCGCGGAGGAATGCCTCGCGGTCTGCGACGCGGTCGGCGACATCTGGCACAAGTCCTACGCGCTGACCGCGTTGGGCATCGAGATGTGGCGGCAGGGCGACGCGGAGCGGGCTGCGGAGCTGGAAGGGGAGAGCCTCCGCCTCAACCGGGACCTGGACGATCGCATGGGCATCGTGCTGAACCTCGACGTGCTCGCCCTCGCCGCCGCCAGCGGAGGCGACCACCGGCGCGCGGCTCGGCTGTTCGGCGCCCAGCAAGCCCTGCGCCGATCCCTCGGCGTTTCGCTGCACACGTACACGCACTTCGCGGCTCAGCACGAGGAATGCGTGCAACAGCTGCGAGCCGACCTCGGGGAGCGGGCCTACCATTCGCTGGTCCAGGAAGGAACCGAGCTCACCCTGGACGAAGCCGTCGCCCTCGCCGTCGCGGAGAAGCCCCGGTCCACCACGCGATCGGCGTCCGGTGGGCCCGCACTGCTCACCCGCCGGGAATCGCAGGTCGCCGAACTCATCGCGCGGGGCATGACCAACAAGGAGATCGCGGCCGAGCTGGTGATCGCAGTGCGCACGGCGGAAAGCCACGTCGAACACATATTCGCCAAGCTCGACGTCACCTCCCGCGCCCAGGTCGCAACATGGATCACTGAGCACGCGAGGGCCTCCGAGGACTGACCTCGTTCTCGCGCCAGATGCCGGGCGTCGCGGGCGGGCAGCGTTGTCGGGTTGTCGGTGGTCGTTGAACAGGGACATTTCGACCTCGAGCGTCGGGGAATCGGGGACGATCGATCCACCATGCGCGAAGTCGCGGCGAAAAACGGCGTAAGAACTACCGACTTCCATACCTAGATTTGCCGTGCGATCGTCGCCGGGACGTTCGGCCGGTTCCACATTCGGCTGCAAGAGCCGCAACTTCGGCTCCTCCAGGAACACCTGAAACATGCGGCACCAAACGGACGAACCGTGGATTTACCCTAGATGCGCTTGTAGCGTCAGAACACCCGGGCTGGTAATGGTTTTCTCGATGCTATCGCTTTTTCCGGCCCGGTGCCGAATTTCTCGTGGGGGTCGGCAATGCTGATCAAGGTGAACGAGAACAGGTCTCTCGGCAGGAAATCCAGCGGAACGAGGCGAGCATTGCTAGGCGTGCTGCTCGGCGTGGTCGTGTTGGTCGCGGCCGTCTGCACCGGGGCGTCGGCTGCGGCATCCCCGGCGCCGACGGCGCACGCGGGCGGCGGCGGGCCGCACCTCGTGGTCGTCAAGATGGTCGATTTCCGGCTCTTGCAGCCGGCTTTCCTGCCGCCGGGGCAGTACACGTTCCGGGCCGTCAACGACGGGCGGGCTCCGCACGCCCTGCAGATCAGCGGGCCAGGGGTCACGAACGCGCGTACTCCCGTCGTCCAGGCGGGCCAAGCGGCGGATCTCAACGTGACATTGCGTCGCGGCGTATACGATTTCTGGTGCCCGGTCGGCGACCACCGGCAGATGGGGATGCAGCTCGACGTCTACGTCGGCTGATCCGATTTCGTCCTAATTGGACGTACTCGGGCTCCTCCGGCGACGTCGGGCGGGCCCGGATCGGATTTGCTAGCCAGGTGAGTTGACCAGTGCCGCATTGGGCAGAGCTCGGCGGAGTTCCCGGCGCGAACCGATGGCGAGCTTGGTGAACACCTTGCGCAGGTGCCATTCGACGGTGCGGGGGCTGAGGAACAACTGGGCGCCGATCTCCGGGTTCGTGTGGCCGTCGCGGGCCAACCGGGCGATCTGCGCCTCCTGCGCGGTCAGCACCACCAACGTCTGCGGCGTGGCTCGATGTACGGTTTCGCCGGTGACCACGAGTTCCCGGCGAGCGCGCTCGGCGAACGCCTCGGCACCGATGCGGCTGAACATGTCGTGGGCGCAACGGAGTTGTTCGCGTGCTTCCAGCCGCCGGTTCTCCCGACGCAGCCATTCGCCGTGCAGGAGATGGGCGCGGGCACGCTGCACGGCGGCATGGCTGTGTGCGAGCCGTTCCGTGGCCTCCCGGTACAGCGCCTCGGCTTGCTCACCCGTGCTCAGCAACGCCCGTGAACGAGCCTCGATCCCTAAAGCCCAATCCGTGCCGCACGCGCCAGTTCGCTCTTGAAGCCGCCGGAGCCCGTCGGCGGCGACGTCGCGGTGCCCGCTCCGGACGCCCGCTTCGACCAGCTCACCCAGGGCCCACCAGTAGACGCTCAGCTGGTCGCGCTGGCACGCTCGGTCGGCGGCGGCGAACGCCCTCTGGTAGTCGCCGAGGCCGTTGTAGAGCAGCGCGGTCGCGTAGTCGGCCATGGTGATCGCCCGGCCTTCACCCCTGGCGTCCGCATCCCGCGCGCTGGTCTCGATCAGCTCCAATGCCGGGCCTTCGCGGCCGCGGGTCGCAGTGAGCGTCATCGCTGCGTAGCGGTGGGGCGCATTGCCGGCTGCCTGGGCGATCGCGTCAGCCTCGTCGAGCATCTCCGCCGCCACGTCGAGCTCGCCGGCATGCACGTGCGCGCCCGCGCAGTAGCTGAGCGCGGTAGCGAGAGCGGTGAGCGCGCCGGTGTCGCGAGCGCGGCTGAGTCCGCGCGTGGCCAGCTCGTGCCACGCCTCGTCGTCGCACAGATCCGTGGCGACGCGGCACACCAGCCCGCCCCAGCGCAGGCCTTCCGCGCTGGGCGCATCGCTCAGGCGGAACGCCTGCACCGCGCGCTGCAACTGCGGCGCTCCGGCGGCGAAACCTTCGGTGAACCGCACGGCCAGGCCGTCCAGCATGAGGTCTATCGGTCGCGGTGGCTGCGGTGCGGGTGGTGCGGGCCTAGCGGCCTCGGCAGCTCTCAGTGCATCGTCGCCGTCGCCGATGCGGCCCGTGAAGATCGCCGCCTCAAGTGCTTCGAGGTAGGTTTCGCGCGCCAGCGCGACGTCGAGCGGTTCAAGGCGCTCGGCAGCCCTCAGCAGCAGCGGCGGAGCGTTGCGGCCCCGGTTGACCGCGAGCGCGATTTCGGCGCGCAGCAAGTCGGCGCGCGCGTGCTGGAGCTCATCGAGCGGTGCCGCTTCCGCGATTGCCAGCAGCCCGAGCGAGGCGTCGGGAGCACCGGCGTCCAACTTCGTCTGCGCGGCGGCCAGCGCACGCGTGCCTCTGCGAGCCGGCTGCGGCGTCAGCTCGGTCGCCTTCGCCAAGAACGCGGCTGCCGCCGCGATGCCGCCGCGATTCTGCGCCCGGTCGGCCGAGCGTTCCAGCTCTCCGGCCACCACCTCGTCGGGCCCCTGGGCCGCGCGGGCGCGGTGCCACGCTCGCCGGTCGGGCTCCACCTCCGGATCGGTCACCTCCGAAAGAGCGCGGTGCACCTGCTGGCGCTCCTGCGGTGGTGCCGACCGGTAGGCGGCCGAACGCACCAGCGGATGCCGGAACCGCACCTGGGCGCCGATTTCGATCAGCCCGGCGGCCTCGGCGGGAGCCGCAGCATCGGCCGCGATCCCGAGCCACGCGACCGCCCGCCACAGCAGGCCGGCGTCGCCGGAGGGATCCGCGGCAGCGGTCAGCAGCAGCCGCCGGGTGTCGGCTGCAACGGACTGGAGCCGGCGGGTGAAGCACTGCTCGACGCAACCGGCCACGGGCCCGGGGCTGGGGAGTCCGAACCCGCCGGCCAGCTCGGCCGGGGTGAACGCCCGAGGCAACTCCAGCAGGGCCAGCGGATTGCCCCGGGTCTCGGCGATGATCCGGTCTCGCACCTGCTCGTCCAGCCGCCCGTGGATCACCGAAGCCAGCAGCTGGGCCGCGTCGGCATCGGCGAGCCCCGTGATGGCGAGTTCCGCCAGGTCGCGCAGCTCGTGGTCGTCGGTGGGCTCGCGCACGGCGAAAACGACTGCGACGGGTTCGGCCAGCAAGCGGCGCGCCGCGAACGCCATGGCCTGGACCGAGGCCCGGTCCAGCCACTGCGCATCGTCGACGAGGCAGACGAGTGGCCGCTCGGCGGCATTCTCCGAGAGCAACGTCAAGACCGCCAAACCCACCAGGAACCGATCGGGAGCGCCGCCTTCGTGCAGGCCGAAGGCGACGCGCAGCGCGTCCCGCTGCGGTTCGGGCAGCCGATCCAGTCGGTCGAGCATCGGCGCGCACAGCTGGTGCAGACCGGCGAACGCGAGCTCCATCTCCGACTCCACACCCACGACTTGGGCGAGGTGGCAGCCCGATGCACGCTCACGCACGTAGTCCAGCAGCGCCGTCTTGCCAGTGCCGGGCTCGCCGCGAAGCACCAACGCGGAACTCTGCCCAGTCCGGACTCGCGCTAACAGGCGATCCAACACGTCGCACTCGCGGTCCCGACCGCGTAGCCCGGCCCCGGCACGGCTGCCGGAAATAGCCATGCCCGATGGTAGAGGCGTCGCCCCCTCGATTCGCAACTCCTCTGGAACGCATGCGCCTCCCGAGCGCTTCCGGGCCGCCGCGCTGAATCGCGAACCTCGTTGGCGCGACCCGGGAATCGCCAGGGAGGAGGCCCGGGTCTTTCCCTGGCGCAATCTGGGTGCGACCGGAGAAAACTCGGTGTAGTGGGAAGCCGGTGGCTATCCACGATCCGCGGAAATGGACAAGGGACTTAGGTAACGAACATGCGCGTTCGGCATCGAACCCTCGGCTGGAGCGCCCCGTTTCCCGGTTCTGAAGGGAATCCCGGAAAGGGAGCACATCTCCGCGCACGAAGCCAGGAGGACATCAAAATGCGGACAGCGGTACGAGCACTGGCCGGTCTCGCGTTGGCACTGCCCCTCGCACTTGGAGTTGTCGACGCCGGATCCGCCGCCGCGAGCGGCACGGCGAGTCTGGTGGCGGTGCGCCACTCGGGCGACACCGGAAACCACACCTCCAACAGCGACGGGAAAGCCAGCCAGAGCAGCACCAGTAGCAGTAGCAACCGGAACAAGAGCGCCAATAATTCCACCGACCAGTCCGTCGGCGGGAACGAAGTGACGGTGACGCCTGGGTGGCCGCTCGCCGCGTACGGATGGTAGGGACGCTCCAGCTCGATCCAAGCGGTGATCCAGGCCGCCCAACCGGACTGATCTGCCACGCCGAACCCGTGCAGGCCCGGGCCTAATCCTTGCGTCCCGTTGCGGCGACCGTGACGCCGAGGCCGATCATCGCCAGCCCGCCGGCCCCGCCGACGAGGGCGAGTCGTTGCGGTGAGCGGGCGAACCAGTTCCGCGCGGTGGCCGCGGCGAGCCCCCAAATGCTGTCGGAAGCCACCGCGATGACGTTGAACACCAGGCCGAGCAGCAGCATCTGGATCGCGACGTGCCCCTGATCGCGGTCGACGAACTGCGGTAGTCCACGGCGGTGAGCAGCCCGTAACCGGCGAGGACGCGGCTCAGGCAGAAGAGCGCGAAGTTGTGCTCGAACCCTTCCGGCGTCACCCGCCGGTGCGCCTGGAAGAAGCTGGCGCACAGGACGAGCCCGTCGATGTTCGGGTGCGACTCGGTCAACTCGTGGACGATCCGTTGGTTCTCGGACACGAGGCTTGGGTCCGCGTGCACGAAGGAGGCCCGAGCGGGCCGTTCGGGCAGGGTCCTGACGTTGATGATCGCCGAAGGGTAGTCGGGAGCCGCAGCGGTCGGGTTGATTTGCGCTGGAAACCGGTGGATGCCCGGAGGAAGGGGCGTTGCTGTTGACATTGCCCGTCTGCGGACGAGACTGGAGGCGTGGTCAAGACGCTGCACCCGCAGAACTACAACGACGTTTACTACGTCGGTGATTACTTCCGCCAAGGCGTGCCTGTGGTGATGGACCTGACGAGCTTGTCGAAGGCGGAGGCGGTGCGGCTCATCGACTTCGCATCGGGCATGGTCATCGGGCGGGGCGGTACCATCGACCGGGTGGCCCCCAAGGTCTTCCTGCTGACACCGCCGGGGGTCGAGGCCGGAGAGATTCGGCCGGATCCGGCGGGCGTTCCCACCTGACGGGCACGAGAAGCGCCGGGCCCCCCAGGGGGTTCCCGCGGACCCCGCGAGGTTCGTCGGTCCCGACCGGAACCGCGGTGCTCAGCCGCAGATCGCCGACGGAACGTCCGGTCTCGGCGGTGTAGGAGCCGGGGGACCAGTCGCCGGCCGTCTGCCTGCTCGTCCCAGATCCCGGCGGCGCGGCACGGCAGCAGCACCCTGACCTCGGCGGCGCAACCTGATAGTCACGCCAGCCGGATCGTTGCCAGCGACTGACCAACACCGGGAGCGATCCGGCTTACGGGCCGGTGAAGCGTCCTGTCCCGGAGAAGGGCCAATATTCGGTTGGCAGGCATGCCACCCTCAACGTTTGTGAACGCGCACAACGTTTTGCCGCAATTCGAAACCTGGCAGGCTTGGCCACACCGATGGCTCTGCGTGTCGCGGTAACACTGGGCCTGCCGGACCGGCTGCGTGGTGATGGCGCCGCTGTCGAGCAAGCAGCGACCGAGCTCAACGTGTCACCGGTGGCGCTCGAACTCCTTTTGGGTCATCTTGCGGCCCTCGGAATCATCGAGCGTGCATCCTCGGGCTACCGGAATACCGACTACGGAGCGACGCTCTGCAGCGACGCCGGCAACGGCTTGACCAACTTCCTGCACCTGGACATGGCCGGCGGCCGCGCCGAGCTGGCGTTCGTCGAACTCCTGTACAGCGTCACCACCGGCGACGCGGGCTACTCACGCCGCCACGGAAGGGATTTTTGGGCCGACCTAGCCCGATATCCTCGCCTGCGCGAGTCGTTCGACCAGCAAATGACGCATCGATTCCGCAAACAGATCCCGCAGATCGTCGGCGGCTACGACTGGGGCCGCTTCTCCACCATCGTTGACGTCGGGGGCGGTCACGGTACCCTCCTCGCCGCGATTCTGACCGCTCATCCTCGGGTCAGCGGCCACCTAGTTCGACCTCGAACCCACCGCGACCGAGGCCGGCCGCACCTTCGGCGCGCACCATGTCGAGGACCGAGCCCAAGTGACCGCGGGTAGCTTCTTCGACCCTCTTCCAGAAGGGGCGCAAGCCTACTTGTTGTGCGACATCCTGCACGATTGGGGCGATGAACACGCGCACCGGATTCTTGGCTGTTGCGGTGAGGCCGTCCGCCCCACCGGCCGCGTTCTGGTCATCGAACCGGTCGGCGGACGACGCGGCGAAACCGAGTTCGATCTGGCCATGCTCGTGATCTTCGGCGGTCGGGAACGCCGGGTCGACGAGTTTCGCACGCTGGCCTCGGCCCACGGACTGGTCCTCGACACCGTGACCGACCTGACTGACCAGCGCTGCCTTCTGGAGTTTCGTGTTGCCGCCCCCAGCTGACCCTTGACCCAGCGGACGGTGCCTAACCGTTCCTGGAGCTTGAGCGGGAGTGAGTCCTCGACCAGTGTGTTAAGGGCTTTTTCCATCCCCACGTTCGATCATCCTCGGCACCGGGATCATCGCCATCGCACTGCCGGCCCCGGCAAGGCAGTCCGGCGAGCGGTGCTGGCCTGCGAGGTCACCGCTTTTCGTTAAAGCTCCCCGCCTCGAACTCACGCTGCTCGCGAGCGCCTGGTCGGTCGGAACTGTCCTTTTCCTGGGACTGTGCCGTGCGGGGCGGCAGGAACGGGGCCGCACCGAAGGGCATTTGGGACTGGGACTCGTAGGATGCCTGGGCCGACGCCGAGCCGGGTACCGCCGATCCTGCCTGGGGCACCTGCGACGGTGCATGGGCCTGCGACGACGGCAGGTGCGGCAACGGGGACGCACCCCCCGCGTACGACGCTTGGGCGGCTGCGGTTAAGGACGGCTGGAAAGTTCCCGAGTCGGGCAGCGCCTGGGTCTGCGCCACGCCGGACACGCTCGACGGCTGGCCCGGGCTCCCGACCGATCCCGCCACGGTCGTAGGCTTCCCGGACGTTTCGGTGCTCGCCTGGCAGCGCTCGCTGATTTGCGCGATCTTGTCGGTCACTTTCGACACGGCCTGCGCCGTCGAGTTGACGTGCGTCATCAGGTTCTGGCTGCTGGACAACAGGTTCTGCATGTGCCCGAGGATCCGCCCGCCGTATTCGACGGCGACCTGCACGGCCTGCGGGATCGCGGCCGCGATGCTCGCGCCGAAGGTCGCCTGGGCCGCGGCGAGGGCCTGGTTGATGATCATGATGATCTTCGCGGTCGCCTCGTTGACCAGGGTCGTGACCTCTTGGAGCGTCTTCGCGACCGCCTCGCCCGCGCCGGCTGCCGCTTCGGCCAACGCGACGCTTGCCTGGCCGAGTCCGTTGATCCCGTCCATCAGCTCCGCGCCGGTCTTCAGGTACTCCGAAGCCGCAGCACCCGACCATCCGCTGGTCTGCGAGCCGGCCGATTCCCGATACGAGTCGGAGATCGAGGAAACGGCCTGTCCGGCGGCCTGGAAGCCCTGGGCTCCCGACGAGACCGACCTCGGGTCACCGGCAAGCTGCTGCAGCGGTTCCGCCAGGAACGACACGGCTTCCGTGATGAAGCCGAAACCGGCCCCGGACAGCGCCGACAGCGGGTCGGGCACCGAGGCGATGATCCGCAGCCCCGGGCTCGCACCGCCGAAGTCACCGGACAGCCAGCCCTTGCCCTGCACCGCCTGCGTGGTCGACTTCAGGTCGTCGACGACCTGGGACATGCTCGACTGCCCCAGATCCGGCTGGTTCGTGGCAACTGTGGTCACGGCAAGTCCTTCCCGAGCAGCAGAGCGGCGTTGTGCTCATCAGAGCGCTGGTAGTCCTCGGCGGTCCGCACGAGCGCTGCGCTCACATCGTCCACAGCCGACGCTGCCAGCGCGATGGCGTCCGTGGCCTGGGTCATGGCGGTGCCCAACCCGGCCGTGAGGAACTGGACGAACGTGCCGAGCGCGTTCTCGGCCGGTTCGCCCGGCAGGCCTCCGCTAGCGGAGGACAGCCCGCTGGCGATGCCGGAGACCGTGTTGGCGTGCTCCCGGATCTGGGCAGGATCGACCTGGAAGTTGTTGGGTGCGCTCATCAGACGATCACCCGCGGGTTCGCGAAGTAGTCCTCGTCGTTGTCGATCGGGCGCGCACCCGACGTTGCGTCGACCCCGGTGGCGGGCGGCATGTTCTGCTTGACGAAATCAAGCGCGGGGCCGTCGCCGACGTAATCGGTCATGATCTCGACGACCTGGGAGCCGACCGAGCGCTGCGCTTCCTGCGCGGTGGCCAGGATGAGCTTCGCGAGCTGCTCGACCTCCATCGCGCGGGCCGTCGGCGTCAGCCGGATGTCCTCCAGCGCTCCGCTGGGGCCGACCTGGACTGCAACTTCGCCGCGCGGGGAAGTAGCGGTGCCGCTCATCCGGCTCAGGGTTTCGCTCGCGGCCTTGGCGTTGGCCGCCGCCCGCGCGAGCTTCTGGTCGTAGCTCGCCAGCCACTGTGCTGCTGAATCCACGGTGTTTCCTCCGACTCGTCCTGAACAGTTCGCGCTACCGCGGCGTGCGTGCGATTCCGGCCAGGTCGTCTAGCGCGAACCGGAGGTCGTCCCCTCGCAACGGGTTGATGCTCATCCAGCCGTTGCGGGCGGGGTTGACCCGAACCCGCCCGCGCAGACCGTCCAGCCAGGACAGTTCGGTGCCGGCCCGAACGCTGCCGTCGCCGCCCCGGCGCGTCGCGCCGAGCTGGCCTCGACCGGTCAGCGACGGGAGCAGGCCGGCGAGGTGGTCGAGCACGTCCGGATCACCGCCGCAGTCGCGAACGAGCTCGCGCAGCAGCCTTTCCTTCGCCGCGTCGTCCGCCGCGGCGCTGATCAGGTCCGCCGCGGTGCTGATCGCGCGTTCGGGCAGCGAGATCGGCATCGACCTGGCCGCCGCCACGTCGGGCACCATCGCGAGCAGCGAGTCGGTCAGCGCGTTCGCCACCACCCGGCGGATCCGAACCGGGCTGGCCGGGTCGTTGTCCAGCGGTTGCTCGCAGATCAGCGCCCAGGAGCGGTAGACCATCGCCACGATGGCGGTCGCCCCATCGCCGTCCACCAGCACGAGGTCGACGGTGCCTCGGTGCTCGCGCAGCGCCGTGGCCAACTCGGTCGCGGCGCCGGCCGGTCCGTCCTCGTCGGCGAGACCGCGGGCCTGGAGGGTCTGCCCAGCCGCAGCGAGCAGGACCTCGCGCTCACCGGCGATCCGCCCGAACGACGGCACGCGGAGCGGGAACGGGAAGGGCACGCCGACGTGGGTGGCGATCAGGTCGAGCTCGATCTGTCCGAAGTGGATTCCTTCGGGGGCCCCGCGTCGTGGGGTGCGCGTGGTCGCGGCCGTCATCTCGCGGCACCGCCCGTGTTCCGCAGCGCCTGCGCGCTGTCGTCGTCGGTTTGGATGTATCCGGTGACGGTCGCCTGCAGCGCGGTGTGGAAGCTGTTCAGCTCGGTGTCGGCGGCGCTGATCTCACCGGTGAGCCCGTAGACGCCGGCTGCCTCGCGCAGCCGATTCGCCAGGTGCAGCGCGGGCGGTGCGGTGCCGAGCATCGGCATCCGACCGGCCAGCTCGCCGGCGGACGTCACCAGGCCGTTGGTCCGCTCGCCGATCCCGGACAGCGCCGTGACCTGCGACGCGAGGTCTTGCGGCGCGACCTGGTAGCCGCGCCCGGGGTTTCCTTCGGAGGTCAAGGTTCTCGCTCCTGTCCTGCTCAGATTCCGATGACCGGGGCGCTGGCCGGCCTGTCGTCGGCGAACAACTTCTGGTCGACGGTGGGCATGCGGTTCTGGTGCACCTGCTCTTCTTCTTCCTCTGCGCTGCGCCGCGCGCCGTGCGGCATCATGCTTCCGCTGCCCGCGCCGCGTCCGGCGAGACCGGACGTCGCGCCCGCCGGCGCCATCAGAGCACCCCCGAGCGCCCCGCCGAGTGCCCCGCCGCGCGTTCCCGCACCCAACGGGTCGGCGCCGCCGACCAGCTTCCCCCAGGGCACGCCGCCCGCCGAACCTCCGCCACCGAATCCGGCCGCGGAGGTTTGCGCCGGTGCAGTGCCGAAGGCCTCGGCCGCGGTCGACCCGGCCGGTGCGATCGCTCGGCTGCTGTTGTGGAGGCTCGCCTCGTAGCGCTGCATCACGTGCACCGCCTCAGCCTTCTTCTGGGCGGCATCGACGCTGGCGAGGAACAGGCTGCCGCCGCCGGCGGCCACGGCGCCGATGGCGGCACCCATCACGGCGCCCGGGCCGGCGCCGATCCCGCCCGCAGCCGCACCGACCATGCCCCCGATGACCGCACCCGCACCGGCGCCGGCTGCGGCGCTGGACAGGGCCATCCCGGTCGGGTCGCCGGGCGGCGGCGGCATCGTGTTGCGTGCGGCGGAGAGCGCGTCGCCGGCGTCCTGGGTGGCCTGCTGGACGGTGCTCGCGCGGGTGCCGATGTCGGAGGTCCGGTCCCCGAGCTCGCCGAGCCGGTTCGTCGCCAGGTCCGCCGCCGTGCTGCTCCAGTGCGACTGCATGACGCCCCGCTGCTGGCGCATCGAGTCCGCTTGGTCGGTCAGCTCGGTGCTGTGCCGCCCCCATTCGGCGGCGACCGTGCCGACGTCACCGACGTCGGCGTTGTCCCACAGCATCTGGTGGAGTTGTTCGTGGGTGTAGGCGTTCCAGTTCGTGCCGTCGGACGGGATCGGCGAACCGAAGTACCCCTCCCACACGTTGCGCAGCGCGTTCACGACGGGCTGCGCTAGCGCGCCGGCCGGCCCGGCCTGGTCCAGCACGGAGGTGGCGGCGCTCGCCAGTTCCTGCACACCGGCGGACGCCGTGTCAACGAGATTCGCTGTTCCGGAGTCGTCGATCATTCCCGGTCTTCTGCCTTCCAATCGGTGCCCCGGCTCGCCGGCGCGCCACCATCACGAACATTTTCTGTGGTCAAGGGTGTTTCAGCCGTGCCATGACCAAAGGCACGAAATGGTTCATGTCGGCCTGCAGGCATGCGTCCTGGTTGTGCTTGCCGGTACAGCCCGGCGCCCAGTTGCTGCCATCGCGGTGGTCGGAGAATTCGTAGGGGATGCCTGCCTCGGTCAAGTTGGTTGCCGTGACCAAGGCCGTCTGCCTGGCCCGGTTCTCCACCGCGGCCTGGACGGGGTCCACCGCCAGGCCGCCGCCGTCGGCGGTGTACATCGCCACGCCCATGCCGCGCAGCGATTCGACGTGCTGGGCGGGGCTCTGCCCGTTCCAGACGCCGTCGAGCGGCCACACCGGCGGGCCGAAGATCGATTCGACTGGGACGGTCGGCGTGCCGTACGAAGGCATCTGCGCGGTGCCGATGACAGCGGCGCGCATTTCCTGGCTCAACGGGTCGAGACCGCCGGAGAAGCTGCCCACGTAGCTGAACAGCTCCGGCCGGTGCTCGGCGTAGTGGAACGCGCCGAAGCCGCCCATCGAGTGGCCGGAGATCGCCCTGCCCTCCCGGGTGCCGAAGCCGACCTTGAAACGCGGGGGCGCGTTCGCCGCAGGCGCCCCGGACGCGGCCGTTCCCGACGCAGCGACGACGCCGACCAGCGCGGCGACCCAGCCACGCAGCACGGACCTGCGCAGGAGGTTCATGCGGTGTTCCACCTTTGATGTCGGGCCTGCTTCCCCTCGGCAGGCACCGAATAAAGATCATCATAACCGGCCCGCAGAATCATCAGCAACATTGCTGATGTTGTCGGTATCCCGTAGGTATGCCGCGTTGACGTCGCGCGATTCGCGCACGTCGTGGCCGGTTGCGCGAAATGGTCGCCCAGGTTGCGCGAGCTGCTGCGACGACCGCGGCTCGACGTCGGGGCGAGGACTTTCGGTGCCACCGGCATCGGCGGCGGGCATTCGGGGCTGGTGGTGGCCTCAGCCACGATGCTCGAATCCGAGCACGATCTCGACGCGCGACGAGTAGCCGAGCTTGGCGAGGATCCGCGACATGTGCGAATCGACCGTTCGGACCGAAACGACCAGTCGTTCGGCGACCTCCCGGTTGGTGAGGCCCTGCGCGACGAGCTCTGCGACGCGCAGCTCCGCGGCGGTCAGGCTGTCCCAGCCGTGCTTCGGGCGGCGGCGGGGCCCCGTCGCGCCGCGCCGGACGCCGTACGCGCGCAGCGCCGCGTCGGCTCGCTGGATGGCGCCGGTGGCCGTCAGCGCGGCGTACCGGTCGATCGCGGTCTGGTAGGCAGCCCGGGCATCGGTGGGTCTGCCGGACGCGGCCAGGATCCGCGCCGCGTCCTCCGCCGCGCTCGCGGCGGAGATCGGCGATCCGTTCCGGGCGAATCCTTCGGCGGCGGTCAGCAGCAGGTCGACGTCGCTGTCGACCAAGCCCTGGCAGTACATCAGCGCATTGCGCTCGCCGGCTGATTCGCCGGTGCTCAACTCCCGGATCTGCGCGAGCAGCCGGGCAGCCAGGTCGTGGTCGCCGCCCGCGATCGCTATGCGCACGATCCGGGCGCCGACGGTCGAGACCGCGTGGCCGTGGTGGACCCCGACGGCGCCGTCGGCGAGGCTGCGCACGAGCTCTAGCGCCCGCTGCGCGTCGCCTTCCGCGTCGGCGACGACAGCGCGCGACAGCACGGTGATCTGCTCGTAGAACACGGCGACCCCGCGGCTGACGGACTGCTCGGCGAGCTCGACGTGGACGCGAGCACCGGGCAGGTCACCGCGGTTCAGCAGGATCGACGAGGCCACCCCGTGCAGCGGCCCGCCCATGCCGTACAGGTCGGGTAGGGCCATGGCCGCGTCGATCTCGTCGAGGGCTTGATCCCACAGCCCGTTGTTGAACGAGGCTAGCGCCGCGATGGTGTGTAGCCAGGCCAGCAGGCCCGCGCCGAACACCCGCGCGAGCGGACGCGCTTCCTCGACTGTCTGCAGCGCTGTCCGGTCCTGGCGCAGGTCTTGGACGACCGCGCGCAGCAGGCGCGACATCAGCCATTGGCCGCGGTCGGAGACCGCGATGTCGAGCAGTGCGTCCGCCTGGTCCAGCACCTCCAGCGCCCCGGCGAGGTTGCGGAACACGAAAAGACCCGTCGCGCGGACGTTCAGCAGGTACACCTCGATGAGCGGGTCGTGCGTGGCTTCGGGTGCCGCGACCTCGACGGCGCGCTCTGTGCCCTCCAGATCGCCGGCCAGCAGGCAAGCGGTGGCGTCGATCGCGGCGAGCCGTCCGGGGAGTTCCCCGTGCACCCGTTCAGGATCGAGGGCCCTTGCGGCGCCTTCGGGATCCATCTCCCGGATGCAGCTCAGGGCGAGCACCGCGCGCAGCCGGTGCCTGATCGGCGGGTCCGGATGCGCGGCCAGACTGGTGTTGGCGGCGCGCAGCGCCTCATCAACCCGGCCCGACCACATCAGCGCCTCGGCCAGCGCGGCCCGCAATGGGTGCAGGCGCGAATTTCCGGGCGGGAGCCAGGAAACGGCGCGGTCGAGCAGCTCCACGACCGCCGGTGTCGGCTGGGTGGCGAGGCGGTCGGCGTGGTCGTCGAGCCAAGCCAGGGTCCAGGCGTCCATCGGTGTGTGCGCGAGCTGTTCGGCGACCGCAGCGGGCGCGGCGCCGCGGCCCGCGAGCGTCCGCGCCGCGGAACCGCGCAAACCCCCCGAGGTCGCCGCCACGTCGCGGCGCACCACCGGATGCCGGAACCGCACCAGCCCGGCCTGCTCTTCGACCAGCCCTAGCGCGGCCAGCCGCGCGACCCCGGCCAGCACGTCCACCGGTGCCCTTTCGGCGACGGCGGCCAATTCGTCGACCGCCGCGGGTTCGTTCAGGATCGCGGCGAAACGCAGCAGGGCGGCGTCGCCGCCCGCCAGGTCGGTCGCCCGGGCGGTCACCGCCGAAGTGCGGTCGTCATCGGCGAGGCGGGTCAACAGCCACGGGTTGCCGCGGGCCTCGTCCGCAAGCCGCAGCAGCGATTCCGGCGGCTCCCCACCGGATACTTCGGCGAGGACAGCGCTGACAGCGTCGTCCTCCAGCGGGAGCAGGTCATGTACGACTGCCATTCGATCGAGCCGCTCGAACCGGGCGGGAGTAGTACCGCGATGCCGCCCGGTGACGACCAGTAGCGAGCGGTCGCGGAGTCCTTCGGCGAGCGCATGCAGTGCCAGCAGCGTCGCGTCGTCCGCGCGGTGCAGATCGTCGATCACGACCACGGCGGGCTCGGTCCACTCCGGCACACCGGTCGACAACTCCGTGCATCCGCTCGGCGGTAGCACGACAATCCGGTGCGACCGCATGCCGATGCCGCGCGCCGCAGCCGAGTGGGCGTCCAGCAGGGCGGTCATGCCGAGACCCGGATTTGCGCGCAGCATGATGAGCCCGCCGCGTCCGGCCCGCGCTTGCGCCGCGGCGTTAGCGAGCAGGCACAACGACTCGTCTCGTCCGAATAGGTCCACCATCGTTCCTCGGCGGGAGCTTACTATCGGTGGATCTTGCGCCGGGTCGAAATGGGGTAGTTGGGCTAGCCGCAGCCACGGGAGGTTGCTTGGTCCGGAACGTCGGCGGTGTGCGCCAGAATGCTGGGCATGGGTGTGCCGAGCGGTAAGTTCATGCGGATGGTGGACCGCCTCGCCGAGGTCGAGCGCGCGGAGGCGAGGGACTACACGTCGTTCAGCGTGCGCGGCAAGCGGTTCGGTTACTACTGGCCACGAACGGAGACGGTCGGCCTGAAGCAGACGCTGTCCGAGCAGATCGCACTGGTCGCCGAGCGCCCGGACGTGTTCGAGGTGCAGTTCACGGCAGGCGGATTCGGCTGGGTGGTCGTGCATCTGCGGGGGATCGACGCCGATGAGCTCAAGGAGCTCGTGTACGAGGCATGGCGGCTGTCGGCCCCTGAGCCCCTCGTCGAGGAGCACCCGACTCCGTAGCCCGAGGTCCGGTCACCGGCGTGGTCTGCCCACCGAGTCGCGGTGCTTCGGCTCCGGTGCGATCAGCTTGCGCCGGCTGCGCCGGTTCTTGTCGACCGCTTTGAGCACGCGCTCGACGACCGCGTCGACGACGGTCTGCACGTCCCAGCGGTAGGTGGACAGGGCGGGTGTCAGCAGTCGGGACACCGGATGATCGTCGTAGCCGAGGACGGACAGGTCCGCGGGGATGGCCAGGCCGAGATCGCGAGCTGCCTCGTAGACGCCGTAGGCCATCGAGTCGGTGAGGCAGAACGCCGCGGTGGGCCGGGGTTCCTCGGCGAGCGCGGTCCGCGCCACCTCGGCCGCGCCGGTCAAGTCGTTGGGGCAGGCCAGGACGCGCAAGCTCATCCGCAGTTCGCGCGCGACCTCGTGGACGACTTTCTCGGCCGGGCGTTGGCGCATCAGGCGCGGTCCCGGAGTCAGCACCAGGACCTCGTCGTGCCCGGCGGCGCTGAGGGTCTTCAGTGCGTCGGTGACGCCCAGGCTGTTGTCGAAGACCACCTCGGCGGCGGTGGACGCCCCGGGCAGCGGGTCGCCGATCGCGACGAGCATGGTCCGCTCAGCGGCTTCCGGCCAGTGCCGGGACGTCGGGTCGACCGGGATCGTGACGAGCGCGTCGACCCGCTGGTCGAGGAGGTTCTTGGCGAGCAGCGCCTCGCGCGCAGGGTCGGCGGCGGAGTCCATGAACAGGGTGTTGCGGTCCGCGGCGAGGAAGCGCCTGCCGAGCGTGGTGGCGAAGTTCTGCTGCCACAGATCTTCGAGCGAACTGCACAGCACGCCGACCATCCCGGTGCGCCCGCTGGCCAGCGCGCGGGCGACCGGATCGGCCTCGTAACCGAGGCGGTCGGCGACTTCCCGCACGCGCTGCTGGGTTTCCGGGGGGACCTGCAGGCCGCGGAGCGCGTAGGACACCGCGGCAGGGGAGAGCCCCGTCTCCGCCGCGATGTCCTTGATCGTGGGGCGCTTGCGGCGTTGCACCTGGAAAGCCTAGCGCGCGGCGGATGGACGCGTTCGGCCCTTGACCGCAAGCCCGCTGAGGCGGTTCACTGAAGCCGTTCACTGAAACGCTTCACAAGGCTTTGCCGTGCCCGGATTGATGATCGACGTGCACCAGCACCTGTGGCCTGCGGAATTCATCGACGCGTTGCGCGCACGGGCGAATCCGCCGCTGCTGCGCGGCTGGACCCTGCACGTGGCGGGCGAGCCGCCGTTCGAGGTGGACCCGGCCGACCACGAACCGGTGAAGCGCGCGGCCCGGGAAGACGGGATTGCGGTCATTTCGCTGTCCAGCCCGCTGGCCATCGAATGGCTGCCGCCGGAGGAAGCGGGCCCGCTGCTGGACGCATGGCATCGTGGCGCGCTGGAGCTGCCCGATCCGTTCCGGGTGTGGGCCGCGGCCAACGTGCTGGAACCCGACGCCGAGGTGGTGCGGGACGCGCTCGGCAGCGGATGCGTCGGCCTGCAGATCCCGGCCGACGCCATGCGGAAACCCGCTGACGTGGAATGCATCGCCCCGCTGCTCGCGGTGTGCGAGCAGCACGACCGACCGGTCATGGTGCACCCCGGCGCAGCGACTTGCCCGCCTGGCGTGCCCGGGTGGTGGCCGCCGGTCGTCGACTACGTGGCGCAGATGCAGGCGGCGTGGTGGTCCTGGCACGTCGCGGGCCGCGCGCTGCTGCCGGAGTTGCGGATCTGCTTCGCCGCCGGAGCGGGGCTGGCACCCGTGCACCACGAGCGACTGGTGGCCAGGGGCGGGGCGTTCGACCGCATCGACCCGGATGTGTTCGTCGACACGTCGTCGTACGGGCCGCGCGGGGTGGACGCGCTGGTCCGGGTGCTCGGGATCGACCCGGTCGTCCTCGGCAGCGACCGCCCCTACGCCGAGCCGACCGATCCCGGCCTGGGGGAAGCCGCCTCCCGGGCCATCCGCTGTTCGAACCCGCGTCGCCTGCTCGAAGGAGGACTACCGTGATCGGCGAATCTCACGCGACTGTCGAAGTGCCTGCCCGGCGAGCGCTCCCGATCGGCGAGGTGCCAACCGGTTTCACCCTCGAAACCCTGCCCGGCCGCTGCCTGGACCCGCGCGAGCTGCTCGGCCTGGTCGCGGACCTGGCGCGCCGACCGGAGCTGTGGCGGCACCACGTCGCTTTCAGCGACTACAAGCGGCATTACGCATCGCTACACCGGGACGCGCACGTCGACGTGTGGGTTCTGTGCTGGATGCCGGAGAACGACACGGGCTGGCACGACCACGACATCTCCTCGTTCGCGGTCGCGGTGGCCGGGGGTGCGCTCGTCGAGCACAACCTGGCGGTGGCCGGGCCGAGCTTGGCGACCGAGGTCGGCGCCGGCTTCGTGTTCGGCTGCGGCCCCGAGCACATCCACCGGCTCACGGGCAAAGAGCGCAGGAGCGTCTCGATCCACGCGTACTCCCCACCGCTGTGGCGGATGGGGCAGTACGCCGTGTCCGGCGGCGTGATCCGGCGAGTTTCCGTGTCGTACGCCGAGGAGCTGCGTCCCATCGACGACACAGCCCTCATCTGACGCTGCGCGTGGAGGGAGGAGTCGTGACTGCCGTTCAGGGTGCGGTGCGCGCCGGAAATCCCGTGCTCCTCGGCGGTCCAGAACTGGCCGCTGAGGACGTGGTTCGGATCGCGGACGGCCTTGGGGTCGGCGCGTCACCGGCCGCGTTGGACCGCCTCCGAAAGCGTTGGCTGAACGCGCGGAAGCCCGTGCCGCAGCCGGTGTACGGGCGCACCACCGGCGTCGGTGCCAACCGTGCAGAAGTGGTGCCCGGAAGCGCGGCGCACGGGATGCGGCTGCTTCGCAGCCATGCCAGCGGAATCGGGAACCTGCTGCCCGAACGAGACGTCCGGGCGATGCTGGCGGTCCGGGTGAACCAGGTCCTGCGCGGTGCCGCGCTGCAACCCGCTATCGCCGAAGCAATGGTCACCGCGCTCAACGCCGGTACCTGTCCGGAGGTGCACGAGCACGGCGCCGTCGGGACCGGCGATCTCGGCCCGTTGGCCGAACTCGGGCTCGCTCTCGCGGGAGAGGCGAGTTGGGCAGGTGGGGGACGGCCGCCGGATCCGGTCATCATGACCGACGGCGACGCCCTGGCGTTGATCAGCAGTAACGCCCTGACCATCGCCCAGGCGGCGCTGGCGGCGGAGGAGGTGCACGGGCTTCTTGATGCGACCGCTCCGATCGCCGCGCTGACCTTGCTCGCCGTCGATGGGTCGACCGAGCCGTTCGCGCCTGAGGTGCACGCAGGGCGGCCGCACGCCGGAGCGGCCCGGGTCGCCGCCGACATGCTGGCATTGCTCGGCGGGGCGGTGACTGCTGGACGCAGGATCCAGGACCCGTTCGGTCTGCGGTGCTTCCCACAGGTCCACGGCCCCGCGTTGGAGGCCTGGGCCGACATCGACTCGGTCTTGGCCGTGGAACTCAACGCCGCAGGCGAGAATCCGCTGATCACCGACCTGCAGGTTCGGCACCACGGCGGGTTCCACGCCGCCCAGCTCGCCCTCGCGCTGGACCGGCTGCGGCTGGCGATGCTCTCGACCGCGCAACTGTCGGCAGGGAGGCTGTCGCTGCTCACCGACCCCGAGATGACCTGCCTGCGCCCGTTCCTGGCCACCGGCCCGCCGGGCAGCTCGGGAATCATGCTGCTCGAGTACGGCGTTGGTTCCGCCTTGGCCGAGCTGCGCAACGCCGCTTATCCCGCGACGGTGGGCCACGTGGTGCTTTCCAGGGGCGCCGAAGAACACGCGAGTTTCGCCTCGCAGGCGGCCAGGCAGTCCCGCCGCGCGGCGGAGGCGCACCGGCTCGTCCTGGCTTGCGAACTGGTGGCCGCGGTCCGCGCGCTCCGGTTGCGCGGGGCTGGCCCTGCGCAACCGGTCCGGGCGGTTTACCGACGGGCTTGCGGCGCGCTCGATCCGGATGCCCGGGATCGCCCGTTGTCCGCCGATGTCTCGGCCGCTGCCGCGATCATCGACGAGATCGCCCGGATCGGCCGACGGCTCGTTCGGGCAGGAGCAGGCGCGGATTGACCCCGGACGCGAAAAGCCTCAGTCCCGGCAACGGGTTTCAGCATCTTCAAGCGAGGAACCCCGGTCCTTCAGGGCCGGGAGGAATCGCGGAACACGACCGGCACTTTTTCAAACGATCTATGTAGTAGCGTGTGCCGTATGAACATTGTCGTGCAGGTGAAGCTTGAGCCGGATGCCACGCAGGTATCCGTGCTGGAGTCGACCCTGTACGCACTCAACAAGCAAGCGAACAAGGTCTCCGAGGTCGCTTTCGACCGCGACGTGAAGCGCAACTACGACCTGCGCAAACTGACCTACAACGACCTCCGCGAAGCCGGGATCGGATCCCAGGCCGCGCAGCACATCATCAAGAAGGTGTGCGACGCCTACGTAACCTTGAAGGCGAACATCAAGGCCGGGAACCTCGGCACACAAGGATCCCAGCGCCGCGTCAAAGCGGAGTCGAAGCCCATCTCCTTCCGCCTGGACAGCGCGCACCCCTACGACGCGCGGAATCTGTCCTTCGCGCTGGAGAAAAAGACCATCTCCCTGTGGACCCTTGAAGGGCGGATGAAAAACATCCCCTTCACCGGCTCCGAACACGGCCTTGCGAAGCTCGCCCGGTTCAAGCGGGGCGAGTGTGACCTGATGCGCCGTGACGGCATGTGGTTGCTCGCCGTCACTGTGGACATCCCCGACACCGAACGGTACGAGCCGACCGGGTTCATCGGTGTGGATCTCGGCATCGTCAACATTGCCACCGCCAGCAGCGATCCTGCTGGCTAATTCCGCGAGGGGCTGGGGCTGGTGTCACTGCGGGAGTGGTCCGGTTCTGCCTCGCCAACCGGTGTGCGGTGAACGGCCTGTTCGCCTCGGTAGACGACACGAACGGATGCTCCTATAGATGTCAAGCGGCGGTTGTGGGGGTTTTTGGAGGGGTTTGTTGTGTTGTGGGGGTGGTGGTGAGTGCGTGGTAGATCTCGCGGGCGACGTAGCGTTTGAGGCAGCGGATGATGTCTTTTTTCGTGAGTCCTTCCTGGGTGCGGCGTTCGACGTAGGCGCGGGTTCGTTCGTCGTGGCGCATGCGGACCAGGACGATGGTGTAGAGGGCATTGTTGGCGGAGCGGTTGCCGCCGCGGTCGAGGCGGTGGCGGTCGGTGCGGCCGGAGGAGGCGGGGATGGGGGCGGCTCCGGTGAGGTGGGCGAATGCGGCTTCGGAGCGCATGCGTTCAGGGTTGTCGCCGGCGGCGGCCAGGAGGGTACCGGCGGTCTGGGTGCCGACGCCGCGGAGTTCCAGCAGGTCCGGGCAGGCCTGTTGGGTCAGCGGGGCGATGGCGTTGTCGAGTTCGGCGATCTCGGTGTCGAGGGCCTGGTAGCGCCGTGCCAGTAGGCGCAGGGCGGCGCGGGTGGCCGTCGGCGGGTGGGCCAGGTCCTGGCCGGGTCGTAGCCGGGCCAGGGTGGTGATCAGTGCGGCGGTGTTCAGGCCGGTGATCTGCTCGCGTAGCACCGCCGGTGCGGAGACCAGCAGTGAACGGATCTGGTTGATCGCCTGGGTGCGGGCTTTGACCGCGCTGGTGCGGGCCACGCGCAGGGCGCGGATGGCCTCGACCACACCGTCACGGCTTTTCGGGATGCCGGTGGCGCGTTCGGCCAGCACCGCGGTGGCTGCGGCGTAGGCATCGATCGAGTCTGATTTTCCTCTCAGGCGACGGGTTTTACGGTCGGGGCGATCCACCTCGATGACGCTGATGCCAGAGGCGGTGAGTACCCGGGCGAGTTCGGCGCCGTAGGCACCGGTTCCCTCGACCCCGATCGCGACGAGCTCACCATGCGACCGCATCCATTCCAGTAGCCGCCGGTAGCCATCGGTGGTGGTGGGGAACTCCTTGTCGGCCAGGTGCCGGCCCACCTGGTCGATCACCGCGCCGTGATGGGTCTGGCCATGGGAATCGACTCCGCCGATGATCCGCGGGCTTTCTTGCGTCATGCTGGTCCTGTCCGTCCTTGCGTCCGTTACCTGGGGCGGCACGCGCCGGTCGGGCGGGAGGACAAGACAGTGACGGGGCTTCTAGCCAAGCTCCTATAAGGTCACAAACGCCCGTCCGGCCGCGTGCGTAGCAACGCCCGGTAAGGCCGACAGATCCGTTCCAGGACAGGCAAGCCGTCAGTCCGTTCGAGGGTCAGACCCACCAGCGGCGTCACTACACACATCATCACTGTCCGTTCGCTCCGTTCATCCGATGTGAGCCCGGGGCTGTTGGTGTGCGGTGAACGGCCTGTTCGCCTCGGTAGGAGCCTGTTGCGTTTTCCGGTTTGTCCGGATGGGATCATGGTGGGGTGGCGAAGGGGTTTCGGCGGGTTGATCGTGATCAGCAGTTTCTGCTTCCGGTGGATATGCGGGAGTGGTTGCCTGCGGGTCATCTGGCGTGGTTTGTGCTGGATGTTGTCGGCGAGTTGGATATCGAGCCGTTCTGTGGCCGGTATCTGCTGGGTGGTGCCGGGCGTCGGGCGTATGACCCGCGGGTGCTGCTGGGGTTGTTGATTTATGGGTATGCGGTGGGTGAGCGTTCGTCACGTCAGATTGAGCGGTTGTGCGAAACGGATGTGGCTTTCCGGGTGATCTGTGCGCAGGATGTGCCGGATCACACCCGGATCGCCCGGTTCCGCAAGGACAACATCGACGCGTTCGAAGGCGTGTTCGCTCAGGTGCTGGCGTTGTGCGCCCGGGCGGGCATGGTCCGGTTGTCCACAGTGGCCATTGATGGCACCAAGATCGCC
Organism: Saccharopolyspora pogona; assembly: GCF_014697215.1. GTDB lineage: Bacteria > Actinomycetota > Actinomycetes > Mycobacteriales > Pseudonocardiaceae > Saccharopolyspora > Saccharopolyspora hattusasensis. The sequence goes on from NZ_CP031142.1 coordinate 1,269,998, forward strand.
GCG